>NZ_RZGQ01000063.1 GCF_003989735.1 Legionella sp. km772 | reverse complement strand
AAATCAAATAATCACTATAAAGATCAAGCATATCCATTTAATTCCCTCCCTAAAATTAAGGGCGGAATTCTAATGCTTTTTAGTCAAACTACAAGTTTATGTGCGTAACATGAGTTACTGATTACATCAACTCCTGAGGTGGAGTGTGTAGCGGTTCGCTGTTTTTCTAGTTCCAATATCCCCTCTTTCTGTCTTCTAATTGAAGAGGCATCACCTTCATTTGCACGAAGCTCATCAAGGTTGGCATATTCCTCTAAAATTTTAGGTAATCTTTCTTGATATTTTGCATGGGCAAAATGTCGTTTAACGGCCACTGTTCCTGCAAGAATAGCTAAATTAGGATAGGTTGTAGTTAAACGAAGCATGGATTCTTTAAAATAAGCCAAAGTCTCTTCGGAGATAAAACGAGATTGAGCTTCGGTGATACCGTATTCCCGCCATCCAATTATCCATAAGTCATTGGGAAATTGCCGGCTTAGTTGCTTACAAATAACTTCAATACGCTCGCTTATTAACTGTATTTTCTTACTAGCACTTAAATTTTCATATTCACGGAGCGCTATACTGTCAGTTCTCATCATTTCCAAAGCTATAACGACTGTATTCCCAATATTACGGAAGGAGCTGGGGTCTACGGTGGTCGGAGTTAAGGATTCGGTTCTTTTTTTCTTAAGCGGAGGAGATGTGGTAGATTCTGATAACAGTGCTTCGGCCTCGAGTTTTTGCATTAAACTTAGTGCATCCGCCTCATTTAGCTCCACTTGATAGGTCCCAGCTCCTACTCGAACGTCTTTATTAATAAGATGAGGTAAATATTTTTTTAAATAATTACGAATGGCGCTGCTTGCAACCCCGGGTATCATTATATTATTAAACCTTAAAATTATAGGTCTTCCAGGACGAATGAAAAAAGAACATCTACTGTCTATTGGGTTTAATTTATAGGAGTCTTCGGCAAGTTGCTTTAAATGGGTAAAAGGCATAAACCAGGCTTTATGATTAAAAATTAGGCATTATAAATTGTTTTTATGTTTATGCAATATGCTCTTAATTTGCCCTTTTAAGTTAATAATCTGCTACATAGCTCCAATAACTCATTAACGATATTTTTTTTATCTCTTTGTTCTGCTGAACTGCCGCAAAGAAATCCTCTTTGCGTTGATGATTTGAAGCAATAATTACCATATTGGCACATTTCTTAATGGGAATTACTAGAGTATGAGCAAAATGTTCTTTGATTAATTGAAAAATAGCATATTGCTCTTTGGAATTAGCCAAGTTAACTGCTAGAAAGCCATTGGGTTTTAAGGCTCTTTTGCATTGGAGAAAAAAATGACTATTATTGCATTGTTCCGGAAATGAATGGGCATCATAAAGATCAACCATCAGATGGCCAAATTGTTGATGGGTTTGTGCTAAATAGATTTCAGCTGGTTGATGAATAAGTTTTAAATTACTTAGGGTATCAATCATGAAATATTTTTTGGCGATGGTAATAATTTCACTGCTAATCTCTACCACCGTAATAGTGGAAGGTAGAGCGGCAAGTTTATGTATTAAACCAGCCCCACCGAGCCCTAATACACAAGAATCATCGGGAAAGGTTCGTGCCATTAAACTCAGAGCTGGAATGTAATATAAAACGGGGCTTTTAGGGAGGAATTTATTTATAATGGTTTGTAGTACATTACTGTCTAAAGTTAGCCAACGGTACATAAATGCATCGTAGACCTTATAACCTGAAGCAGAGGTGTGAATGCATTTACCGAACTTGATAAACCATCTCATTAAATCAATTCACGCTGAAAAGGATAGATAGACCCTAATTTTAAAATTTGAGTTAATTCATCTAAAGCAAAAAACACTTCATCAATAAGCTGAGGATCCATTAGATCGGTTAATTTTAATTCCGTACGATAATGTTTGAGCACCCACTGCTCTAAACGATCTATTAATTGATTATTAATTAACACTTCTTGATGCATTGCTGCAAGTTCATTTTCATTTAAGGGAATACGAAGACGCAGACAGGCAGGGCCTCCACCATTACGCATGCTTTGCTTTAAATCTAAATGGTAAACGGACGCAATAGGATTACTGCTATCAGTAATCAAATCATCAATACAATTCTTTATCCGCTCATTATTTTGGCATTCAATAGGTGCGACTAAAATCATGGTCTGTTTATTGGGAAGCGTAATGAGCTGCGAATTGAATAAGTAGGTTTCTACAGCCTCCTCAATACTAAGCTGTTGGCTTTTTATTTCGATAATTGTTAAGGGAAACGACGCTTTTTCCTTTAATTCATTCAATACTTTTTTTTGTTCATGTAAGGCTTGCTCATGAATAAGATAGACGTATTCGTTAGCCACTGAAATTACATCATTATGAAAAACTCCTTTGTCAATCGCATCAGGATTTTGGCAAGCAAAAACCACCTTATTAGGGTCAAGAAGGTGATTACGAGCGATTGCTTCGCACGCTTCTCTGGTTTGGCGAGCGGGATAGACTCTAGGTCCAGGGCTATGGGCTTTCATCGCCTTTTTGCCATAGATAAAAAGGTTAATCCCGTCCTCTTTATGACTCATTGCGAAACGATTATGATTGGCTGCGCCTTCATCACTGGTAATAGACGATTTAGGTAGTACTAAATGGTGATGAAAATGTTGAGGGTCAGCGAAAATAGTCGCGAGTAAATGAGAAGAAAAATCAGCTTCATGATGCCGATGTAAATTAGACACTAAATTAGCTGCAGTAAAGTGAACACGCTGATCTTTAGTATCTTTACTGGCTGATACAGTAGCCGCGTTCGCTGTCCACATGCTAGAGGCAGAATAACAGGCATTGAGTAATTCAGGGGCGGTTTTAAATGCTTTGCGGATTTGTTCCTCGGGTGTGCCATGAAAGCCTAATTGATCTAATAAGTGCAAATTGGGGCGTTGATGAGGAGGAAGCACCCCTTGTTTCAAGCCCATATTAAATAGCAAGCGCATTTTTTCAAGGCCTTGCAAGGCCGCAGCTTGTGGGTTTGAATTACTTAGCGCGTTACTAATAGATGCTACATTTCCTGCGGCTAATCCTGCATAATTATGGGTAGGGCCAACTAGTCCATCCATATTAAGTTCATAAACATTCATTTTGTATTATCCAAGCTTAAACCTGGCAGTAACTGTTCAGGTTTACTTAATATCGTTTGCTCCATACTAGCAATAGGGTAAGCACAATAATCTGCTGCAAAATAGGCACTGGGTCGATGATTGCCGCTACAGCCCACACCGCCAAAAGGAAGAGCGCTCGCTGCACCCGTAGTGGGGCGGTTCCAATTGATTAGTCCCGCATGGATTTCTCGATAGAATTGTTGATAATGCTCTTCATTATCACCCAATAGACCAGCGGATAAACCATATTTAGTATTATTAGCAAGATGAAGGGCCTCATCAAAGTCCTGATAACGATAGATTTGTATTAAGGGTGCAAAAATTTCTTCATCCGGTACATTGATGGCTTTACTCATATCAATAATTCCTGGAGATAATAAGCCGGTATAATCGGTAATTAAATTCATTGTTAATAAAGCTTCCCCACCTAATTCAATGAGCGATTTTTGCGCATGTAAATGTTTTAATGCTTGGGTATAACTAATCACAGGCCCCATGAAGGGTTCAGGTTTGTTATCAAAAGGGGCTGCAATTAAGGTTTGACTTGCATGTACCAAGCGGTCTATGAACTCATCGCCTAAAGCGGATTTTGGAACAATGACTCGACGCGCACAGGTACAACGTTGGCCTGCAGTCATAAAAGAGGAGAGCAAGGTATGGTACACCGCTGCATCAATATCCTGTAATTCATCGATGACTAAGGGATTGTTTCCTCCCATTTCTAATGCCAAAATCACTTCTGGTCTAGTACTAAAATGTTGATGAATACGTAGGCCAGTACTGTAACTGCCGGTAAAATAAACACCTTGAATGTTTTGGTTTAATAAGGTTTTCCCACAAGAAGCATCCCCTTGGAGACAATTAATAACGCCACCAGGAAGCCCGCTATTATGCCAACAGTTAATGATAAACTCTGCCACTGCCGGTGTTTGTTCACTGGGTTTATAAAGGACGGTATTTCCCGCTAAAAGAGCAGGGACAATATGACCATTACTCAAATGTGCCGGAAAATTAAAGGCCCCTAATACCACAACCACCCCATGTGGTTTATAACGCAGGCAGGCCTTAGCTTCCGCTGTTTGATTTTCTTTAGGCCATGTTCTTTCCTGATAAGCTTGAATGGAAAGATTAATTTTGCCGATAACTGCGCTAACCTCGGTTTGCGATTCCCACAAGGGTTTGCCAGTTTCCAAAGAAATAAGTTGGGTTAATAGGGTTTTATTTTTTTCTACTTGCTGCGCAAATTCTTTAACGTAACGGCAGCGTTCCTCAAAGCTCAGACCAGACCAAAGAGGTAGTGCTTTGTGGGCAGCATCGTAAGCGGCGTAAATTTCGTCTTGAGTCGCCGCATGACCTTGCCAAAGCAAGTTACCATAGGCTGGATTAATAGACTCGAGAACAGTGCCCTTGCCTTTTAACCAGAGACCATTAATGTATTGTCCACTACTTGTTATGACCGTTGACATTCTTATTCCTTAAGCAATTAAAGAGGGCGCCTGAGTTTGTAGGGGGCCTATCCTTAGTTCATCTCCACATTGTACTTTTAATAAATCGGCTGTTTCTTTGCTTATTGTACAAGTATTTTGTTCTATATTGAGTAAAGCCTTCCCAGTGGTGGCGCGAAAGTTTAATAGGTTATTAGCTAATAAAAAATGGTGATTGCTTACCTCATCACAAATATTTTTAATGACCATGACGCGGCTATTTTCAATGGTTTTGATTTCACTTAAGGGCGCCTCTATCGTAGGTCCAGCATCAAAAATATCAATGTATTTATTATAACGAAAGCCTTCTTTCAATAGAATATTCATGGCTGGCACTGCCGAGGGATGCGGCTTGCCTATCGCATCTTGCGCTTCTTTTGGAAGAAGGGACACATAAATGGGGTTTCTTGGCATGAGATCCGCAATGAATTGCTTATTGGTAGCAAGAGTAAGCGCATCCGCTTTTGCAAAAGGCATATGAAAAAAATGTTCACCGACATGAGTCCAAAAAGGGGATTGTCCTTTTTCGTCACTAACACCTCGTAATTCAGCGATGACTGTAGGCGCAAAACGATGTGGTGCATGTGCCATAAAAAGAAAACGAGCTTTTGATAAAAGTAAGCCATTATTATTTTTGCGGTATTCTGGCATTAAAAATAGGGTGCATATTTCGCTATGACCTTGATTATCATTAACTAAACTTAATACGTTATAGTCGCTTTTTATCTTTAACGAATGACAAATTCTGGTTCTTTTAGACACTTTGTAGGAGTAGAAGGGAACCCGATAACCAATACGCGCTTCTATAGCAGAGGTGCCCACTATTTTGTTGGTTTGCAAATCTTCTAGTACAAACAAATAATATTCGTCGTCGGGTTGTTGTACCTCTTTTTGATAGGATTTAGTAGACCATAATATCCGTTTGATTAGTAATTTTTTATTTTTTGGTAAGGTGGTCATACCGACGCCACTATTTTTTGCTAAAAAATTAATTTGTTCAATATCTGATTCAAGAGCGCAGCGAAATAACATCATTTTTTTAAATCCTCAAGTCCGCCTTGGGCGAGATCCATTAAAAGTAGGGCACTTAATGATGCGCGCTCCGATAAACTATCTAATAAAATATATTCATCGGCGCTATGAATAGCTCCACCTCTAACACCCAAGGTATCCAGTACTGCTAATCCATGTTGTGCTAAGTTATTTCCATCACAGCAACCCCCACTGTCTTTCCAATCTAAGGTTATACCTAATTCGGTACTTAAGGCTTGTAAACGAGCAAAAAGGCGTTCTGTGCCTGGGCCGACTCGTTTGACGGGTCTACTAAATTCCCCATGCACGGTTAGAGCATAATCGTTACGCCTTAAGTGGCTAATAATTCCATCTAAGTGCTCTCTTACCCACAATTCATCTTCTGCTTTAGCAATACGTATATCCAATTGAGCTACTGCTTTGTCTGGAACCACATTTAGAGCTTCGCCTCCAGCGATCTTACCGACATTAATAGTCACGCCATCTCGTTGACCATTTAAGGCATGAATGGCAGTAATCGCTTCGGCTAAATAACAAATAGCATTTCTGCCTTCATCAAAAGCACGTCCAGCATGGGCAGCTTTTCCCTGTGAGACTATAGTTAACTTACCACTGCCTTTGCGGTTTTTTGCTAAGGTTCCAGTTGGTGTCATCGCAGGTTCATAAACTAAAGCTACGTTATAATTAGGTCCTAATTCATCCAGTAAGCTTTTTGATGCTAAAGAACCTATTTCTTCATCGGAGTTGATAAATACATCCCAACCTAATTTGGAGGCATGCTCGGTTTGTTCGAATGCCATCAGTGCATACAACATCACAATTAAACCTCCCTTCATATCGGCAACCCCCGGACCATTAACATAATTAGCATTAATGTAAGTCAGTTTTTGAAAGGGGTTAGTCGCCGCGTAGACGGTATCCATATGTCCACTTAACAAAATGCGGCGTTTTAATTCAGGTCTTTTGCTAATTAACAATGCATCACCATAATGATGTACAGAAGTGCTTCCTTGCATATTAATTAACGACAAGGGGGTTAATTTTTTTAACTGGATACTATCAGCGAGAGGTTGATAGGCGTATTCTAAAGCTTTTGCCATTAAAGCAAGACCGCTAAGATTGGTGGTGCCTGAGTTTATTTCACAAAAATGGTGAAGATCATTTACCATCTTTTCCTGATATGACTTTATTGTATGGATTAGCTCTTTATATGACTTCAGCATGCTTTCAGCCCTAAAACTAAAGAATAAACAATATATTAACTAGGATGAGTCGTCAATTAAGCGCTTATGTAAAGTATAGAATTATATGAGCGAAATATTTACAAAAAATTTTAAATTTGAACTATTATTTGAATAGGAGCCAAAATAAGAGGAGATAACTACCATCTCCTGGGGAACTCGGATTAAGAATGCTTTTCTAGGCATTGGCGTGGGTATTGTATTGATAATTGCTGCGATTATCTTAATTTTTTGGAATGAGAAGCATAGTTTACACATGGCAGAGTCTTTACAAGAGGCGCAAAAAATCTTAGTGACTGTACCTAACTCGCCCATTAATCCCCAAAATAATTCTAAAGTGGTTTATTTTACCGGACTTGCGACCACCACGGATAAATTAATCGATAGCACTTTGGGGGTTGATGTCAATGCGATTAATCTTGACCGTAAAGTAGAAATGTATCAGTGGGAAGAACATGTTAAAACAGAGACTCAATCGCAAATGGGAGGAAGTGAAAAACAAATTAAGACCTATAATTACACAAAAACCTGGTCAGATAATTTAATCGATAGTTCTAATTTTAAAGACCAAGAAGGGCATCAAAATCCCACCTCTATGCCCGTAGAGTCTCGGTCTCAATACGCAGAGAAAGTCACGGTAGGCGATTTTATCTTACCCCGCTCCTTGCTTAGCGAAATTGATGTCAGTAAGCCGATAGAATTAACCGAGGCTAATAAAGATAAATTAAAAGCAAAGCTCAATAAACCAGTAGAATTGGTCAACAATCAACTTTATGTTGGGGCCGATCCGCAAAATCCACAATTAGGTGATTTAAAAATTACGAGCACCGTTGTCTATCCGCAAGATGTGAGCATTATTGCCCAGCAATCAGGTACTACTATACAGCCTTATTTAGCACCTGCGGGAGAATCAATTATGCTCTTAACTACAGGAACAGTCTCTTCCATACAAATGATTAGAAATGCTCTCGATGAAAATAAAATGTTGGCCTGGATACTTCGAGGAGTCTCCTTATTAATGCTTGTTATTGGTTTCTCCCTTCTATTGGGACCTTTAGTAGCCTTAGCGGACGTATTACCCTTTTTGGGCAGTATTGTGGGGTTCGGTACGGGGTTTATAGGATTTGTTCTTGGTTTGGCTGTTTGGGTTATTGCTACTTCGATAGCTTGGTTTGCTACAAGGCCTATCCTCGCAGTGGGTATTACAGCTGTTGTATTGGTTTTAAGCTATATGTTAATCAAAATGAAACAAACAAAGAGGGTTTGATTATTTTGCACCCTGGTTTGATTAACTTTAGGACTGATATGGTTTAATAAAAACCATATTGTTTTTTTATTCTATAATATAAGGAACATGGTTAGCATGGAAGTTTTGGCGCATGAAACCTCATTCATTAAAGGAGTTATTCGATAAAGCA
Organism: Legionella sp. km772; assembly: GCF_003989735.1. GTDB lineage: Bacteria > Pseudomonadota > Gammaproteobacteria > Legionellales > Legionellaceae > Legionella. The sequence goes on along the minus strand of NZ_RZGQ01000063.1, from coordinate 7,861 downwards.
ACTCGCTCAGTTCGATTCTATTCCTTGGATGACTTGGAACGAACCCCAAGTTTACATGCCCGAGCTACTGCCATTAAAGAACAACTTCATGCTCGAAAATCAATTAGGGAGCGGGAGCAACAAAATAAAGAAGAATACCTTGCTTTTCTAGATTTATTTGATAAGGACCCTGTTTTCCGTTTTAAAGTGACGCAGCAATATCATTTACTGCGGGCTTTATTCGAAGATCCCCATCTAAAAGCGCAATGGCAAGCTTTTTTAGACGATGTGGAGCAAGCAGACAAAAATAAAAAACGGGTAATCAATGAATGGACGGAATATGCTCAAGCGAAAACACAAGAACTGCATAACCAATCTCTAGCGCAAGCTAATAATTCATCCTTTCAGTGGACCCACCCCAAAACTCATGCGTCCGAGATGGAGCAATGGGCACATTATGAGCGCGAGTTACAAAGAGTTAGCTTTAACTATCACCAAGAACGTGCGGCAGTTCATCTAAAAGCAGCTAATGCCCACATCAATCATTTAGATGGTGTAATAGAACATCTACGTAACCAAGCAAATGAAAATACTGACTTAATCCAACATTTAGAAAACCAGCGGGAGAGAGCGCATGCGCGAAGAGAACATTTGCTAAACGCAAAGCCCCATCATTCAAAGCACCCGCATAGTCTAGTAGCTATGCAAAAATATGAACAAGAATGTCAATCATTAAAAAAAGACATTCAAGCTGTTCTCCATGAGTTACATCACCATCCCAAAGCACAAAGTAAAGAGATTGCTATAATTCTACATAAGCACGATGAGTCCGTTCAACAAGAGCAAGAAGAGCTCAGACAGCTTGATAAGGCTTATGAAGAGCAAAGTAAGATTCTTATTGCCCAGATAGAAACGAAAAAAGCAGCGGCTATAGCGAAATTGGTCGAAAAAATAGATAACTCGATTATAAAATTGGTGCATGCGCAAGGAGGGGTAAAACTTTCTGCAGAAGATCGCATCGCTTTCGAACAGTCTGTTGCGAGCTTGGAACGCTTGAAAACTGCGCTGCAAGGGAATCAGGATTTTGCTAGCGTACAGGCTATTGAAAATGAACTTCATAAAGAATTACATCAGATAAATTATCTTTTATCGGAAAAGGTTATGGCACCTTTACACCATGAAATAATGGAGCAGGAGGCCGAATACCAAAGTGATGAATTAGAATTATCAAAGCCTTCTACGCCGGAAATTGAGCAAAATTCAGAATCAAATCCAAGTCCCTTAATCCCCTCTACAAGCCCTGCACTCGAACAGTCCGTTGTTTCCCCGTCTCCCATAATTCCTCTCGTCTCCACCCAACAGCAACTACGGGAGCATTTACAAGATTTACGTATGGAAAAACCCGTTGGCCGTGCCCTAAGTGATATAGGACAGACAATAACTAGCCTTAGTCAATCTGGTAAAATGGCCGCTGAAGCACAAGGCCCTATAGAAGAAATTCAAAAAATAACATTAAAAATAAGAGGCTTATCTGAAAAAGATGATGTTTCCCTTGAGTTTCTTGAGGAGCTTAATGATAAGTTAAGTGAATTGGTCGTTATCCATCCAGAATTTACCAAGATACAAAAGAAATTAAATGAAATTATTGATGAACAAGAGCTAGAATTGCCACCCATTTCTAATAGAAGTTGATTCTCAGATTTTCTTTTTTGGGCAAATATTGTATACTCCGCGCTTTGTATATTATAAGGAAAGTAAATGCCAACCAAAGCTTTGTTTGATCTCGTTAGCGCAAAAAAATATTCTGAAGCTACAGCACTGCTTCGCGAAAATCCGGATTGGGTTAATGCAATTGAGGATGAGTCAAAAGAATCCCTTTTGCAATATTGCACCTACCGAACAAGTCTTACCGATGGCTCTACTGACTTCATGGAACAGGTTCTAACTCATCCGAAGCTTGCTTTCACATTTGTAGATTCTAGTGGTGAGACGAATCAGCATACTTTGATCCGCTCAAATAGAATGGATTTGATTAAGCATGTGCTGAATAGACCTGAGTTTCTTCTTCTTGGAGGCGAGCTTAGTCTTCTTGCCGCAGAAAAAACTGAAAAAGCGGCTTTAAGTGCTGTAGGTCGGGCTGAAAAGCGTAAAAAGCCTGTTGAGGAAATCTCGAAGCTCACAACTGATTACCATGCGGCACAAGAAGTAACTTTAGCCATTAAGCAAGCCACGTTAGCCTTAGCATCTACGATAAAGGTAGCATTGACTCCTGAACATGTAGTATTACTTGAAAACCTACAAGCAACTAATGCAACTCCTAAGACCATTGCCCCAGTTGCTGTAACTGCTAGTGTTGCGGCTGCCAAAGGCCCAGGTTTTTTTACTCCCTCTAAAGAAACACTCGAGTTGAAGGAAGCTGAAGAGGCTTTAAAAAACCTAAACCTTGAGTATGCTAAAGCGCGTGCTGCAATTCATCAAAAGGGTATTAATGAAGCTGTAGAGGCCTTAGATAAAGTTGCTGCTACCTCATCATTCACCTATAAATAACCCTATCCTCCTTTGGCTTCCCGCTTCAGCGGGAAGCGCTCGATTGGTCCTTGAACCTGTTAACAGGGATTGATGTACTATTTAAAAACTCTCTAGGTAGGATTTAGGGGCGTTGTGGTGGGGGCTCTGCGACCGAGCAATCCTATGACCTTAAAATCACCAATGATCAACTGAGTTTGGTAAAGATCCTCTCATAAAGGTTATCTTTTCAATCAAAGTTAATTTTTTTTGAGCCGTATTATATTGTTTCTTTTTACGGTGAAGTCTCCCCTGCCTTCGCAGGGAGAGAGTAAGAATAGGTGCAGAGTATTAGTGATAGGAATAAGTGCTGGAGTCTTCCATCAACTCAATTGGAGGGGCTGAAGGTTTGGGCATGGTTCCATGGGCGTGATAGGGGACCAAGGAAAAAAAGCTATTTCGGTTCATTGCATCATAAGAAGGGGGGATATCCCATTTTGATGCCGATGAAGTAGTGTGGTGTAAAGCTTTTCCTGGTTCAATAGATTCTGCTTGATGAAGTGCTTCCTGAGCCAGCAATCTTTTTTCTTGTAACAATACCTTCTGCTCTATTTGGTTTTGGCGGTTTTCGTCAAGTGCTTTAAGATAACTGGGAATGGTTTGATTTTGTAATTCAGTTATCTCGCTGTTATTTTTTTCCATTTGAGCGATATTAGACCTAATGGTGTTTTCATTGCCTATTAGGTCTCGACCATTCCCAGCGGCTTTAGCGCCATAAACTAAGGCTGTAATTCCCAATCCAAAACTGGTTGCAAAGGAAAGACCGGGGATTATGGATAGTAGAGTGTAGAATAGAACGGGTGTTAAGCTCACTGCAAGAACACCACTAAGTGCTAATACTAAGGGAATACTTGTTACTAGAGCTAACCCTGCTAAAATCCACGCGGGCAAACTAAACTTATCTCTTCTTTGATTATTTTCCAGCTGAGCTTGAGCTAATTGCGTATTTTTTAAGGAAAGATCACTGTTTTGTCTTAATAAATAGGGAGTTGTTTGTTTTAACAAAATGACTCGCGCATTCGCTTTTTGTAACTGGTCTTGGCTAAAGGAGATACCGTCAAGGGTTCGATTAAGTTGATCTTGGAGGCTATCTGCAAGCTCTGTATAAGTTTGATATTGCTTTCTAAGCGCTAGAATTGTTTGCAATGCTTCTTTTTCCGGGGCAGAGTAAGTCAAGGCGCTTAATGAAGACTCTAGCTCTTGAATGAAGCTAGGATAGTTTGACTGTTGTGCTTCCTTGGTTAAGCTAGCACATTTTGCGCTAAGGGTGTTATGAGCAGCCTTAATGTCACTTTGTAATACTTTATAGTTAGAAGACGTTAATGCATCAGCAATAGTGACTCCTGATTTTTGCTGGGCTAGATGGAGTTGTGCTTCTAATCGTTTTTCGCGCTCTCTACGTTGTGCTTTTCGTTGTTGTTCTCGAACTTCCACTTGGCTTAATGCGCTATTCATTTGGATAAGTTTTAAACCGATAGCAGATAATTGTTGACGTATATTGTCTGCTTGCAGGACATCAGGGGATATAGCTTTAGCGCTTTGTGAACTGGGGTGGGAATGCGTAGGACTCGTTGTTTCACTAGAATGTCTATGTTCATGGGTACGTCCAGTAGTTTCACTTGGATGTCCATGTTCATGTGCACCTTGGGTTTGAGGGGCTGATTCACTGGGATGGCTATGCTCGTTAACAGTTTGCCCGCCGGTAGTACTGGGATGCCCGTGTTGGTGGGTATTCACTTCCTGAGCTTTGCGTACAGCGATTTGCTGTTCAAGTAGCCGCAGCTGAAGCTCTAATTGTTGTTGCAAGCTTATGGTAATTGCGCGATCATTAATTAAACGCACGCGCTCAAGATCGTCTTTATCACTGTTGCGCTCATCTAGTTGACTGTTGCTTTGATCTTCACGCTTCTGGTTTTCTAATGCTTTGCGTTCTAAGTTAGCTTTAGCTTCCTCTTTATCAGTCGCTTCTATCTTATTGAGCTCCATTACAATTGCATCGTGAATTTCATCAAGAGGCTTGCGGGCGGTAATATAAGATTTCAGAACAGAAAAGGGGATGTTGGTATGAGTAAGGAAGTGTTGAATACGAGTTACTAATTGCTGATGTACATTGTAACTGGAAAGAGGCATATTTTTCTCCAAATGATCAACTTGCGGCATTTTAAGTCATTTGAAGATTTAAAGCAATTTTAAATTAAAAGGGGGAAGCGAAGTAGCAACCTAGGGGGTAAGAAGAGTAGAGATATCAAAATCAGGTTCTGGTGCATTATGGTTCTTATCAAATAAAGATAAACGCTCCCTTGAGCTAGGGACGATTCCTTGAGCTTGAACTAAACAGTCATTTAATTGCTTCTGGGTTTTTTCGACTGTTTTAAGCAAATCATCCCTTAAGTGCTCTTCTTTGCTTATTTGTTTTTCTAGGGTAGGTATACTGATTAATTCTAATTCTTTGAGATCTACTTCCTTGTTGCTTTCTTGTTTTAAATTCGAACTTATATCAAGTTTATTGTTTTTAATCGCATCCGTTGCTTCTTTAATTTTAAAAAAATAGACTAAAGAGGCAATAGCCAAACCAAGCGTGCAAAGCAAGCATAATGCGGGAGGAATAGCTACTAGGCAATAAAGTACAACAGGTGTAAAAAATGAAAAGCTGCCATTTAAAGCAAGTATTAAAGGAATTGAAAGTATGCAGCTTAAGCCCAATGAAAGCAGAGAAAAGGCATTTAATCGTTTTTGTATGGGTCTGTTTTTTGCTAAAGAGTCATATAATGTTTTAATTTTCTTAGTTAGTTCCTCATTGCTTATCGAAGGACTTTGTTTTATTAATAGCCTTACTTTGTCTTTTAATCCGTGCAATTGGACTAACAAAGTGCTAATTAAATTTTTTTTCTTAGCTAGACTTGCTTGAAAGAGGATTAAATCGCTTGTGTGTTCACTATGTTTTTGGCGAAGTTTGAGAATCGCCTGCATGGCCGTTTTTTCATGAATGTTTAATGGCATTAAAGGAAGTTCCTCTGCTAATTGCTGAAGGAATAAGCTGAAATGCATACGTTCAGCAATTGAATTGAGTTGAGCCTTTTTCTTTTTTAAACTTTGGCTATGAATGACACAGTTTTTGTGGAAGAGTTCTCGATTTTTGTCAGATAGACATTGCTCAATATTTTGTTGGCTATGCTGATAAGCAACTCCTGCTTGTTTTCGTTGATTTCGAACTTGTTCTTGCAGTTTATACAAATTAGCCCTCTCTTCTATCTTTTGGAGTTTATCATGAATTATTTTTCGCTTTTCGCTTAAAAAATGAATTTTCATTTCATATTGTTGGATGGCATATTGCCATTGATTAGTTTGCTGATAAGAGGAATAACGACCTATGGTTATTTGTGATAGAGCAGTTTGATTCATTTTTTGAATCAACTCTTGCTGTTCTTCTAATTGCTGTTTGATGCTACTTGCAATTTTTTTTAATTCTTGGTTATAACGGACTTTTAGTTGCTCATCTTTTGCCTTTTTTAATAACTCGCTTTTTTTATCGTGCTCATCTTCTGAACATTGTTTTTTATAGCTCTCAGCCTCTAAATTATGTTTTATTTTTTCAAGATCAGCGGTTTCTGCTTTGGACAAACGATCATCCACCCGAATAAGGAGTTCAGTTATTGATTTCTTTTCTAAAACAAGCTCTTTTAGTTGCGCAAAATTCCAATTCGTCGTGCAAATATAATTCTTGATTTGTTCAATTAGGCATTCTTCTACATTAAAATTAGCCAAAACCATAGTCCCTCCGGATGTCTAATTAAAAATGAGCGGCAATTTCCCTTAGCGCTTTAGATAAGGTAATTTATTTTAAATAGTAATGGAGTTTACATCGGGTGACAATGGTGACAAACCGGCACTAATATTCGCTTCTTCTTTTTCAGCTATAGTCACAATATAGCTGCGTAACCTATCACGATCAGCGACAAAAAAACCGGTGTTTATTTTGGCTTGGGCTTGTTCAACCAGTGAGAAAGAAAAGAGAATTACTCCAAGAAAGCCTAGCATTAGACCTGCAAGTATCTGTAAAAGTGGATGATTAACTTTTAATTCCTGAGCTAAATTCTTATAGGCATTGATAGACGCCATAGTCGGTTTTTCGGATAAAAATTGACTACTCCGACTAATGACCTCTAATAACAGCCTTTGTCCATTTACCTTCTGTTCATAAAGCTGTTTAGCAGTCGCTAGTAATTGATGCCCGTCGGTATTAATTTGCGTTTTTGATAATTTTTTTAATTGCTGTTCATATTGTTGTAAACGAAGGTGTAATAAATGTGAAACTCTTGAATGGGGACAATTCATATCACGCCAATAAATGAGCCATGATTTCCTCTGGTCTTGAATTAGATCCTGGTAATTTGCATTGACAAAGCAATCGATAGCATTCCATAAAATACGGCGGTGGAAATTCATTCCCCGCCCTTTTACATTAGCGGCGGCGATATCTAAATCGCGTTCGAATTCATCTTTACTAATAGGTTGGCCAAAGTTAAAGGATTGATGTAGGTTAAAATAAAGTGAAGAAACCGTTCCCCGATCAATAGCATCTTTGCAAGAGAAATTGTAACTGTTTGGTTTTAATTTATTGATAATGTAACGAGTAAGCTCAAATTTGGTGAAGTGTAACCAAACGGACTGTCTTTTGGCAGGGGATAAATAATCTCCAGGTTTCAGGCCCATGCTTAAAAAACTATTGGTGAGTAACTTTTTTATCTCCTGCGCTTGGTTTGACTCATTACCAAATAATAAGGTTCGTACTTTAGGGCTAATCTTAAAATCTACTACTCCACTTGGATGGTGTTCGGAGTTTGCAAGCGTAAATAACTCACGAAATACTTTAGAATAGGGAAGATCGCCAATGATCATTTTATACTCTTCGGCATTCATTAAGCCTTGACTCGCGGGTAGGGTGATTACCACAGTTTTTAAAGTGGATTCTCCTTCTAATTGATGCAACGCTCTAGTAAGCTCTTTTTCATTAGCTCCTGGAAGATCGAATTGGTCACGATCTAGTCCTAGATTATTAAAATAAATATGATTAATGAGCTGCGTGGCGGGAGTGCGTTTTGCGCTAATTGCAAGCCAACGTTTAAATAAAGGACTAACACGTACTTCACCTTGATGACGTTGGGCTTGAGTACTAAATCGATACTCCGTATGTCCTAAATTACTCATGTTACGCACATAAACTTGTAGTTTGACTAAAAAGCATTAGAATTCCGCCCTTAATTTTAGGGAGGGAATTAAATGGATATGCTTGATCTTTATAGTGATTATTTGATTT
>NZ_RZGQ01000062.1 GCF_003989735.1 Legionella sp. km772 | reverse complement strand
TTGGAAAATCAAATAATCACTATAAAGATCAAGCATATCCATTTAATTCCCTCCCTAAAATTAAGGGCGGAATTCTAATGCTTTTTAGTCAAACTACAAGTTTATGTGCGTAACATGAGTTCATTAGATGGCGCAATATTTGAGTGTTTGCTCGCTAAATTGCCACTGACTTATGCGCAATTAGATCGTGCAAGTCAAGCAGAACTTGACTGTACTCGTAGCCAATTATCTCCAGAAGAAGAAAGTGCATTAGCTATCACTCTTGAGTCCTCGGAGCCGATTACTTACTCTATTCTCCCGGTTCGTCCAACGCCTAGGCAAGCACCTGTTATAGATGAGCGCTCACCTGAGTGGGAGAGAGCTTGTGAAAATGCTCTCTTTAGAGCGATAGCCACTAAAGATCTGCGCAGTCTTGAGCGGCTTTTAGGACTTAAAAATTATTTACCCAAGTCTGCAATACCTCCAGTGCGAGTTGGTAATAGGGGGTTTTTTGCTTCGTTATCGACAGCGAGCCATTCTGCTCGCAATGCAAGAGCCATGTTTACTACAAAGCAAGGCGCGAATGAAATGGTCACTCACTTTCTTCAAAAAACACCAGCGAGCAGTTTGAAGGGGTTGATTTCCCAATCCACCCATGCTTATTTCGAACGCTTGCTGCATGCCTGCGGTAAACATTGCCAATATCAATTTGCGATTAACCATGATTTAAATCCCGTTATCTTGTATTTGCCTTTAGATGAGCTTAAGCCGATGATTAAAGCCTTGCTAGGCCTTGGTTTTTATCAAGACCATCGTGCATGCCTGATGCTCGTTGAGGCGTTGTTTTTAAGGAAGCAAGGGGCTGCGAGTGAGGTTGAGGCCCTCACGCAATTACAATATCTTTTGCTTGATAAAGCAATCGCGCATCATTCCCCGCACCACCACCAGGTTACGCCTAAATTAAGGCAGCAGCGTGCGGCGATTGAAGGACAAAACGAACGGCTCTTATCTGAAGAGCTGCGCGAAGAATTTGCCCTGCCAACCCCAGTTGCCGCGCCAATAAGCACTACCAGTGCGCAGCCATCCATGATGCCTAGGACCACCTCGCAAGCGGAAATACAGCCCTCTTCCCAGTCCCTAACCCGCTCGCCCTCTTCATTTTTTGCAGAGACCTACAGGTCAGCTGGCTTTCGGGAAGAGTCTTTGGTGTTGGCAAATGGTGAGCCTAATAGGCAGGCCTACTATAGTGCGGAACAGGTCCATTCCTTGCTAGCTAATAAACTTGGTCGAAAAAACAATGTTCATCTGCTGGCCGCCTGGAGTTACTGCAAGGCTCCTTCTGAGCGCACTTTTAAGGCTCATGTGCTCAACTTCTTGGGTAATCATGAGCCTAATAACCCCGCCCACCTTATTGTTCCTATTTGTATTAATTCCCATTGGGTTGGGGTTAAACTCTGTATTCTTGGGGACGAGGTCAGCATCAACTATTATGACAGCGTAAAGAATTCTGCGGCTAAAGATAGGGTGCTTCACCTTATAAAAGAGGCGGTGCACGCTATTTACGCTGACTATCAAGTTAGCCTTGCTGACAAAACCTATTACTTCCAAGACGATTCTGCAAGCTGTGGCGCCTATTTAGTCGAAAACATCGCAAAGGATGTCTTAGGCACTATAGGGAAAAAATACTCCACCCAGACTCTAAGGCAAAAACATATCGAAATCTTGGGTTTGCAAGCAGCACAAAGCCCAAGCGGTAAAAGGCTGCGGGAGGAGGAAATGCCCCCACAGAACATCAGAAAAAGGCTTTCCTTGCAAGGGTGAAAAAACGCTGTGGGATAAGCCATCCTGTATTAGCCTATCCCTTTAAGCTAGAACTAGGAGTGCTTCAATAGCTTCTAACCAGGGCTTGTAGTTGGTGATTAGACGGGGAGCCGGGCGGGGCTGCCTAAAGCGGGATCCTGATTTTTCGAATTTAGAGCAAGTGATAAATTCAACCCTAAGGCTTTTGCTACACCAGCGCCATATTGGGGATCAGCCGCATTACAATTACGAATATGGCGGAATTTAATAAATTCTGGCGCATCACCCATCGCGCGGGCCGTGTTTTCAAAAAGCGCCTGCTGTTGGTCAGTGTTCATGAGCCTAAAGAGCTTCCCAGGTTGTTCGAAGTAGTTTGCATCATCGTCATGAAAGTTCCAAAAATCACCATTTCCGCTAATTTTAAGCGCCGGTTCTTTAAATTGTGGTTGCTCTTGCCATTGCTGGTAACTATTAGGTTCATAGTGAGGCAGCCCGCTATAATTACCATCAACGCGCCCTTGGCCATCGCGGTGATTGCTATGCACCGGACATCTCGCCGCATTGACGGGAATTTGATGATGGTTTACCCCTAAGCGATAGCGGTGCGCATCGCTGTAGGCAAACAGCCGTGCTTGCAGCATTTTATCGGGACTTACACTGATACCTGGAACTAGATTACTCGGTGAAAATGCACTTTGTTCTACATCTTCATGGAAATTTTCGGGGTTGCGGTGCAATTCAATCACTCCAACTTCAATTAAAGGGTAATCTTTTTTATACCAAACTTTGGTGAGATCAAAAGGGTGTAAACGATAGTTATCTGCATCAGTTTCAGGCATGACTTGAATATACATAGTCCAGCGTGGAAACTCCTTGCGTGCAATCGCGTCAAAAAGATCACGTTGATGACTTTCACGATCATTACCTATTAACTCTTTAGCTTCAGCATCACTGAGATTTTGGATTCCTTGCTGGGTATGGAAATGCATCTTTACCCAAAAACGCTCATTTTTTTCATTGATAAAGCTATAAGTGTGGGAGCTAAAACCATGCATGTGGCGATAACTTTTGGGAATACCACGATCACTCATCACTATAGTGACTTGATGAAGCGCTTCCGGCAATAAGGTCCAAAAATCCCAGTTGTTAGTCGCACTTCGCAAGTTGGTTTTTGGATCTCTTTTTACGGCTTTATTTAAGTCGGGGAATTTTCTCGGATCGCGCAGAAAGAATACAGGAGTGTTGTTGCCCACCATGTCCCAATTGCCTTCTTCTGTATAAAACTTAAGAGCAAAGCCCCGAATGTCGCGCTCAGCATCGGCTGCCCCCCGCTCTCCAGCAACGGTGGTAAAACGTGCGAAGAGTTCCGTTTTCTTGCCAACAGAGGCAAAAATTTTAGCTTTACTGTACTGAGAAATATCGTGAGTTACAGTGAAGGTGCCAAATGCACCCGAGCCTTTTGCATGCATCCGACGTTCAGGAATCGTTTCACGATTCAAATTAGCCAGTTTTTCAAGCAGCCAAACATCTTGCATCAGCAAAGGTCCACGGGGGCCTGCGGTCATACTATTTTGATTATCAGGCACCGGAGCGCCAAAGTTTGTAGTCAGGTGACTAATGGGACAGGCTGTGGGTTCTTTAGGGCTGCTCATAAAAATTCCTTTAATTGAGTAAGTAGATGCACGATTTTTATCTTACTGAGATAAAGCAAAGTAAGGCAATGGATAAACTGCAATTTCTTTTAAAATTATTATTGACATTATCATTATCGATAATGATAATAATTAAATGAACGATAATGCCAAATTAGTCTTACACCCCATTCGTTTGCGGCTCTTACGTGCTCTAGTAAATAGGAAGCTCTCTATTGCACAATTGCTGGATGAATTAGCGGACGTGCCGATTGCCACGGCCTACCGTCATATTAATAAATTATTGGATGCTGATTTAATTTATGTTTGTGAAGAGCGCTTAGTGCGCGGTACGGTCGAGCGTATATTTGCTCTACCCCAGAAAAACCTTATTGCTTTTGAACTGCTTGCCGAGGCGAGTAAAGAAGAGCATTTTAATTATTTTTCAACGTTCGTCGCTACGCTCTTAGATGATTACCAACGCTATCTAGAAAGCGGTACTGTTGATTTACCCCGAGATGGGGTTGGTTATCGCAGTTTACAACTTTATTTGTCCGATGAGGAACTAGCTGCAATGGCTAGAGATTTACACCTAGCGATGAGCCCTTATTTAGAGTTAAAACCTAAACGAGGGCGCATCGCACGAGTTTTTTCCACAGTGTTAGTACCTAAAAAGTCTGAATCGAGGAGAAAAAATGAGTGTGCATCTTAGCGTTAAAGAATCTAATTTATTCATTGCTATTAAAGGGATTGATATTTTTTTAACCTGTAAAAATAAACTCAATATTCCTTTAAAAAATATTGTAGCGGTGGCACCGTATAAAGGTGAATATAATAATTGCTTTAAAGGCATTCGTGCCCCGGGTGTCAATATACCAGGTTTAGTCACGGCAGGTACTTTTTATCAGCATGGAAAAAAGATTTTTTGGGGGGTTAAAAACAGTGATAAAAGTATTATGATTGATCTAAAAGATAACTCCTTTACCCGAATTATTATTGAAGTAGATAACCCAGAGGAATCGATTAAAAATATTAAAGCCTCTATAAGCCATTAAAGGATAAAATGACTTTCACGATTAGTAAGGCTGAAGAAGAGGATTTAGCAGCCTTAATAAAACAAGCCCCCCAGGAATAGACTTATCGTTTGCAAAGGCGAAAAATGCCTTGGTGCAGATGGATTTATACAACAATTATACGTTTTTTGTTGTGTTTAATGATGGCCGGTTAGTCGCGGGTTTCAGTGTGTTAATTATGGACAATTTAGCCCATGAAGGAGCGCCGTCTGCAATGCTCGATGATGTGCTGCTTGCTGCCGCCGAAACTAATACTGAGCTGCTTTGCAAGTCGATATTGAACTTTGCTCTGCAACTCTGCCAGGCCAAAGCCTGTTATAAACTATGTGTTGCTAACCCACAATTATTACCACCTGAGTTATTAAGGGATGAATCAAGCGTTTTTAGCCAGCATGGCCTTTGCTTTGTAAAGGAGCTGGTAAAAAAAGAAAAGCCCACTAAAGCTTTTTCCTTAGTAAACAAAGGGGTTGCTCTACGCGAAGCGAGCAAGTCTGATTTAGAGGCTATCTTGACCTTATATCAACAACCTGGAATGGATGAGCGAGTCCTTGCAGCCGAGGCTGCTACTGTGCTTTATCTAAAGATGTGCGCTAATCCCCATTATAAAATTTATGTAGCCCTGATAGATAAAAAAGTTGTGGGAACTTTTGCTTTGCTTATGGTGCCCAGTATAGTGCATCAAGAGAGTTATTTGGCAATTATCGAAGATGTGATGGTGGACCCCAAAACACAGGGAAGGGGAGTGGGTAAGCTCATGATAGAGTTTGCTCTTGAGTTGGCGGAAAAAATGGGCTGTTATAAATTGGCCCTTTCATCCAATAAAAAAAGAGAAAGCGCGCACGGCTTTTATCGCATCCTAGGTTTTGTAGAATCAGGGGCGAGTTTATTAGTCCATTCTTCCAAGGCTAAGATGGAGAGCGCCGAGCAAACACCGCGTTGTACTGTTTAAGCTAGACGAAATTGTATTTTTGCTGCTCATAACCAATCATTATGCAAAAAAATAAATCATAAAGTATTGTCAAAACCAAGGCCAAATGATACCGTAAACGACTGTATAATTTTTGTGAGTTGTGATTATGGTTTATTCGAGTCAAAATGCCGCCTTTCGCAGAGACAAACATCAGTTTTTCTCACAAATGTCCGCTTTTAAGGATCCCCGACACGCCCTTCCTGCCATTGAAGCTCGCGTGCAAGCTATTGATTATTCTTTTCTTTTGAAAAATCAACAGGCATTAGAAACCGAATTTACTCAAATGTTTCAGCTCTTACAAAAAGACCCTGCTCATCAAGAGCAGTTTTGGCTTTATTGTTACTATTGCGCCTCTTTGTTAGAGCAGTTTCACCGTGCCTATAACCAACCTGGGAAGGAAGCGCATTACCAAGGGCTAAAAGTACAAATTAAAAAACGTATCAGCAAAGAAGTTGCTGCCGACACCAAAGAAGAGGAAGGCTTTATCCATTCTTTATATCAATCTTATTTAGCCAGTTACCGCAACCTCACCAGCTCGCCCTATCACCTGTCGCAGATAAGGGACTATGTAGCCTATGCTAACTTATGCCGTATTTATTGGGTCTTTACTCGCCTCACTTTGACCCAAGGTTTAACGGCTGCTCGCGATTTGCAACTTATTGATAAATTGGATGCAATTTTAGGCACCCATACAGATGTGGATAAAATTATTTCGACCATCCAGGCTCCGACCGGCATTATTAATTATTTCAGTGTGGGATTCTTTCTCGCGCGCTTTATGATTGATGCAGGATTATTAATTAAGCATACTTTTTTTCCTTCCGACTTAGAAAAGGGTGCTGAAAACGGTTGTGAAGTCACGAAAATGGCCCATTTACCGGGGGCGGTGAGTATAGAGGCTTACCGTACTAGCTACATTTTAGTTGATGATAGTCTTTATTATGTCCCTAAACAAGGCAAGGCCTTGAAACTCAGTGGTGATTTGTCCGCTTTGCAAAAGCTTTTAGGGGATAAAACGTCTTTACGCTTAACAGCCGAACAAATTAAAACAACTATTACGCAACCCACAACCCATAAGCCCGAGGCGACTACCCGTTTTGAACGATTTAAACATGAGCTTTATAAGCGTCATTGTAATTTTGCCAATGATTTGGTGTGGGCAACCGTAAATTTTTTAACTAACTTTAACCATATTTCGGGGATTCCAGGGCCAATTGCGGGTTACCTCACTGCCGTGTTTCTGGCTTTTGACGTCGGTATTGCCCTTTATAAATGTAAATTGGCTAAAGAAGAATATTTCACTAAAAAAGCTCAATATTTAGAGGAAATCGCCCAATATAGTGACCCCTCTCAATGTAAAGGGATGAGTAAGGCTCAACGTTTGGCACATCTTCAGATGTTAAATAAGCAGATGCGCGAATTAGAATTTGAATGGAAAACCAAAGAAGCGACCTTCCACTTCGTGGCTGCTGCTGCAGCAATTTTAATGGCCGGCTTTACTGCCTCAATGCTTATTAGTACTCCTTTATTAATTGCGGCCACCTATTTTGTTTGCACCGTAGCTGTTGCCATGTATTTTTCTGCTGGGGCTTATGCGAATTACAAGGATAAAAGTTTACGCTTAGAACAAGCTCAATTAACGGGGACACATTTAGTCCATGCCTTAAAAGAGTATGAAACCGCTCGGAATGATTATGTATTCACCCTGGCTAAAAATACAATAGCCCCTTTATTGCTGATTACTTCTTATGCTATTTGTTGGCCAGCCGCGTTGGTTTTAACCGCCGCTTATCTAGGCTATGAACTGTTGCATGCTCATGACCAACATCATGCCCATAAAGAAGCAAAAAAATTAGCTTTAGAGGCGCCTGCGCCAGAGCGAGAGGCGGAGTATATGAGTTATTCTCCAATCTAGTAATTCACCTCGACCGGGCAAGGGAAGTGCAATAGGTCGAGGTGGTTGTATGCTAATTAATTTTCTGGATACATGGCCTTGATCGCTGCAATATCTTTCTCTGAGAGCTGTTTGCGTTGGCCTATTTCCACCCCATCTATGAGTGGAATTATGGTTTGTTGGCCGTTTTTAGAAAAGGCATAAGGTGGGTAATGCATAATGGATTGATAATCGTAATCGCCGAAATCTTTACCATCGGTCAAATGTTGATCAAAATTATATTTGTGCTCTTCATCAATATTTTCCCAAACAATACGTACATAGGAATTACGATCGGCCCTTGATTGTTCATGCCATAGTCCTAAGGCGTGACCAATTTCGTGTACGGTATTCATGGTCGTGCAGCGAGGGGATAAGTTAATTTCTTGTTTCCCCTTTTGTCGGCCTACGAAAGAAGAACAAGTAGTGCCTGGTGCCGGTATAAAGGAAATATAATCAGGATACTCATTGCGATTTTTAGAATTTAATTCGACAAACTCTAAATAACTATGTTTTTGCCAGTGGTCAATAGCCTGAAGAATAGCTAATTTGTTGATAAAAGGTAAATCTTCATGGATCTCATAAGCGATAATCCCGTGCGGCCAGCGTGAACCACCGACTTTAGGGGTGATTGAGGCTCCTTGCCGTTTGAGAGTCGATAATTTTCCTAGCAGAATATCCCCTTCTGTCACCGCATAGCCGTTGGCTTCTTCATACACGATGGTTCGACTGCCAAAGAGTGGATCGGCAACCGTTAGCTGACCTAAAGTTGCTGCCTGTAAAGAAGAAAACAATAGGGAAGATGATAAACCAATTATCCTTAAATAGCTCATACAAAGTCCTTAAATTGGGGAAAACAAAACCAGTGTATGTAAAAATTATTTAAATTGCTATGGAGTTGAAAAGAAAAATTAACCAGCTTCCTGTTTGAATAATTTCTAGGCTAAAGCTAAAGGTTTTCCTCATTGCAAAAAATGCGGCCTTACCTATCATTAATATAAAAGCCTGATTAGTTGACCTGTTTATTGCTGTTTTAAGCAGCACTGCAAAAAAGGGCGCTAGAGAGGAGGAAGTGCTATGTCCCCTTATCATCATTTGAAATTGATAACTGAACAGTTTCCTAATACTTGGAAGTTAATTGATAATTTTAGGATGGAAAAAGAGCAAATTCCGGATTGGCCGGAATGGTGCCTGCTGCCAAAATCCGGATGGGCCGCTATTGTGGCAGAGGAATATCGACATTCCTATCTAAGTCCAAAACAGATTAAAGAGATTGCTATCTTAGCAGCGGTTGCCGCTTGGCGCTATAACCAAGGAATTTATCGCTTTCAACGTGATGTATATCCCAAAATATTGCGTTATTCATTAAAAAATAAGTTTAATCCGCATCTTTTTTATCGCCTGCCGGAATGGTCTATTTATGTTAAAACGCCACAATTTATTTGGAATAATTGCAATTTGGCGGGTTTTTGGTGTTATCTGGAATGGGATCTTAAAGAGAAAATCCCTACGCTTAAATTCCTGCTCAATAGCTTTAAATTAGAAGTTATCTCACTTCCCTTGGATAAACAGGTGCTTAATGCCTTAAATAGACCTACTAACAAGCAGCTAATATTAGGTGGGGAAAATAATTACGCTCCTTTATTTGTAATGGTATCTTTGGTTTATTTTATTTGTAAGACGAGTGCAGAGATTGGTACAAGGGGTAGGCATCCAGAGAAAGTAAAGCCTAAATTGTTTAAGGGTAGTTTCAAATTATTTCCAGTAAATCAACCGACCTTATGGAATATTGACTCGCTTTAAGTCAATGATACTGGTTAAGATGCCCCGCTGGCGCGGGGCAAACTAGGCCTAGGAAAAGCTAGGATGCATCGCTTCCTCGTGCACGTTCTCTAATTCTTTTGATAAACCTTGGCGTTGTCCTTCTTTAAATTTAATCCCTCCCCAGAAACTTAAGGCACCTCCGCCTAAAGCCGTTAGGGAGGCGCTAATTCCTAACGTAATTTGGCTCTGTAGTAAACTAAGACCTAAGGCTGCCCCAAAACTGCTTGCAAAAGAGCTGCCACCAAAGGTAGCAATAAGACAGGTAACACTAGCTGCAATAAGTGCTATACCTAAAATTTCTAAGAGTACGCCCGCAATTTTTTTGCCTAAGCTTGGCGTGCCAACTGCGACATTAGCCAAACGTCCTAAATGTTGGATAGCCTTGCTATCATGCGGGTTTGCCGAAATCTTAGCAAGGTCAGCTAAGACGCGGTTATAAAAATGGTAATCAATCACTTCGTTCTTTACTTTTTTGGCGCTTAGCTCTTCATTTAATACCTTAAGAGCAGCATTAATTTTATTTTGAAGCGCATTGCTAGGTGCAATACGCTCCTGTAGATGGCTGAATTCATAGTGATAGCGCTCTTGCTCTAAGACCAGCAAGCGTTCTGGCGAGACCGTAAACAAAGCGGGATTTTGCTGTTGTAGGTAATTATAATGTTCCGCTTTACTTTGCTGAGTTTGCAGCGCATCGGGTAAGTCTGCACCGAGGTGGGTCTCTTCCAATAAGGAGTTTAATACTTGAATAAATTCCTGATTTAGCCCTTCTGTTGCCACCTGGTTATGCATCTCTTGGAGGAGGGCACCAAGATGCAAGTAATTCCTTTGCAAGGCATTTATTGTGGCTTGTTCGGGGGTTAGAGTAAGATAAGCAAGCCTTTCCTTTAAATTAAATAGGCATATCCGCACTTGAGGGCTTAACCCTTGTGGGTGTTTATCATCGTAGTCTTGAAATGCCGCAGTGATCTTTCGTTTAAGTTGATTCACTAATTCATTGGGGTTAGCACTTAGCGTATTTAAAAAAATCGCCCCATTGTTACTATGGTAATTTAACCAGCTAAGCCGGCTATCAGTTTGCTGAATAATACGGCTACTGTTTTCAATAAGCTGAAGATGGGGGCGCATTCTTGCCTCTATTCGTCTGGCATCAGCTTGCAAATCGCTCAATTGGTTCCGTAAGCGGCCTAATTCAAACGCAGAAAATATATCTACGGCAGTATGTAAGATGCCGGGACTATGATGATGGTGATGGTGCCCATGGTGGTGTCCATGGTGATGGGACTGTTGCCAATGAAAGGCATTATCTTGCGCATTCCTAATTTCATAAGAGGTCACTTGACCTTGCACTGTGCTAATTTGAGTCTGTAAAAGCTGGAGCTGGCTTTGCAAGGGAATTAAGGCCTGATTATTTTCTGTAATAATGGCTTGATGGTGTTGTTTTTGGCTATTTAAAGAGAGGGCCTCAGTACTCCAGGCTTGAATATTAGCGGCATTATAAACAGTAGGCATAATCACTCCAGCAAATTTAGTGGGGTCATTATACATGAAGAGCAAAAGTTGATCAATTTGATTTTTTTACTCAAGAAAACAAAGAGGGCAATTAGGGCTTGTTTTTTAAGCTTAAGGCTAGTTCATACAGTTCATTTTTATTGGCTTTAGTTAATTTGGACGCTAAAGATACCGCTTGTTTTAAAGGAAGTTCTGCTAGCAAAACCGATAAAATATGCACATTTTCATCGCTAGTATCGTTCATTAAACGTGGTGGGACTATTACTACAAACTCGCCTTTACTGTGTGCTGCCTCACTGGTTAACCAAGCTTTTACTTCCCTTGGTGTTCCTGAGAGGAAGCGCTCAAACGTTTTGGTTAGTTCTTTAGCTAAAACCAGCTCACATTCTTCGCCATAGCATAGGGCAAGATCGTTAAGGCATTCTAATATCCGATGGGTTGACTCATAAAAAACCAGGGTATAAGGGGCATTTTTCAGTTCATTTAATTTATTTTGTCTGGCTTGCTGTTTAGCGGGTAAGAACCCTAGAAAAAGAAAAGAGTCGCAAGGAACGCCTGCGGCACTAAGTGCTGTAATGAGGGCACAGGCACCTGGGATTGGTATTACCGGAATATTATTTTGCCGGGCGAGTTTTACTAAAGGATAGCCAGGGTCACTAATTAAGGGCGTTCCTGCATCACTGATTAAGGCAATGGATTGTCCCTTCATTAACAAATCGATAATTTGAGTGCTTTTATCACTCTCATTGTGGGCATGAAAAGCACGAAGATTATTCTTTATACCCAAAGCGCTTAATAATGGCAAAGAATGGCGCGTATCTTCGGCAAGGATCAAGTCGACAGCAGCAAGGGTATTTAGGGCACGTCTACTTATATCCTCTTGGTTTCCAATCGGTGTGGCTACTATATATAGCGCTCCTGTTGCTCCGACTTCTGTCATGGTTTATCCTCTTGGCCTAATATGCATTGGGCTATAATTTATGGTTAAAAATATACGCAAAATTCGTCTCTTAGGACGTGCTATCTTATTAGTTCTGCTGTGCCAACCCCAGCAAGTATTATGGGCGGAGCCTATTAGTGAGGCTAACCCAGTAACCGCACTGGTGAATCCTTATGATTTATCTGTTGCAGATTATCTTGCGAAAGCAGAAAAACAACAAGGTGATGAACAGCAAAACCTTTTATTATTAGCCGCTGGTCGTCTTATTTCCGAGCATCTTTGGCAACAAGGCTTGGCTATTTTAGCACAAACCTCTCGCTTAACGGCCATGCAGCAAGATGAAAAACTGCTGTTATTAGCGAAAGTGGATTTAATTCGTGAGAAACCAGTTGCGGCCTTAAAAAAACTTCATGAACTAGTTAATAGTGAAACCTTACCCCTTTATTACCAAATTCAGTTTCATGAGTTATTGGCTCAAGCCTATCAATTAACCAATAAACATTCACAAGCCTTAGCGGAGCGCATTAAATTAGAAACTTTATTGTCTGATAACCATGAGTTAAGCGATAATAGACGCGCGATTTGGCTTACTTTAATGCAAATGCCCGTACCAGAGGTTCAGGTAATGAGTGCTGAGGTTGTTGCAGAGTCAGAATTAGACGGATGGCTGCAACTGGCTAATCTAGCCCAACAACATCGAAGCAATTCTAAAACCTTATTGGCCGCCTTAGATGAGTGGCAATCTCGTTTTAATGAACATCCTGCCAATTCCTTTTTACCTAAACCTTTGGACAGCATCACTAATAAAATACTCTATTCCCCTAAAAAAATAGCCCTATTATTACCGCTAACTGGACCTTTTTCAGGTCCGGGAAATGCTGTCTATGAGGGGTTTATTGCTGCACATAAAAAAGCTCAAGACGACAAACAAATTTTGACCTTTGATACTAATAAAGACACGGTAAATTATCTCTATGAGCAGGCTATTAGTGCTGGGGCTGAGTATATTGTTGGTCCTTTAACCAAGCCTGACGTAGCGCGTATTGCCAGCTTATGGCACCCCGTTCCTACTTTGTTATTAAATGACAGCGAAAACTTGCAGCCTAATTCTTATTCTTTTGGTTTGTCACCAAGTTATGAAGCCGAGCAAGTAGCGCTTAAAGCGAGTGCTAAAGGTTATAAGCGCGCTTTAGTTTTGGCACCCAATAATAAGTGGGGTGATGATGTCGTCAAGGCATTTAGGACTCAATGGCAGCAGGAGGGTGGAAGAATAACCGATGTGATGGCCTATAATGTGGATAACAAAATTAAAGAGGATTTTAATAAAAAAATTCGCGATTTTTTGCAAATCAGCGATAGCGAGCGGCGCGGAAAGCAAGTGAAGGAGCTTTTAGGCCAAGCAATTCAAGCCATTCCAAGCCGCCGGCAAGATTTTGATATGATTTTTTTATTGGCTTATCCCAGCAAAGCCAGGCAAATTATACCGGCTTTAAAGTATTACTATAGTGGTGATGTGCCTGTTTATGCTACCTCCAGTGTTTATGGTGGCTCTGCCAATGCATTAAAAGATAAAGATCTGGAAGGAGTCATTTTCTGTGATATCCCCTGGGTTTTTAACCATCAAATGGATACTAAAAATTGGCCGGAGCAATTTAATAGTTACAGTCGCCTCTATGCTTTAGGAAAGGATAGTTATGCTTTAGCGACCCAGCTAAATCAATTATTATTATTTCCCGCAAACAGCAGCAATAAGAGGAATGGTGGTTTGTATTTAAAAGCAAATCAGCAGGTGGCGCGTGTGTTAGAATGGGGACAGTTTAAAGAAGGACTTGCTCATCCTTTGCAGAACACCGTATAAATGATTAAAGGATTAGAATGAACCAAAAGACAGGACAGCTTGCTGAACAAAGGGCCTTGGATTATTTAAGGGATCAAGGGTTGAAACTAATAACTCGTAATTATCATTGCCGTTTAGGTGAAATAGATTTGATCATGAATGACCCGGTTTATTTAGTTTTTATTGAGGTTCGTGCTCGTGCATCCAAAGATTTTGGTGGTGGTCTGGCGAGCATTACCTATGCTAAACGACAAAAAATTATAAAAACTACCGCGCATTATTTAGTAACTCATAAAATAAAAGAAGAGCAAGCTATACGTTTTGATGTAGTGAGTATTGATGGTAGGGGCGGTGACTTGACTTGGGTAAAAGATGCGTTTACTACGGATTATTAAGCTTTTTGCAGTTTAGTCATCCCGCCCCCGGAATTAGTGGTATATAAAATAAGGTAAAAAAATGGTACAAATGGAAGAGCGAGTGCGGCATTTATTTGGCCTGCAGATAGAGACTAAAATGGCTATGGCTGATGCCTTGTCTGACTCTATAGCTAAAGCTGGACAACGCCTAGTAAGCTGTTTACTCAATGACGGTAAAATTTTGATTTGTGGTAATGGTGGCTCAAGTGCTAACTGTTTGCATTTTTCCAGTGCTATGTTGAATCATTTTGAGGTTGAGCGCCCTTCTTTACCGGTTTTTAATTTAAGCGCTGATCCTATTTGTATGAGCTCCTTTGCTAATGAACACCATTATGCGCAAGTTTTTGCCCGGCAAATACAGGCCTTAGGCCAAGAGCAGGACGTGTTGTTGTTGTTAACTACCTCAGGAAATTCTGATAGCCTGTTGCAAGCCCTACAAGCTGCCAATGAACGCGGCATGGATACCATTGCCCTTAGCGGGCGAGACGGCGGTGTATTAGCAAACCATTTAGGGCCAGAAGATATCGAGTTAAGAATTATCTCTGATAATGCCGCGCGAATAAGGGAACTACATCTGTTCATTTTACATTGCTTTTGTGATTTAATTGATCAGTCATTGTTTAGTCAAGTTTTAGGATAAAAAATGAATGTTTTTTCAAGGTTTAAATCAATAGCTATTTTGCTTCTGGCAGCATGCTTGACAGGCTGTGTCGCGGCGGTGGTTGCCGGCGCTGCCGCAGGTTTAGTTTATGACAAGCGTACCGTTAGTACTATGGAGGCCGATGCACGTTTATTTCATGTTATTCATACGGCCATTGTCACTGACCCGCAATTTAAAGATTCAAGAATTTTAGTTACAAGTTTTAATCGTGTTGTTTTATTAGTGGGCCAAACGTCCTCTGCTTCTTTACGTGTCGTTGCTGAGCGTATCGCCCGCACGGCCCCAGGCGTAACTAGGGTTTATGATGAAATTTCTGTGGGCTACCCTATTCCTTTAGCACAACGAACAAAAGACAGTTTAATTACTGGGCAAGTAAGAAGCTCTATGTTAACGAAAAAAGGCCTGGAATCCGGCTCCATCCGAATTGTGACTGAAAATGGGGTTGTTTACCTGATGGGTATCGCCACGCCTGAGCAAGCTAATTTAGCTGTCGATGTCGCCCGGCGTATCAATGGGGTGGTCAAGGTAGTGAAAATTTTCCAATACATTCGCTAATATGCTTAGACAAGGATGTTTATTAATTATTTTTAGTATTTTAACCGCCTGTTTAGGCGGTTGTATAAGTAATTTATGGACGGGAGCAAATTTAGTCTATGATCGCCACGATGTTTATAAAAAACTAGATGACTATCATTTACTAGTAGAGGTTAATAATTCCTTATATGCCGATAAGCTCTTAAAATGCGAAGTCTGCGTCCTTGATGTGGCTATTTTTAATGGTGATGTTTTAGTAGCTGGCCACCTCCCTTCACCTCGATTAATTAAAGAAACTCGCCGCCGCTTATTCAGGGTAGGTGGCTATCGCCATCTTTTTATTGAATTAAAGCTCAGTCAGGCAAACTCAAATAGCTTACAAGATGCGTGGATAACCACAAAAATTCGCAGTCAGATTTTTGCGGATGATTCCATCGATCCTAATGCTTTTAAAATTGTGACGGCGGATCAAGTGGTTTATTTAATGGGGGATGTAAGGCTTGATGAGGCCAATAAAGTTATTAATATTGCGCGAAATACCAGTGGGGTGGTACGGGTGGTAAAATTACTTAAATACTTTACTTATCAAACTGGGGATCAGTTGGCAAAAAATAAAGTGGCCCGATAAAAATCAGGCCATCTGGTTCGCGTCCAAGCCAGGGAAGTGGCTAACCTGGAAGGATAGCTATACTCTATCAATGGATGCGACCATTATCCAGTCGTTTACGCGTTTTTCTTAATTTAAATTCTCTTATCGTACCTGTCGAGGCGTTAAAAAGGTTTTCATCGTCAATTTTATCGGTTTGATTGGCTGGATGAGAGCGGTAATGATGCCGGTAGGGGTGACGATTTTTATTGTGCTTATGATCTAGACCATCACTATAGCGATTAAGCATCTTCTCCCGCAGGCTAGCGGCAGTATGTTGTATTTTTTCAGACATATACATTCCTTTTGCGAGGTTACATCTACTTAACAAGACTAACAATGTTAAGCCCACCTTTATATTATAGCTCTTTAAAAGCAGGGTCACCTCATGAAAAATTTTGAGATAAGATAGTGGTTAAAATAGAATCATCCCATCCAGCATTTTTTCTGAGCCGCTTAATAGATTGCCTTTTCATCTGATTTTTAGTTAATTG
>NZ_RZGQ01000061.1 GCF_003989735.1 Legionella sp. km772 | reverse complement strand
TTTTGATTTTTTTGATGCAGTGTAATAATTTCGCTTTTTGGTCATTCTATTCCCCTCTTATATTAGAAGAATAGCTCTTAAAAATACCTTTTTTTCGTCTAAAAATCCGCGCCTATATCAATTATTAGATGAAAATCAAGCCAATCCTATCGTGTTAAGTGAGTTTAAGAAAAAATTTCCGATCACCCGCTTAGGGGTAAGAAAATATGTAACCTTAACTACTGTACAATATGCCACTAGTCCCTCCGTATATAATATACTTTTGCGTTGGACAGAACCTGATGGCTCAAGAGTTGCGGATCAGGTTTATGTGCCCGTTGAGGCGCGTATTCTATAAAAACGCTATGATAAATAAATTTTCCTTCTCTTATTGCAATTTTTAAGACAGTTCCATAGTCTGTATAAAACGATAAACAAAGGGAGTTGATATGCCTGTAACTGAAAAGGAAGTGAGTCAATTAAAACAAACTGGAGTGATATTCGCTATCGGAAATGCATTGCTTGCCCCAGTATATTATGCAGATAATAAATGGGGTGTGACGGCATCTATTGCTGCAACTCTAGGCTTAGGCTATTTTCTGCATGCGCAGGGTAAACAACAACGTGAAAGTAATAAATCTGCTTTTTTTTCTTCTCCTTCAGATTCTGGGATGGAAGAGGCCTTTAACAATATATTAGCTGGTGGAGAAAAGGTCTGTGAACAGTTCACGGGTACCTCTTTAAAAAAACAATAATTCTATGATTCATTCAAATAATGCCCTACAAGAACAGCGTGTTCTTAAAATATCTATTGCTGCCACATTTTTTTTGGCAGTGATAGGGATTGTTTTTGGTTTGCTTTCTGGATCGTTGGCTATCGTTTTCGACGGTATGGAAAATATGGTGGATACTGGCATGACTTTGCTGGCTTTGCTGGTTACCCGCTTATTAAAAAGTGAAGGCAATCGCCGTTTTCAATATGGCTATTGGCATGTCGAGCCCTTAGTTTTAGTATTCAACGGGGGAACTTTGGTTTTACTCTGTCTTTATGCACTCATGAATGCGATAGGAAGTTTATTATCAGGCGGACGCGAGTTAGACTTTGATTCTGCTTTTTTCTTCGCTATGTTAATGGCTGGCTTATCTATCTGGATGTATCTTTACATTCGTTATATGAATGTTAAGCTTCAATCAGAGTTTTTAAAGCTCGACATTCAAAGTTGGCTTTTATCAGCATCAGTTTCCTCCTCCTTACTGCTTGCTTTTGGTATTGCCCATTTAATGAATAATACCTCATACACTAATCTAACCCCTTATGTTGATCCTTTTATTCTAGCCACTCTAAGTGCCGTTTTAATTGTAATTCCCATGAAAACTGTGCGTGAGGCGATGCGCGATATTTTTCTCATTGCTCCGTTCAATCTCGATGAAAAAGTGAGAAATTTTTTAGATGCGCTTATCCAACGCAAAGGGTTTACAAAATACACCAGTTATGTGGCTAAAATAGGTCGTGCCCAATTTATTGAAATACATATCGTTGTGCCAACCAATTACCCCATAGAAGGGGTGGAAAGCTTAGATGAGATACGTAGAGAAATTGGGATAGCTTTAGGAGAAAACGGTCCCGAAATGTGGTTGACCGTTGCTTTTACTACAGAAGAGCAATGGATTTAATTTGAAAATCTATGTGTGGACATTGAGCTTGAAGATATTTCTTTGGTGGAGAGTACCGCACTCTTGGTAGTCTATCGTCAAAATTATGACTCTTGTAAATATATAGTATACTTGCTAGAGAGATGTTGTATTTATTTTTAACTTTTTGCTGAATTAAATTCGCCTATTATCTTGATTTTAATCATATTTTCATTTTGGCCTGAAATTTGCTAGAGTCCTGTATATAAAGCATTTTTAATGAATATTGCTATGCATCACACAACCTATCATACTTGTGCTGTTAAACCTCAGATAGATTTATCTGAGTGGGATATTTTATCCAGTTTACCTACGGCATTAGTTATTCTAAATGCACAAGGCCGTGTTGTGTGGCTTAACCCTTTAGCAGAGGCAATGTTAGGTTATGGTTTAATTGGGGCTTTATGGCTAGATATTATTCAAAAGGCATTTGTTCCCCGCGCAGATGATGGGCATGAGGTTTCTTTAGCCAACGGTCGTCGAGTTCATGTCGCTATTTCAGCTTTAGACAGTTTACCTGGGGTATTAATTACTTTAGCTGATATCACCACGAGTAGAGACTATGAAAAAGCAAAAGAGAATGACAAACGCCTTGTAGCGATTGGAACAATGACAGCACAATTAGCTCATCAAATTAGAACTCCTTTAGCCTCTGCGATACTCTATACGGAACATTTAAATAACCTTCCCGATTTAGATACGCGTACACAGACTTGGCTTAATAGAATACATGAGTGCCATGGCAGTATAGAGCAACAAATTCAAGATTTATTATTATTTGCAAGAGGTACTTCCATAGAATTAAGTTCAATCAATATGAATGAATGGTGCTCGCAGTTAGTCTTACGCGCTCAGCCTTATGTGGAAAGCTATTCAGCTGTTTTTAAAGTGAATAATCATCTGCTTAATGATGAAGCCTCTATTCATGCGGAATCGCTAATTGGTGCAATATTAAATTTAGTAATCAATGCCTTACAATCTGGAGCCTTAGAAATTTATTTAACACTTGCATCTATAGATAATTCGGGTATACAAATATCAATAGAAGATAATGGTAAAGGGATGTCAGAAGAAGTAAAAAGTCAGGCATTCTTACCTTTTTATACAACTAAAGCTCAGGGTACAGGATTAGGATTGGCTGTCGTTTTTGCTGTCGTCAAAGCACATGGGGGAAAAGTTCACTTAGAGTCTATTCCAAATGAAGGTACTCAGGTGCACATTACTATACCTGGGAATAAAAAATATCAGCATAATTTGAGGTAGAGGTTTCTATGAGCCATGTTTTAATTGTTGAAGATGATCCAGTTTTAAGAGAAGCGCTCGCTGAAACAATGACTATAGCGGGTCATACTTATATTACAGCCAAAGATGGAAAAGAAGCATTAACTCTTTTGGAATTACATAATCCATCAGTAGTGCTTACTGATGTTCGTATGGATAATCTAGACGGAAATCAATTATTAAGTAACATCAAAAAAAATCGCCCCAATATCCCTGTTATTTTAATGACTGCTTATGGGTCAGTTGAGGATGCTGTAAATGCTATGCGTTTTGGTGCTGTTGATTATTTGCAAAAGCCCTTCAGTGCGCAACTATTAACTGAAAAAATAAATAAATTCATAAAAAATGATCTTATTGTTGAAAATGGCGAACCCATTGCCCAAGATCCTAAAAGCCAAGCTTTATTAAGCATGGCTTTAAAAGTAGCTCAGTCTGATGTGGGCGTAATGATTAGCGGTGAAAGTGGCACGGGTAAAGAGGTCTTAGCGCATTTTATTCATGATCATTCTCCGCGTAGAAAAGAACCCTTTGTTGCTATTAACTGTGCAGCTATTCCAGAGCAAATGCTAGAGGCGACTTTATTCGGCTATGAAAAAGGTTCATTCACTGGCGCTTATAAATCCACCGCAGGTAAATTTGAGCAGGCCCAGGGTGGAACCTTATTACTTGATGAAGTCAGTGAAATGTCCTTAAGCTTGCAAGCAAAATTACTTCGTGTTTTGCAAGAAAAAGAAGTAGAACGAATTGGTTCTAATAAAATAATAAGTCTTGATGTCCGTATTTTAGCTACAACGAATAGGCAGCTTAAAAGTGAGGTGGAAGCCGGTCGTTTTAGAGAGGATTTATTCTATCGATTAAATATTTTTCCCCTACAGTGGCATCCTTTAAGAGAAAGAAAAAGCGATATTATTCCTCTTGCAAATTACTTAATTCGAAAACATTGCCAGCATAAAGAACCTATTGTACCTGTTATTAGTTCTGCCGCTCAAAAGCTGATGTTAGGCTATGCCTGGCCGGGTAATGCGCGAGAATTAGATAATGTTATTCAACGTGCCTTAGTCTTGCAAGTTCAAGGAATTATTGAGGCCGAACATTTACAATTGTCTACCTCTACACAACAAGAAACACTCCCTTCAGAAGAAAAAACGAAGGGAAATAAAAACCTACAAATTAATGAATTTGAGCTAATAAAAAAAACCTTACAAGAGCATTCCGGAAATAGACAACAAGTAGCTGCACTATTGGGAGTTAGCGAACGAACCTTACGCTACAAGCTAGCAAAAATGCGTGAGGAAGGTTATGTGGTTTGAGCTGGGACAATAAGGATAAGGATTACAAAATGACAGATATTAATACTGCAAATCTAATTGAGCAAATGCGGGCAATGATTCATCAATCGCAAGGAGGCAAACCAGAGGAAGTTGGTGAAAATTCTTTTGGAAACGTATTTCAACAAGCCTTGAGTCAGGTAAGCGGTTTAAATCAAAGCGCCGATGATTTAACTACTAGATTTCAATTGGGTGATCCCAATGTTAGTTTGGCTGATGTAATGGTTGAAACCCAAAAGGCCAATATAGGTTTTCAAGGGACCTTAATGGTGCGAAACAAAGTTGTACAAGCTTATACAGATATTATGAATATGGCTGTTTAGTAAATAGTTAACTTCTAGGAGTAATAGATCATGGCTTTGGGTGATAACGCTTCAACAGTGGCAGCAAAATTTGCAAGCTTATCTATACCCCGCCAAATTGGTTTGTTAGTGGGGTTGGCAGCGAGTATTGCCTTAGGTATCGCAGTGGCTTTTTGGTCGCGAGAACCTGATTATGCCCCTTTATATGCTCAGGTAAACCCCAGAGACTCTTCAGAGATAGTTACTGCTTTAGAACGTTATGGTGTAGTGTTTAAAATAGATCAAAACACCGGCACTATTTTAGTCCCCAATGACCAATTACAGATGACACGATTAAAATTGGCTGCAGAAGGTTTACCTCGTGAAAGCAATAGCGTTAATGATATGTTTGCGAATAACGGTGTATTTAGTAATAGCCAATTTATGGAAAATGCGCGCTATAAACAAGGATTGGAATCCGAGCTTGCACGAACAATAAGTAAATTTAATGAAATTAAATCAGCACGGGTTCATTTAGCTATACCCAAAGAATCCGCTTTTGTGCGAGATAGCCAGCAACCAAGCGCGTCAGTTTTTGTTGATGTTTACCCCGGAGTTGAATTAAGAAAGCAAACCATCGCATCGATTGTTAATTTGGTGGCTTCTAGTATCCCTAATTTAAATGCCAGTATGGTTACAGTAGTGGACCAGGATGGACAATTATTAAATGAAGGAGGCGGTCAAACTATTTTAAGTGAAACCGATCGTTTCTTCGATTATCGTCAATCTTTAGAGCAGCAATATGCACAAAAAATTCAAGATATTTTAACCCCTATTTTTGGTATAGGCCGAGTGAAGGTTAAAGTCTCAGCAGATATTGATTTTACCAGTTATGAACAAACTCAAGAGCTATTTAACCCTGAGCTACCAGCTTTACGAAGCGAACAAACAATGGAAGAAAAACGCAATTCAACTGGTGGTGCAGGCGGAGTTCCTGGAACTTTATCTAATTTACCTCAACCCACCACTGGAGGTCGAAATCAGGCTGCTGGTGGTAGGGCGCAAGTAAATAGTTCACTGCAAACTGGCGCCCAAGGCGTAGATAATCGAGATACACGCACTCAAAGTACTAAAAACTTTGAATTAGATAAAACTATAAGCCATACTAAGAATCAACCGGGTACAATTAAACGGTTGACTGTTGCTGTATTGGTCGATAATAAAGCCGCTATAAATCCAAAAACTAAAAAACTGGAAAAAACGCCCTTAACAGCTAAAGAAATTGATCAAATAAAGTTACTGGTAACTGATGCAGTAGGTCTAAATGCCAAACGTGGTGATAGCCTTAATGTTATCAACAGTGATTTTATTAAACCAGAAACTATAGAGCCGCTTCCAGAAGAGAAGTTTTGGCAAAAAGATATTTTTTGGTCAATTGTTAAGCAAGCTGCGGGTGGTTTATTTTTATTAATTATGGTTTTTGGTTTGTTAAGGCCTATCTTAAAAACTTTAGCAAGCAATAAAGCAGCAGAGGAACTAGCTGTTTCACCGGTAGCTGGCGCTGGTGCTGCTGCTCCCGCTAGTGGTGAGTCAGGTGCAGTCTCTGCCTCTGAGTCTTTTAAAAACGTTACTGATTATGAATCTCAACTGGGAATTGTTCGTCAGATCTCTGAAAGTGAACCTAAACGCGTTGCTCAAGTTGTTAAGAATTGGGTAGATAGGGGTTAAATATGGACGGAATAGAACGTGCAGCCATTTTATTGTTAAGTATGGGCGAAGAAAATGCTGCTGAAGTATTAAAAAATTTAGAACCAAGGCAAGTGCAAAAAGTAGGTATGGCTATGTCTACAATGAGCTCGGTTAGTCGCGCAAAAATGCAAACTGTTTTTGTCGATTTTATAAGTGCCATTGAAGATCAAACGAGTTTAACAGTTGACTCTGAGGAATACATAAGAACGGTTTTAATAGCCGCCTTAGGAGAGGAGAAGGCTATTCCCTTCATTGATCGAATTTTAGTATCGGATAAAAACAGTGGATTAAACACTCTCAAATGGTTAGATGGTCGTTTAATTGCCGACGTAATTCGTAATGAACATCCCCAAATTATTGCAACTATTTTAATTCATTTAGATAGCGAACAAGCTGCTGAAGTAGTGAGTTATTTTAGTTCAGATAAACGCGCTGAAGTTTTGTTGCGCATGTGCAACATAGATACCATAAAGCCTGAGGCTTTATCTGAGTTAGGAAAAGTAATTGAAAAACAATTAATAGGACAAACTATGGGTAAAACTTCTTCAATCGGAGGAGTAAAAAGCGTAGCAGACGTCATCAATTTCCTTGAGGGATCAATGGAAGAAGAAGTACTAGAAAAAATTAAAGATTGGGATGAAGAGTTAGGCGAAAAAATAAGAGACAAAATGTTTGTTTTTGAAAATATTACCGACATGGATGATCGGAGCGTACAAACTCTATTAAGAGATGTAAGCTCGGAGCAATTAAAATTAGCGTTAAAAGGCACCACTGAAACCACTAAAGAAAAAATATTTGCAAACATGTCTAAGCGTGCAGCGGATCTCCTCCGTGAGGATATTGAAGTTCAAGGGCCTGTTAAAGTAAGTGACGTGGAAAAAGCTCAACGAGAAATTTTGGCAATTGCTAGAAATCTCGCTGAAGATGGAAAAATTGCTCTTGGTGCTAAAGGCGGCGAAGAAATGATTTAATACCGGAGTAGGGTGAGTTGTTATGACTAAAGAGTTTGAACCTTATTATAAAAAAGAAGAAACTGGATTTAGCGCTTGGGAATATAAAAAAACACCCCAAAATGTCCCTGTGACGATAAATCCTGAAGAAGAGTTTGCCAAGGAATGCGCTCAATTGCGAGAAGAAGCAAGAAAGCAAGGTTATGAAGAAGGCCTAGCCAAAGCAAAAAATGAAATTGAAATCAAAAAAAAGGAATTAATTCAATGGGGTAAATTATTACAAATGCCCGTCCATTTAATTGATGACAGATTAACTCAGGAGTTAATTCAAACCATTATATGGCTTAGTGCTCATTGCATAGGGATAGAACTTTCTGTACATCCAGAAAAATTAAGAGAATTATTTTCCCACATTAAAGATGAATTACCTGTTTTACAAGCTGATAAAGTCTTTGCTATGCACCCGGATGATATCGAGTGGATTAAGGCTGAGTTTGGCGTCAGTGAGCTTCCTGGCTTGCTCGACATTTTAGTGGCAGATCCTAGTCTGAGTAGAGGTGATTTTTATCTCAAAAGCGAACATAGTGAATTAGATGGTAGAATTCAAACCCGGCTGATTACTTTATTTTCTAAATACATCAATAAGGATAATCTAATTACTCCTATAGAGGAATAAGCCTGATCCATGACCATTTATAAATCTATTCTTAACAAAATCCTACCTGAAGTCCGGCAAACCAAACGCAATACAGGTTTACTCCATTGTGGGCGTGTGAGTCGAGCTGTTGGCTTAACACTTGAGGCAAGGGGGTTTAATCAACCCGTGGGCGCCCGATGTTTTGTTACTATTAATGAACGTAATGTTGAGGCTGAAGTAGTCGGATTTGGAACAGATAGCGTCTATCTTATGTCCTTAGGGAATATTCAAGGGATGGCTCCTGGAATGATTATAGTTCCTACCGGACGAGTGGCTCAAGTTGGAGTGGGCATTCATTTACTAGGACGCATAGTCAATGGTTCAGGGCATTTAATTGACGATGGCCCTAGCATTGAATTAAATGATACATACCCCCTAGTTGGCCCCATTATTAATCCACTAAAACGAGCGATTATTGATACCCATTTAGATGTAGGGATACGAGCAATTAATAGTTTATTAACAATTGGTAGAGGCCAACGCATAGGTTTGTTTGCAGGGAGTGGAGTGGGTAAATCAGTATTATTAGGCATGATGACACGTTATACCGAGGCTGATATCGTGGTGGTGGGGTTAATTGGTGAGCGTGGTAGAGAGGTTAAGGAGTTTATTGAGACTAGTTTAGGCGCGGAGGGATTAATGCGCTCCGTGGTGGTGGCTGCACCTGCTGATGAAAGCCCCTTGATGCGTCTTCATGGTGCAATGGTAGCCACGAGCATTGCGGAATATTTTCGTGATCAGGGGAAACATGTTCTTTTGTTAATGGACTCTTTAACCCGTTTTGCTCAGGCGCAACGTGAAATTGCTTTATCTATAGGTGAAGCGCCAGCAACAAAGGGTTATCCCCCATCCGTATTTACTAAACTTCCGGAGTTAGTTGAAAGGGCTGGGAACGGTCAACCGGGTAGCGGTTCTATCACCGCTTTTTATACCGTATTAACTGAAGGAGATGATTTGCAAGATCCCATTGCTGATGCTGCGCGGGCCATTTTGGATGGTCACATTGTTTTAAATAGAACCTTTGCAGAAGAGGGGCAATATCCTGCAATTGATTTAGAAGCATCCATTAGCAGGGTTATGCAAAGTATTGTCCCCGAACAACATATGAAGCATATGTTGACTTTAAAAAAATATTTGTCGCTTTATGAAAAAAATAAAGATCTAATTTTATTAGGTGCCTATTCTAAAGGGACTGATCCTATGTTAGATAAAGCGATTCTGTATCGCGATAAAATTAGGCAATTTATAATCCAAGGAATGTATGAGCGAGTCGACTTTAATGATAGCATTAGGCTTTTAAATGAATTAGTTTTACAAATTGAAGGCTCTTCCTAATGAATCGACGCTTAGTTCAATTAATTCAATTACTTGAGCTTAAGCAAGAGGCTACGCGTAAGGCCTATTCTGATTTGTTAAAAGCTCAAGAACAATTTACGCAAAATAAAATGCGCCATGAGCAATTAACCGGATTTAGATTGGACTACATTCATCAAATAGAAGTAATCGGTCAAGAAGGAACCACAATTGATAGGATAAGAAATCGTCTAAATTTCATCAACCATTTAGAAGCAGCTATTGGGCAACTAAATGGCTTATTAGCTCAATTGGCTAAAGCTAGATCTCAAGCTGAGTTGTTTTACAAAAATGCGAAAATATCAGAAGAGGGTGTAGTTAAATTAATTGAACGAGCTAAAAAAGATGAGGAGTTAAAGTTGCAGCGCAGGGAACAAAAAGAAAGCGATGAATACGCGCAAAAGCAATGGCATGGTAAAAAAAATAATGATAAATAAAGCTCCGATTAGCCTAATATTAAAAAGAATCTGGATATGCGCTGCTATTCTTATTATCTTAGCCGCGGTATTTTCAAGCCTCTTTCGTTCTTTAACCCCGTGGGTGAAACAGCATAAAAAAGATGTAGAAAGCGGATTATCCCAGTTACTAGGTCAGCCGGTTACAGTGAAAACTGTTTCAACAGGCTGGTATTGGTTTCATCCTGTATTAAAATTGGACCATGTTACCATTAGAGATGAACATAATTCTATTCATCTGGAAAAATTATTTGTTGGTGTCAATGTATTTAAATCCATAATACATTGGCGCATTCAGCCGGGTTTATTATATGTTGATGACAGTCATTTAGTCCTGCGAAAAAAGGGCAACACCTGGCAAATGGATGGGATTAAAAACACCGCTTATCATGATAGTTCGCCTTTTGAAACTATCGTACAGATAATTCCTATTCTGGCTCAACAAGAGCGTTTAATTATTAGGGATTTGTCTATTGATTTTTATATTGAGGACAAAAAATTATTAGGCTTTACTGATCTGAACCTTTCAATGGTCAACAAAAGCGGTCATTATAAAATTAAAGCTGGAGCTCGCGTTGATCAAAAAAAACCGACGGTGTTCCGGTTATTAGCTGAGCTAAATTTTGATCCTGATCATTATAAGGAAACGAATGGACGCATCTATTTTTCAGCAAAAAAAATACATTTGTCGCAGTGGCAGGAGCTACTTTTTCCTCTCCAACACTATATAGATGCTGGCGAAGGTACACTCGCTTTATGGATGGATTTAAATCATGGCGAAGTTGCTTTGGCTCAAGCTCAGCTGACATTAAAGGATTTATTTTTAGCTTCTCACGATGAAAAAAATTCAATCCCTAAATTTTATGCGAATATGGCTTGGAAGCCTACCAATCAAGGTTGGCAATTTAATGCTGATCAGATCCAGTTGGATTTGGGGAATACTCATTGGCCTGAAAATCAAGTTTCAATACAGTTTGATGTTGTACACCAATCGCACTTAATTTTTGTCAAGTCAATTCTGGTCGACTCTCTGGCAATGGTTTTAGCTCCCTATGTGCCTCAATGGAATCAGCTCTTCACTACGTTGAAACCTCGTGGTAATCTAAGTGATTTTCAATTAGTTTTAAAAGATAAACAAGCTAATTATCTGTTGTCCCGTTTTGATCATTTGAGTTGGAATCACTATGATAAGCTGCCGGCGGTAACTAATTTATCAGGAGTTCTTCAGTGGGAGCCCCAAGAAGGCCATTTAGAGTTAGATTCGGAAAATACTTTTATTGCCATAACGAACTACCCCGAACAACATTTAGATTTATTAAACGGAGTACTGGACTGGAAAGAATTGAGTAATGGAGTACGCCTAAGTATTGATCGCCTAGCCCTAAGTCAACCTGAATTAACCCTAAGCATGCAGGGGGCAATCGACGAAGTAAGTAAAGACTCATTGGGTACTATCCGCCTTGGTTTAGAGTTCTCGGCAAAAAATTTGCAACAGTGGATGCCTTATTTGCCTAAAGAGCATATGAAAATAAAATTATTTAATTGGTTAAACGAAGGTATAAAGCGCATTGCTCAAGCCTCCGGTAAAATAACCATTAATGGTGCTGCTAAAGATTTCCCTTTTGATAATAATAATGGTGAGTTTTCTATCATTAGCCATGCAATGGGAGGAGATATATTAATTACTCCTAAATGGCAGATGATGAAAGATTTAGAAGGATATATCCGTTTAAAAAATCGCAATTTAGAAATTGATATTGTCGATGGTGATGCTCAAGGTGTTCCAA
Source organism: Legionella sp. km772 (assembly GCF_003989735.1). Taxonomy (GTDB): domain Bacteria; phylum Pseudomonadota; class Gammaproteobacteria; order Legionellales; family Legionellaceae; genus Legionella. Next base: position 4,920 of record NZ_RZGQ01000061.1, on the reverse strand, counting down.
TTAAACAGATGCATTTACGAATTGATGATATAGGTAAGGATAAAGAAACTCTGTTAATTCATAGCATAATTAATGGTCCTGCTCAGAAGATGTTGAATTTTGTTATTAATTCACCGCTAAAAGAGAAATTAGCTAAATTAAAAATGTTGGCTTTGAAAGGGGCTTTTTTATTAGATCTTCATATTGAAGTACCTTTATACCCGGAAAATGATGATAACTTAGTCAAGGGGCAAATAACTTTAAAAAATAATGGGATTAGAATCAAACACAATATGGTTGATATTCCCATCGAGGATGTAAGTGGAAATTTATCTTTTGATGAAACAGGAGTAAAAGGCAGTACTCTCGTGGGGACTGCTTTTGACTATCCTTTGAATATTAAAATCCAATCAAGCAAGACACCCCAAGCAACAACCCTAATTTCAATTATTGGCGAATGTACTGTGGAGTCTTTAAAAACTAAGATTAATCTGCCTGCACTCTCTTTATTAAAAGGTATTTTTGCTGTAAATGCGTTATTTAAAATTACAACCGATCCTAATGATTTAGATAACCTTACTTTAACGAGCTCCTTAGAGGGACTGGCGATTAATGTGCCTGCTCCTTTAGGTAAAAAGTATAAAGAAGTAGCTCCTCTAGAGGTTAATGTTGACTTTAACACTGAGAAGACAATTCGCTTAAGAACCAATTATAATCATAAAGTCGGCACCGATCTTTTATTTGAACAAAATGTCAAAAAAGAATTTGCTTTAAAATCTGGACAAATTAGCTTGGGCAATAACAAAGCTTTTGATCAGAAAACATCGGGATTGTCAGTGGTTGGTTCCTTAAATGGTTTTAATCTAGAAGAATGGAAAAAGGTTTTTTCCCGTTTTTCAGAAAATAAAGGCTCTTTTGTTTTAAACAACCTTCATTCCTTTAATCTAAAATTAAATAAGCTCACCTTCTTAGAACAGCAATTTGATGATCTTACTGTGAGGGGCAAGATATTACCTAATAAAGATTGGGCCGTTAACATCAAACAGAAAAAGATTTTAGCGGATTTAACTTACAATAGTATTACTAATTTAGTAAGCGGCTACGTGCAGTATTTATATTTGAATAAAATAAAATTAGCAAAGACGGATAACTCGGTGTCTGATTTAAAACCTGAGCAAATTCCTAATTTGAATTTGCGTGTTGATAGGTTAAGCATAGGCAATATATTAGTGGGGGATCTCACTATAAAGAGTCACTCCACCCCAGAGCGCTGGTCTATCGATTATTGCCGCATTGACTCGCCAGGCTATCAATTAATGGTAGGGGGGGAATGGGTGCAAAAAAATAAAACTAATTATACCGATCTTCAATTTAAGCTGCATTTTAATAATTTAGCTAAAAGTTTAGAGCTATGGGGGTTAACGCCTGCTGTAGATGCGAAAAAAGGTGATTTAAATTTCAATGGTGGTTGGAATGGCAGCATTAATGATTTTTCCTTATCAGGCTTAAAAGGAAGTATGTATTTACAATTAAATAATGGACGGATAACCCACCTTAGTCCTGAAACAGAAGAAAAATTAGGGCTTGGCAAGCTCCTAAGCATCCTTAGCTTGCAGACTATACCAAGACGATTAAAACTGGATTTTAGTGATTTATCCCATGAAGGTTATAGCTTCGATATTTTCAAGGGAAATTTTGCCGTAAACAAAGGAATAATAAACACCCAAGATAGCTACTTAGATGGACCAGTTGCTTATGCTAGTATGAAGGGGGATTTAAATATTGTGCGAAGACTCTATGACTTAAGCCTTAGTATATCACCTCATATTACAGCAAGCCTTCCAGTAGTGGCCACTATCGCGGGTGGCCCTATAGTGGGATTAGCTGCATGGGTTGCTAATAAAATTATTAACCAAAGCATGCAAAAAATTACGGCGTACAGCTATAAAATTTCGGGTCCTTGGGATCAACCGGTAGTTCAACAATTAAGTATTATAAAAAAAATTATTAAGAAGTGATAATGAGATTAATAAAACAATTACTTTCTTCTTATTGGAATATTTGCCTCCTTAGAGAAAGTCCTGAAAACAGTCCTTATTCTATAGAGTTGCTCTTTTTAGGCGTCTTTTTATTTGTTAGTGTCATGTCCTTACAATGGAGCTTTTCTGATTTTAATTTTTCAAATAATCTGTTATTAGTCATTATTGCAAGTTTTTGTTTAGTTTTTTCGTTTATTTTTTACACTTTTATTCTGTTGTTTTTAAAGAAATTGAAAGCTCGTTCGGTACAAACAGCAACCAGTTTATTATATGTTCATAGTATTATTCATATACTTGCATTACCTTTATTTATTCTTGATCCCTATTTAACGCATGTTAACTTAAAAAATCCCATCTTTTTATTGATTGGTGTATTATACTTATTTGTTACCTTGGGCTTATCAATTTGGCAATTTATTGTTACAGCGCATATTTATAAATTTGCTCTAAATAGCACACCAATTCAATCGGTATTAGCTGCATTTGGTTTAGTTGCAGTTAATGTTTTAACCTTATCTTTTTGGCGATGAATGATGACTCATTTACATATTCTTGGTTTGAGTGGAACTTTTATGAGTGCCTTAGCTTTATTGGCACGAGATGCTGGTTATAAAGTAACGGGAAGTGACGCTCAGTGTTATCCTCCGGTCAGCGATCTATTAACAGCGAAGGGTATTTCTTGGACAGAAGGCTATGATGATGCAAGCTTGGCTTTGCAGGCAGATTTAGTTGTGGTTGGTAATGCAATTAAAAGAGGCATGCCTGTTTTAGAAGCAGTCATGGAGTCAGGAAAACCTTATACCTCAGGCCCTCAATGGCTTGCAGAACATATTTTGAGTAAATATAAAGTAATTGCTGTATCGGGTACTCATGGCAAAACTACTACCACCTCTATGATCGCATGGATTTTAGATAGAGCAGGACTAAATCCAGGCTTTTTAATCGGTGGGGTCGCCACTGATTTTAATACGAGTGCTTGTTTAGGAAAAGGTGACTGGTTTGTGATTGAAGCGGATGAGTACGATAGCGCTTTTTTTGATAAACGCCCGAAGTTTATGCATTACCGACCTAGAATCGCGGTATTAAACAATTTAGAGTTTGATCATGCGGATATCTATACTGATCTAGCTGCTATCCAATTACAATTTCATTACTTTTTACGTACCATTCCGGCTAATGGTATTGCAATTAAACCGCGTGAAGATAAAGCTTTAAATGAAGTCCTTGCGCGTGGTATTTATTCCCAAGTACAAGAAATAAGCACCGGGGAAGAAGCACAGTGGACAGCGCAATTATTGGATGAAAGTGGATCTTCTTTTAAAGTATTGCATTTAGGAAAGGAAGTAGCTCAAGTTAATTGGTCTTTAATAGGTAAATTTAACGTTGAAAACGCTTTAGCTGCTATTGCCGCAAGTTTTAATGCAGGTGTAGAGCCTCAAGTCGCAGCGCACGCTTTAGAGCAATTTACTCCAGTAAAACGTCGTTTGGAAGTAAAGTCTAATAATAACAATATTACTGTATACGATGATTTTGCTCATCATCCCACAGCTATTACAAAAACCCTAGATGCTTTAAAACAAAGCAAACGTCATGAACGAATTTTTGTAGTTATGGAGTTTGCCTCTTACACCATGCGGACAGGGGTTCACAGCGCTTCTATGCCAGCAGCCTTAGCTCATGCAGATGAAACTTTTATTTTAGAGCCGCAAGATTTTAATCTGAATGCAGTTGCCGAGCAATGGTCTTTTCCCCACAAAATCTGCAAGAATAATGAGGAAATTGTCAAGGAAATTGTAGGCAAGGCTCATCCAGGTGATGCTGTTTTAGTAATGAGTAATCGTGGTTTTAATGGAATCCATCAACAATTGACTCAAGCTTTAGGTTCTTAGAACTGGGAAAACCTTGAACGGATTTTTGTTCTTTCTTCAGTGGCTTTTTTTTGATCATTCATTATTGACCTAGATAGCTGGGGCTCTCAAAAGGGCCTCAGCTATCTATAAGGGCATAGTAAAATAGTAAGCAAATTATAATCAATTGTTGATTTAAGGTGATTCTGGTTGCAAGCTCTCCTCGGAGGTGGGCGTTATGCTTGCTTTGGGTTTAGGTGAAAACATTGAATACTCAACAATCAGTCCGGTTAATGCCGCGGGCATCTTCAAATTGCTATCTAACTTTTGGGTGAGCTCAGCCTTATGTGCCCTTAAGTGCTGTTCAATAGCTGGAAACGTAAAGCTTTCTATAGTTTGTTCGCCTTGTCTCCAATAGATGACCTCACCATTATCCCTTATAGTCGCTTGAACTTTAGGAGGAGAAAAGATGGCTAACTCACTTTCTCCAGGGTAGCGTTCATGGGCGCGAACAGGGGATGGGGGAGTAATCAAGGAAACCAGAGGATGATCGACACCAATTAATTGGCCTGTTAACACATCCCAACATTCAACAAGGGCTGACGATGATTTTGAGCTACCTGCTATAACTAAAACAGGGCCAACTAGTTGCGCATCTTCAACTAAATCAATGGCTGAGGTGACAGCAAACACAGTTTGAGGGGCGCTACTATTAGCTAAGTTATAGATATAAAGATTCCTTCCATTGTCTTCTGATTGTACTTGGACTAAGAAAGTCTCATCTGAAGAGAGTACCTTGCTGAATTGCACATATTTTGCCGCTAAAATTTCTTTAGGGCTAATTAAAGTGCTCATTGTTAAGCCAGTTTCATTTTCTTCAAGAATAGACATCTTTTTATATTTGAATAATAAGGAACGTTGACCATTTATACTCATTAACTCATGTTACGCACGGTCAATTTTAAGCTGCCATATTTTTAAGCTCCTGCCAAGCAATCTGGTTCGCTCTAAGAATCAATTTGTACTTAATAGCAAAGTGATTTAAATGAGTTTTT
>NZ_RZGQ01000060.1 GCF_003989735.1 Legionella sp. km772 | reverse complement strand
AACTCATTTAAATCACTTTGCTATTAAGTACAAATTGATTCTTAGAGCGAACCAGATTGCTTGGCAGGAGCTTAAAAATATGGCAGCTTAAAATTGACCGTGCGTAACATGAGTTAGTAAAGTTGAAGATCTTACTAATCAGTATGCTTCTGGTAAAATAAATTTAGCCCGGTTCAAAAACGATGCCAATGCCCTTTTAGGTCAGCAAAGCAAAGATGCTGATGTTAAAGAACTACAAAAACATCGTGGTTGGAAGGAAATTTTTGTTAATGTTCTAGCTGCCATTGTGGGTGGTCTAATTTATTTAGCCGCTGCAGCTTATACAGGAAGTTTCACCTTATTTAGACCAGAAACTAATGCAGCGAAGAAAGTAAACGATCTAAACATGGCAATTGGTCAAGTTGAAGTGGATGAGAATGAACCAGAATTAATCCTTGAAACAAGAGGTTTTAGTTGTTCTAAGTAACTTGATTATTAATTAAAATTCCCGCTTCAGCGGGAATTTTCTTTTTGCACGCATAAATACCTTTCTTAATTTAATAATCTCTTTTGCAGTTTATAGTCATTTCGTATTATCCTAAGAGCCTTACTACTTAAGACTCAGTTATGGAACCAAAAAACGCTCAAATTTGTCTTGATTCAGAACAAAACCAATTCCAATGCACTGGCTCCTGGACGGTACAAATGTTGGGACATCTCTATAAAAAATTTTGCTCTGAACATCATCCTAAAGGTAAGCAATTAACCTTTAATGGCGAAGCTATAATTGGCTTTGATAGTGCGGGTGCCCTAGCGCTAGTTAAGTGCATTAGATTTTTAGAACAACAACAAAACCAAATAGAATTAGTTCATTTCTCCGCCGAACAAAAAGAATTAATCCATCTAATTCAATCTAAAGAAAAAGATCTCGCGTATAAGATCCCTGAAGCGGCGACGGAGGGACTAGTTTATCAAATTGGCAAAGAGACAGAAAACAAAATCCTTCAAATGGATGGCTTAATTATTCTCATTGGTGATCTTAGCCTAAAATTTTGTGAAGCTATAGGACATTGGCGACGATTTCAATTACCCAGCATTGTCTCTAATATTTATTCAGCCGGGCTACAAGCCTTACCTATCGTGGCCTTGCTCTCTTTTTTGATTGGTGTTGTTCTAGCGTATCAAATGGGCTTACAGCTAGAAACTTATGGCGCTAATATTTTTATTGCCTATTTATCGGGAATGGCCATTTTTAGGGAGTTTGCACCACTCATTACCGCTATTATTGTTGCTGGGCGGACCAGCTCTGCGTTTACGGCTCAATTAGGAAGTATGAAAATAAACGAAGAAATAGATGCCCTTTTAACTATGGGGTTATCACCTACCGAACTTCTCGTTTTGCCGAAAGTAATTGGTCTGTTACTGATTTTTCCGTTACTTATTTTTTGGGCTGATATCTTTAGTATTATGGGGGCGATGTTGATGTCTAAGTCCATGCTAGGTATTGGTTATGAAGACTTCTTGCAACGTTTAAAAAGCAGTGTGGGTTTAGAACAATTAATGCTAGGTTTATATAAAGCGCCCGCGTTTGCTATATTAATTGCTCTAGTGGGTTGCTTCCAAGGATTTCGGGTAGAGTCAACTGCAGATAGTTTAGGCAGTCAAACTACTAAAAGCGTGGTACAAGCCTTGTTTTTAATTATTATTGCTGACGCAGCTTTTTCTATAGCCTATAGTTGGATGGGTTTATAAATGACGGCCCCCATTATTGAAATAGAGGGAATGAAAAACTGCTTAGGAGGACAATGGGTTCATACCGATGTGAATTTATGTGTAGAGAAGGGCGAAATTCTTGCTATTATCGGTGGTTCTGGTAGTGGTAAAACGACGATCTTGCGTAGTATTTTAATGTTATTGCAACCAACAGCAGGGCGGGTTAAAGTATTTGGCGAAGATATTTATAAGCTGAATGCACAACAAGCACTAAAAATTCGCCGTCGATGGGGAATGTTATTCCAGCATAGTGCTTTGTTTTCTGCGATGACTGTTTTAGAAAATATTATGTTTCCTATGCGAGAATTTACTCAATTAGACAATGAATTGATGAGGGAATTGGCATTATTAAAGATTTCCTTGGTGGGTTTGCCTATCGAGGCGGCAGGAAAATTGCCCTCAGAATTGAGTGGAGGCATGCAACGCAGAGCTGCTGCGGCTCGTGCGATAGCGATGGATCCAGAATTGTTATTTTTAGACGAGCCAACTACGGGGCTTGATCCACGTGGAGCAAGACTTTTTGACGAGCTGGTTGTCTTTTTAAGAGACACACTAAAACTAACTATTGTGATGATTAGCCATGATCTAGAATCCCTAAAAAATACCACCGATAGAGTGGCATTTGTAGGTGAGGGTAAAATTTTAGCTCTAGAACCGATTAACGAATTAATGCAAAATAAGAACCCATTAATAGCTGATTATTTTAGTAAAATAGAAAAAAGGTAAGGGGATAGATACTTGGAAGCAAAAACCAATTACACCATTGTAGGAGCTATTGTCCTTATTTTAATAGGGGGGCTATTATCTGCAGGTTTATGGCTTTCAGTTGGTTTTAATCAAAAAGAATATTCCTTTTATACTGTTTATCTTTCAGAATCAGTCGCAGGTTTAAGCGAACAATCACCGGTGAAATATAATGGAGTGCAAGTAGGTTTTGTAAAAAAAATTGAGTTAAACACTAATGACCCCCGACAAGTTGAGTTAACTTTAAGTGTTGAAAAAAGTATTCCTATAACAACGAGCACTACTGCAACCTTAATCTCGCAAGGCATTACAGGAGTAACTTATGTTGGATTGTCCGCGGGCTCTTCTGATTTAACTCCGATTCAAAGAATGGATGGTGAACCTTATCCTGTTATTCCAGCCAAGCCCTCTTTATTTAATCAACTAGACATGATTATTAAAGAAGTCTCTGAAAATGTGAATAAAGTGAGTATGCAAACTCAAAAAATATTTAATGAGAAAAATGCGCGCTATATTCAAAAAACCTTAGCGAATATCGAGCAAGTTACTGAAGTCATAGCTAATAATAGCGCGGGGATTAACTCAAGTATTCGTAATTTGGATATTTTTTTATTAAATACAGCAAAAGTAAGTAAAGACTTTCCGGAGATTTTAAAAGAGCTACGAGTAGGGGTAAAAAAATTCAATACTTTAGCTAAGGATATGAGTAGTGCGAGTAAAAGTGTTTCTTCCACTATGACCAGCGGTAGGAACACTATTGATCAAATTTCACAACAAGCGGTTCCTTCGGCCACAACTTTATTAAATCGTTTAAATGCTATTTCAGCTAACTTAGAAAAAGTAAGCAATGAAATGCGTCAAAATCCTTCTGTGGTGATTCGTGGTGCCAAGCCACCGCAACCGGGACCAGGAGAGTAAATGAATAGCTTATTAAGTAAATTATCGTTAGCGGTTTTAGTGGGTACACTAAGTTCTTGTTCACCAGTTAAAATGCCCGTAACCAGTCAATATCAACTCACCAATTATAGTAGCAAGCAGTTAGTGGGCCATCCCAGTCATAATACTCTATTAGTTACAACACCTGAGGCTGTGGCTGGCTACCAAACTGAAGCGATGTTATACATTAAAAAACCTTATCAATTAGAGGCATTTTCTAAAAATGCCTGGGTTGATCCCCCTGCCAGTATGCTTTATCCCTTGCTAATTCAAAGCATCCAGCGAACTGGTTATTTTAGTGCTGTTTCTTCAAGTCCTTATACGCAAGGCGCGGACTATCGCCTAGATAGTCAATTGCTGCACCTGGAACAAAATTTTACTAAGAAGCCGAGCGTATTGGAATTTTCGGTGAAATTAGTATTGACCCGGGTAAGTGATAATAAAATAATTGCCTCTCGCATTATTAGTCAAAACTTAGTTTGCCCCCAAGATACTCCTTATGGGGGGGTTATTGCAGCCAATAAAGCCTCTTTATTGATTACAGAAGCTGCAGCAAGCTTTGTTGTTAATAACATAAAGCGTAATTAAGCAATAGCCAAAAAATAAAAAAAATTGTACAATGCCATCCCATGATGGTTATGCCTGTTTTACTAATAAAAAGAATAAAGGAGATAGAGGAATGAAACTTAGGTCATTTGGAAAATTAGGAGTGATTTTAGCGAGTGTTGTTTTAGTCGCTGCTTGTTCCAAAAAATTTGGTAGTGCTGATGGTGCTGCTGGAATGGGAGAAGGGGATATGGCTTCTCATGGTTTAGGACAAATGACCCCTTTTGCTGGTCAACAACCTGGTGAGTCTTATACTACTCAAGCTCCTCATAACCAACTTTATTTATTCTCCTACGATGACAGTAATTTAGCTTCAAAATATTTACCATCAGTAAATGCACAAGCTGAATACTTGAAAAATCATCCAGGGGCAAGAGTACTTGTTGCAGGGCACACAGACGAACGCGGTAGCCGTGAATATAACGTTGCTTTAGGTGAGCGTCGTGCGAATACTGTTGCAGATATTTTACGTATGGCTGGTGTTGGAAGAGACCAAGTACGTGTTGTTAGCTATGGCAAAGAGCGTCCAGCTAACTATGGTCATGATGCTGCATCCCATGCGCAAAATAGACGTGTAGAATTTACTTATGAGGCTACAAGATGATTAATTGCAAAAAACACTTTATCGCTGCATGTTTTTCCCTAATGGTTCCCGCATTGGGCTTTGCGGAAGCTCCTGTAGTTGATGATAGTGATAATTTTGCAATTATAGACGAACAGCCTGGTGCTGTTCGTCCAAATTATGAACAGCCGCAAATTGAAAATGCAGAACTCGACGGCCCACATGCTGAAAAATATCAAATGGATATGGCTCAGGATGATGATGGTCCAGCTCTAGCGAAAGATGATAGTTATGATCAAAATGGACAAGTCCAAAGTGCCGTAAAAAATGGTGCTGCTTTAATTGAGCGGGTACAAACCCTGCAAAAAGAAGTACAAGAATTACGTGGACAATTAGAAGTCCAAGCTTACGAATTAAAAAAATTACAAGAACAACAGCTCACTTTTTACAAGGATTTAGATTCCCGCATTAATGGTGCAGCAAAATCTACTGCTAAAGTGCCTACGAATTTGGGTAGTTCTAATTCGGTTGCGGTAGTAACCACACCCACCCCTACTAAACCTAGCGTTACTCCTAAAAATGCCGCAGTGGTAACTGCTCCAGTTGTTGCGCCAGCCTCAAGAGCAAATCCTGCCGATGAGCAAATTAGCTATTTAGCGGCTTATGAACTCGTTAAAACTAAACAATATGATAATGCAATTAAAGCGATGCAAACTTTTGTACAAAAGTACCCTCAAGGCGGTTACAGTGCTAATGCCGAATATTGGCTAGGTGAATTATTTATGGTGAAAAAAGAGTACACTAAAGCCATAGAACATTTTGATATAGTGCTACAAAAATTCCCCTCATCTACGAAAGCTGCCGCTAGTATGTTAAAGTCTGGTTATGCTTATGCTGCATCAGGAAATAATCAACAAGCAAAACAGCGCTTACAGCAAGTTGTTAAAAATTATCCTGGCACGCCAACGGCGCAATTAGCTAATTTAAAGTTGGAAGCAATTAACGCTATATGAATAGATTTACCAATCAATTAAGAATTACGGAAATATTTCATTCTTTGCAAGGCGAGTCAGTAACTGTAGGATTACCTACGGTTTTTGTTCGTCTTACCGGCTGCCCCCTGCGTTGCCAATATTGTGATACTGCCTATGCTTTCTCAGGTGGAGAGATGAGGGAGATAGAAGATATTTTAAAGCAAATCGCTTCTTATAACTGTACCCATGTTTGTGTCACTGGTGGCGAGCCCTTAGCGCAACCAGGCTGTATTTCTTTGTTAACTAAATTATGTGAACAAGGATATTTTGTTTCTATTGAGACTAGTGGCGCACGGGATATCACCCAAATTGATCCTCGCGTCATGATCGTGATGGATTTAAAAACTCCTGACTCTTTGGAAGCGGATAAGAACTTGTTTAGTAATTTGGAGCACTTAAAGCTTAGTGATCAAATTAAATTTGTATTATGTAGTCGCCAAGATTATGAATGGGCTTGCTCAATAATTAAGGAGTACTCATTAGCCTCGCGTGTTCAGCTTTTATTTTCACCGAGTTGGAAACAGTTAAATCCTACTGATTTAGCTAATTGGATTATTGAGGATAACTTGCCTGTTCGCTTTCAGTTGCAGCTCCATAAAATATTATGGAATGACGCCCCAGGCCATTGATTTAGAGGAGAGATTCGATGCATTGGCTTGCGCAAGCGCCTGCAAATATTGCTTTAATTAAATATATGGGTAAAAAAGATGCATCCTCTAATTTACCCGATAACTCCTCGCTGTCTTACACTCTGAATAATTTACTCAGTACGGTGCGTTTAGAACTTATTGCTAAAGACTGCGACCTATGGCAACCTTTGCCTCTATCTGATAGTAAAAATGATTTCACCCTAGCAAAATCTGCACAAGAGCGTTTTATAGCACATTTACAGCGATTAAAAGCTTATTTTGGCTATTCCGGACATTTTTTAATCCAATCAAATAATAATTTTCCCCATGGTAGCGGTTTAGCAAGTTCAGCTTCGAGTTTTGCAGCCTTAACTCGCTGTGCGGTATTAGCTTTATCTGAACTAAGCAATAAAGAGCTCCCCACAACCCAAGATCAAGCTCAACTTAGTCGACTGGGTTCTGGGTCTTCTTGCCGTTCCTTTTATTCTCCTTGGGCCTTGTGGCGAGAAAATGAAGTGCTGCCCCTTGAGCTACCTTATACGGAATTAAAACATCAAGTTATTGTACTCTCTAATAAAGAAAAAAAAGTGTCATCCAGTGAGGCACATAGACGGGTACGAACCAGCACCCTGTATAATTCACGTAGTAAGCGGGCAGAAGAGCGCTTAAACCAGTTATTACTTGCTTTAAATGCTATGGACTGGCCAAGCATATACCAACTTTGTTGGGATGATTTCCAAGAGATGCATCAGTTATTTAGTTCTTGCGCCGATCCATTTTCTTATATTACCGAAGAAAGTGTGCAATTACTCGATACTCTAAGCCGCTTGTGGGAAAGAGAGGGGGATGGTCCGCTGGTTACTATGGATGCAGGACCCAATATCCACTTATTATACCGTCTGGATCAAGCTGAGAAGGCTGAGCAATTTCAAGCAGAGCATTTAGCAGGAAGATATCATGTTCTATGATTTCTCAATTACTACTTTTGGAAAATGGATTTTAGCTGGTGAGCACGCGGTTGTTAGAGGCCATGCAGCTTTAGTTTTTCCAATTAAAGAGCGGCAACTAACTTTAAAATATAATGCGTCGTCTCAGTCTTTAGGGGCTGATTACGAAGGTACTAGTGGTGCTGATATGCACTTATTATTTTGGAGTGTCCTTGAGCAAGGGATGAGCCTATTAGGACGATCTTTAAATCAATTAGAGGGTCATTTTCATCTAATAAGCACCATTCCAGTTGGGGTAGGAATGGGTGCCTCAGCAGCACTTTGTGTGGCCATGAGTTCTTGGTTTTGTGCTCAAAAAATGCTTGATGAAACGAAGCGCCTAGAATTTGCTAAAGAGCTAGAACATCTCTTCCACGGGAAAAGTAGTGGCCTAGATATCGCCGGTGTTTCCTCAGAGCAAGGTGCCTATTTTAAACAAGGATTTTGTACTCCTATTAAACAAAATTTAGAACCAGTGTGGTTTCTTTCTTCCTGTAACCAAATAGGTATTACCTCTCATTGTATCCAACAGGTGCAAACCCTTTGGGATAAGGATCCTCAACTTGCGAAACAAATTGATCAACAAATGGCAGAAGCCGTAGAGGAGTGCAAACAAGCACTAGAGGAAAATAACCTAACATCATTAAATCAATTAGCTAAAGCCATGAATAAAGCAGCTCATTGTTTTTCTCAATGGGGTTTAGTAAGTGAAAGTTTACAGCAACATATGAACCTTTTATTTACTAATGGCGCCTTAGCAGTAAAACCCACTGGTTCTGGTGGTGGAGGCTTTGTCTTAAGTTTATGGAGAGACAGACCCAAGCTTAATATCGAGTTAATTGCCGTTTAATTATTTTATTTTTCCATAAGCGAATAGGCTCATTGATACTCATTCATGACCCCCTGTCCAGAGATTACCAATAAATCTGCGGCTAAGTCAACGCATTAAAGACAGTGGATTATTGGTCACAAGTAGCTTCACAACTACAAGCTCATTTTAACAAAACTAGAAAATTTGTTAGCTTGCAGTAAACGTTTTCCTAACAGTTTGATAATTAATCGGTCTAGAGTTAAACCTAGGGCAGGCTGTTCTTGATAGAGTCTTTCTAAAGCCTCATCTGAGAGTTTATATAAAATACTGTCCTCTGTTGCAACAACTGTTGCCGAACGTGGATCTTTTGAAAATAAGCCCATTTCACCCACAATCGCCCCTTGTTTAATCCGCGATAAGCGGATTTCATGTTTAGTACCATAGGCTAAAACCACTTTTAATTTTCCTTTGGCTAAATAAAGTAAATCGGTTGCTTCATCCCCTTGCTGATAAATTATGTCATTTTCCTTAACTTTAACGCGTTCAAAATAAGTTAATAGCAGCTTATTCTCTTCATTACTGGCTGTAAGAAATTGAAATTGTTCTGCTGGTGATATTGATATTAATTCTTTACTAATAATTTGATCTTCGCACCATTCTACCGCGTGGTCGAGATCAGGGAATTCGGAATAATGAAGATCATCAGAGGCGCTATTAGTAATAAAACGATTAATCTCTTTTTTAATTTCTGGCGGTAAATTAGCAAATACCAGGCTAATCAGCCGCATTTTACAGGATTGTAACAGTTTAATGATACTCATAAAACAAGATACTTCCATACCTATAACCCGGGAAAAGTCCAAGATAAGATAGTTAATGTTATAGTCTTTATTTTTATCAATTTCATCAATGATCTTATTCATAATGAAGGCTGTATTACCAAAAAATAAATAACCGGAAATAATAGGAATAAGAATTTCTTTCCCTTTAGTGGTTAAGATTGTTTTTTCTTGTTCTGTTCGCTCCACTGTTGAGCGTATTAAATCTCCACTCATGAAGGCCCTAATCACTTCAATCCGGCTGTAATGGATAACAAATAGAGTTAGTGATAAAAACAAACCTACGACCAGGCCAGTTAAAAAGCCTTGGATGGCAATTACTAAAGTAATACTAAGCACAATTAAATAGTTAGACCAAGATATTTTCTTTTTAATGCTAATCAGCCATTCGAGTATAAAATCGAGTGAGACATAAATCAGTAGGGCGCCAAAAACTGATTTAGGTAAAAAATGCAAACTAGAGGTTCCTGCTACTAGGATAAAAATAATAATAACCCCACTCATAATCCCCACAAGACGAGAATTAAGCTTAAGTTTTAAATTAATTTTTGATATCGCAAGCCCTTGATAGCCTCCTAACCCACCTAGTAATCCTGTGAGTAAATTAGCTATTCCAGTAACTTTTAGCTCTTTATTAATATTCATGGTTTCATTAGACATGATTTCAAAACTGGACGCATTTAGAAGCAGGCTAATGACTGATAAAGTTATTAGGATGAGGTAGTCGGGAATATAATGACTAATAATAGACCATTGAACATTTCCACTAAAAACACTAAGACTTGGGATATTTGCTAATGTTCCTTTAGGAAAAGGGCCCATTAACCATCCTCTGCTCTCTGCAAGACTAAAGGGAATCACCATTATCCAAAGGTAAAGATAGAATAAGCTAACGCCTATAATTAATAAGCTGGGTAACACTAAATAATGATCAAAACGGTGCATTGCCCAGATCATAAAGAAAGCATAAATCAAAGGTGGTAGCCATAATCCTAAGTAATCAATGGTCAATAAAGTAGCTAAATGGGAAAAATCTAGGGGCAATTTTGTTAGGAAAATAAAGCTTTGACTAAAAATAAGCCATCCTGTTCCTGCCAAAAATCCTCCGATTACCGGGTAGGGAAAGTAGCGAATTAGTTTTCCTAACTCTAATTGCCCCAATAAAAACATGATAAAGCCACTACTCATGGCCATGGTAATAGTCACTGTCATTACCGTTGGCAATACATCTTGGGGATTGATTTGTAATACCTTTCCGGCTATGTCATAACAGGTTACAGCGATGATAGCCGCGTAGACATCTTGAGCTTGGCCAATTGTTCGTTTAGAGGTGCTAAAACCACCCAAAACTAACATTAAAACTATAGTGCCAATTAAACAAGAACTCGCTCCGACAAGTAAATATTGTGATAGCTCACCGTGATAAATAAGTGCTGCGAAAGCTACGGAAGATACAGCGGATATAATGCCTATAATTGACCCAGCAAAAATGCTTTTAGGTAAGGTATTTAGATAGCCATTCATTACGCTTTTTTTATCCTTAATACGATACATAAGTCCACGTCGGTTGATTCATCAGGTTTAGTAGAAGAGAATGCTTAATTAAGTGGACACCATTATGGAGCGGAGATAAAATCAGTATGAGGTAATTTTAATGATTTTTCAATGTATGGGACTAAAGGTCTATTCAACGAATTGATAATAAATTTCGCCGTTTTTAACCATACCTAATTCGTAGCGGGCTTGCTCTTCTAGGGCTTGATCGCCACTTTTCAATTCTGCAATATCCGCTTCTATAGCTTTATTCCGAGCAGCTAATTTATTATTTTCTTCTTGGTGTTCTTTGAGTTTTTGCTGCAAGCTAATCCATTGAATGATGTTGCCATCTCCAAGCCAGAGCTTATGTTGTAAAACAACTAACGCAATAATTAAAACAATGAATACAGGGCGCATAAGTTGTACTTAGTGATCAGTCCGTCTTTCATACATTCTATTATTTTATTACGGTTAGGGGCAACATTTAAACGATAAAATCTTTGAACTTTCTAAGAAGAAGTAAGGAATTAATCCATTATGTAAGAAAAATTTAACCCTATAGTTATCTATAGGGTTAATGCAGCTTACTTTAAAATACTTTTCCCGGCATAAGGTAGATTAGCTTCTTCATTGATGCGTAAGAGTTGGTTGTATTTAGCCGTTCTATCTGTTCTGCATAGAGATCCAGTTTTAATTTGTCCGCATCCTGTTGCCACAGCCAAATCAGCAATGAAGGAATCCTCTGTTTCCCCCGAACGATGTGACATCACACAATGATAATGATTAGCTTGAGCGAGTTTTATGGCCTGTTGGGTTTCAGTTAAAGTGCCTATTTGATTAACTTTAATTAAAATAGCATTAGCGAGGTGTTGATTGATGCCTTCTTGTAAAATTTTAGGATTGGTAACAAATAGGTCATCGCCTACTAATTGTATTTTATTACCTAATTGTTTGGTCAGTTCACTCCAACCAGCCCAATCACTTTCATCCAATCCATCTTCGATACTAACAATAGGGTAGCTGTTTACTAAATCCGCATAATAGCTGATTAATTGTTCTGAATTAAATTGTATATTTTCAGAGGCCATATGGTACATGCCTTGTTCATAGAGTTCGGAAGCGGCAACATCTAAAGAAAAAACAATATCGTGGCCTAAGCGAAAACCGGCTTTTTCTACCGCCTCACTCAGCATATCTAACGCTTGGCGATTTGATTGAATATTAGGAGCAAAGCCACCCTCATCACCCACAGCAGTGTTTAAACCTTGTTTTTTTAATACAGATTTAAGTACATGAAAGGTTTCAACTCCCCATTGTAAGGCAGTAGGAAAATCGGTTGCACCAATGGGCATAATCATGAATTCTTGGATATCTACATTATTATCGGCATGAGCACCACCATTTAAAACATTCATCATCGGGACTGGCATGGACATGCTTTGCCCTTGATTTAGGGTTTTAAACAAAGGTAATTTTAAAACTTGGGCGCGAGCACGGGCTGCTGCTAAAGAAACCGCAAGCAAGGCGTTTGCACCTAAGCGTGATTTATTTTCTGTGCCGTCTAACTCACAAAGTGTATTATCTATACTAGTCTGGTCTTCAATAGAATAGCCATTTAGGGCTTTATTGATTTCCTGATTAACATGAGCAACCGCTTGTTGTACTCCTTTGCCCAAATATCGTTTCTCATTATCTCTTAATTCGCACGCTTCACGACTGCCGGTAGATGCACCTGAAGGTACACAGGCCCGCCCTAGCGTGCCATCATTTAAATGTACATCAGCTTCAACGGTTGGGTTTCCCCGTGAGTCTAAAATTTCGCGAGCATGTATTTTTATTATTTGCATGGTCAGTTGTCCTAAGAGAAAATAAACCGGTTATTATATTTTAACTATTCCTAATTCTAAAAATGCATTCATTAAAGGGATTAAGGGCAAGCCAAGAATGGTTTCTGTATTACCTTCAATCTGTTTAAACAGCCAATTGCCCTGCGTTTCGAAGTGATAAGCTCCACAACTATCATAAGGTTGTTCCTCACGCAGATAGTGTTCTATAAATTCATCACTTAAATCGCGTACCGTTAAATAAGCTTTGTCATGATGCTGCCAAATAATTTTATTATTATGGGCGATACAGAGGCATACAATTTGTTGGTGTTTCCTGCCATTTAATAAATGCAAATGCTCTACGGCTTTTTTATGAGTTATTGGCTTATCTAAAATTTTATCGTCAATTACACATAACTGATCGGCGGCAATGATGAACTTTTGGCGATGAGCAGCACTTACTGTTAACGCTTTACTACGTGCTAAAGCAAAACCTAGATCTAAAATATTGTTGGAAGGGTGAGCTTTTTTAATCACGTCTTCATCACAATGTGCAGGAACTACTGAAAAAGCTAAGCCTAACGTTTCTAACAACTGTGAGCGAATTTTAGAACCCGAAGCTAAGATTAAGGGTTCTTGATGCAGAAAGTTAGACATAGACAGCTACCGAGGCCATTAATAAAAAGCCTATAATTACAAAACTAAAATCGCTTAGATTGCAACAGCGCTCTACCATCACACAGCGTTCCAATCCATGGAGTGTTCCTAAATAAAGAAAGGTACCAGCGGAGGCGGCGATTAAAATAGGATCAAAGATAGAATTAGTTTCTATTCCGTGGCCAAAATACCAACCAAAATAAATACCAATGGGGGTCATTAAGCTAAAAATGAAAAAGAAGATCATACTTTTATTGGTGCTCATTGCGCTCTTATTTAATTGTACCGCAATAGCAAAACTTTCTGCCCACTTGTGAGTGATAATAGCTAGAAATAACATGATAATCATTGAGTTATGGTGGGCTAAACCTAAAGCGGCACCCAGCATAATCGAATGTACAGAAAGCATGGCCCAGGCTAAAATAGCAAAGGCTGGGTGACTTGCTTCATGATGGTGATAAAGTTCTTTCCCTAAGTGTTCAAACCAGAGAAAAATCAAAAAAACTGCCCCAGTAATAATAAAGGCAAAAGGATATTCATAACCTAATTGATTAAATAGGTGAGCTGACTCCGGAAGCATATGAAGAAGTGCCGCGCCTAAAAAGACGCCTGTAGCTAAGGTTTCCCCGATAGGAAAATCAATATGCTGATCATCTTTTAGACGTTTTTTGAAGGGGTACCAACCAGCCAATAAGATGACTATGAAAATGATCAAACCAAAACATATTTTTAAACCAGTAGCAGATAACATATTTTTCCTACATATTGATTTAGAATAGAGACAGGTCGTCTCCTATTTAAAAAGATGGATTGTACCTCTAAATTCATGATTCGTCATTTATTCCTATTGATCAGGGCATTGATTGCAACATTAATAGAGCAGTCTTTATTCTAGGCTCTCCTCATGATGAACCACTTCATGAAGACTAAATAAGCGTATTTCTTTTATGTTCGCTTGTAAACGTAAGGCGAGCAGTACTCTTTGATGTAATTCTTTCCATTGAGTAAACTCTTCATTACAGGCAATATCAATACTTATGGTCCCGTCTAAATAATGCACATTCCAAAATAAAATCTGCGGAAAATCAATGTGTACTTCATTGAGTAGTTGCTCTTGCAATACTTTTCTACTAGGTAGGTGTAAAGATGGACTGGAAATTTCATCATCTTCATGATCAACATGTACAATGACATCTTTCACGCTGGCTATTTGGCTTACTAAAGCCTGATGAACATGCTGAGCAATATAATGGCCTTCTGATACAGAAATTTTAGGGAAAACCATAATATGTACATCAATTAGTACATCATTACCCATAGAACGGGTGCGTAGTTGGTGGATCTTTTCTACGCCATGAACATTTTGTATAACGTGCTCAATTTGAGCTATTAACTCAGCGCTTACTGCCGTATCTACTAATTCTTTAACGCTATTCCATCCATAATCCCAGCCCATTTTGATGATCATCAAACCAACTATTACCGCTGCTACCGCATCTAAATAAGCAAAGCCTGCTAGACTACCCATGAGGCCTACTAAAACCACTAAAGATGAGGCAGCATCAGAACGATGATGCCATGCATTCGCGATAATGAGCGGTGAATTAATTTTATTGCCCACATGTTTGGTGTAGTGAAATAAGCCTTCGTTAATAAAAATTGAACTACAAATAACGGGTAATGAAAGCCAATTAGGGGTAGTCGACGACTCATATAGGAGCTCATAAAAAGCATCCCAAGCAATCCCAAAGCCAGCAAGGCAAAGTAGTAAGGATAGAAACAAAGTTGCTGCGGTTTCGATACGTTGATGGCCGTATGGATGAGATTCATCAGCATCTAGACTTCCGAATTTAGAAGCAAACAACACCATTACATCGGTAATAAGATCAGAAAAAGAATGAGCACCATCGGCAATGAGTGCATGGGAATGAAAGAAATAACCACCAATAAGCTTAATAAAGCCAAGAAAAGCATTACAGGCAGCACCGATAATGGTTACTTTCTTAGCCTGCCAATATCTATCATGCTGGATCATGAGGGGCCTTATAAGTTAATGCATTGAAAAAATTGGAGTTGTAATAATATCATAGGCTGATTGTTTGAACATCAGGGGTTTGAGCCTTTTAAGCCTGCTATTCTCTTGTTCAGTACACAGATTGGTAAGTTCTAAATCATTCTAAGCTAAATCTAGTTTTATATGAATTTTTTGACTTTGTGCACAAGGTTATCCACAGATTTTGTGGATAAAAAGTCGCTGTCGCGAAATGATTTGTTCACAAAACAATCGATAAATCTTAATTTAACGCGTTAACGCCTGGTTAAAATCAGAGTGAACTCATCCATCTCAATCATACCAATTGCATGCTCATTTTTTCGGTAATATTTGCATTATTTGCTGCACTATTATTCACTACATCAACGTTTGGACGTATCTCGCCTGCAAGACAACGAGTAAGCTGCCTTAAATTGAATCCAAATACAGCAGCGTAACCAGAACTTTTAGTAGTTGCATCAGATTTCATGCGGCTTCTGCCCAATTGGCCGCCATGTTTCGTGTGGCCAATCAAAGGTTCAATACCAGCGCGTCGATGATGCAATAACTGCCTGATTGTCCATGGCGTTGTTTCACGAGCCGCATTGAGCGTCCTGTCAGGACGGGGTAATTGAATTTCAAGAACGCCTTTTTCAATCAGTAGCTGCTCGTTACTCAATGAATAATATCCCTTATCTGTCGCAACCGATGCCAGTAACCCCTTTCCAAAAAGATGCTCATGAGTATTGAGCATCATCGGTAAAGACTGGGCATCTGGCATATAAGTAGATGTGCATTCGCCAACAAAAAGAAAGTTACCTCCAATACGTCCTAATTGATAGGCGCGACCAAACTGGAACCCTTTATTTAATTTACCTTTGTTAAAACAGCCGACTTCATAAGCATGCAATGAAGAAATCGATGGATTGATAATACCTTCAAAAAGATAACCATGTACATTCTGTAATAACATAGTCCCGCGCCAGCTCAGCGTCTCAACAGCACGGCGAAGCGCCCAATATTTACCCGATGCCAACTGATTACCAAACAAATAGATATCATTTAAGATAGGCAGTACATCGGCATACGTTTCACGCCATAACCGCTGAAGCACCACGGATAATATACCCTCACCAACATCCTTGCGTTTCAAATTAAAATAATACAGCGCGATTTGTTTTAAATTGCTTAGCCCAACGCGGTAACGCTTCATGCCACCACAGCACAATTGATTCAGTCCTTTTCCAACTTTTGATGCAAGAACAGCAACCTTAACCAATAAGTTGGCGATTGCGGGGTAGGCTATATTGGCTTCTTGAACGGTTGAGTCCACATCAAGCTCTGTAGGATTAGCGTAATTTAGTTTAACTGCTTGTTGCGTTATCAAATTAGCAAGTCGGCGCTGCGTTTCAGGGCTTAATCGAGAGCGAAACGCCTCGATTTTGGTATGGTCTGGCGCATGCCATTTCTTGATGAGGCCATAACCACAAAACAATTGAAAGGCGGCATTATCTCGTACTTGTTGTTCTGTTACACGGTCAGTGAGGTTAAACATCTGTTGTAAAA
>NZ_RZGQ01000006.1 GCF_003989735.1 Legionella sp. km772 | reverse complement strand
AAAAACTCATTTAAATCACTTTGCTATTAAGTACAAATTGATTCTTAGAGCGAACCAGATTGCTTGGCAGGAGCTTAAAAATATGGCAGCTTAAAATTGACCGTGCGTAACATGAGTTAATTATAAACTATAGATTAGAATTTGTTTTAAATTTGTCCATTTGTTTTGGCTTCTTACGATTTCTTAAAGCTAAAAGGGTGGGAGCCGGAAGAATAAGCTTTTTTAAGAAGATGCCATTATCCCCTGCAGTAATTAGCTCTTAAACCTCTCGTGGAGGTAAAATTGCTATCCCTATAACAATGGGTGCCTTATTGGATAATCTATAAAAAGTGGCATTAGGTAGAACAATGAGTTCTGGGTACCGATAAAAGAGCCATTGTGGTAGTTGAAAAGTAGTAGTTCCTTCGAGATCCCATGCATAATTAAAGCCTACATCCCAAATGAAGAGTGCCCCGGTTTTACTCAATTCCAATTCATCTACCCAAGGATTTTGTTTCAGTCGCCAATTAAGATAGGGTTTGGTTTTAGTGGGTAAATACGGAGTAATCAAGGAGACCAGATAATTGGAGCCAACCACATAAGCTAAGGGGCGATGATATCGGTCTTGCCACAATTGGCTTAGGGATAAGGCCATTGCTCTATTCGGTAAAAAAGCATCATTATTGGGCTTAGGAAAAAGAGTCAAAGTCACCATGCGAACCCCAAATAGCAAACTACTAAAGAGCACAAAACCTATGCTAAATTTTTTTAGTTGGGCGGGATTTAGAAGGGGTTTTAAATAGCCTATAACGATAATCCCTAGCAGAAAAAAATAAGGGGTGGCCCAACGAGGCGGAAAATAATTGCCATCAATGATGCCTAAGAGCGTGGTTATAAAAACAGGCCCTAAACCCATAATAAGCAGGAAATGCCATTGGAAAGGTGAAATATTAAACCTTGCTTTATTTTTTTTATAAAAAGGCCAACTTAAAATAAAAACCCCGGCAATGTAAAATAAATCGTTGAGCAAAGTCAGGATGGGATAGAGTAGATGCCCCCAAACGGTTTTAGTTTCGGTATAATCATAGGCAATGGTTTTCACATAAACTAATGAAATAAACTGATGCTGATACAACCAAACTAAATGCGGGCTTACTAGCAATAAAAAAAATGTAAAAGCATAATACAGCTCTTTTTTTTTAAAATTTTGCCGCAGGTTTGGATGTTCAAGACACAAAAAAAGCATACAGGCAAATAAGATAAGCGATTGATACTTGGTGCAGATGCAACAAGCTGCAAAAAAAGCAGTTAATAGCCAATGGCGCAATTTTTCCGTAGTTAGGGCATAGTAAAAGAACAGCGTACAGCAGGCCCATAAAGGAGCTTGTAAGCTATCACAAGTTAAATTAAACGAATTTACATTGTAAAAAAGAACCCCTTCCAAAAGTAATACAGCAATTAGGGCATGGCGAGAGGGAAGGAACTGTTTTGCTAAATACCAGACAGCGACAAACGTACTGGTATTTACTAACTGTGCTAATAAATAAATAGACCAATCGGCCTGATTAAATAAAGAAAAAACAGCCGCACAAAGCCAGGCTGTTAAATAAGGATGTTTCGGATAACCCCATTGCCATTGCAAACCCCAGGTAATACTTTCCAAAGTATCATGAGGCAAAGAGGGACGAGAAAAATAGCTACCTAAGGTCCAAAAGAGGGTATGCAGTAAGATAAACAGAATAAAATAGACGGTAGTTTTTTGCTCGGTGGTATAAGCAACTCGAGCAAGCGGATTAGAACAAAACCTAAGTTGCGTCATTGTAACTGTACCTACTTATGTCCCTTTATTCTTTAAATTTCAGGTACACTTAATACATCATGGCAAGAATTAATAAACCTAAACCAATGAAACCAAGAATAGTTAGGCTTATATTCCCTCCAGGAACCATAATATGGCGCTCATTTGCGGCTAGTACACAGTTTTTTCTACCTTGCCAGCTCATGATTGCGGGTAATAAAAGCAGTAAAATAACACAACAAACGCCAGCGTAACTCAAAGCATGTAAATAGATTCCTGGATTAAATAATACTACGGCTAAAGGTGGAAGAAAGGTTAAGGCTAAAGTGTATTTACCTTGGCTTCCAGATTTTTTTAACTTTAAGCCATCGGCGAGAAAATCAAATAAACCTAAAGAAACACCTAGGAAGGCGGTTATCATACAAATAGAGGTAAAAAAACCAAAAAAGCCACTAATCCAAGAGTTATGAATGGCTTGATTTAACGCCTCAGTTAAACCGCTGGTTGCATGTTCTGAGCTCATTAAGGCAATTAATCCCTGGTCTCCTTCACGTGCTACCACGCCCATAATGATTGCATCCCAAACAATGTAACAAAATAAAGGGATTAGAGAGCCTAAGAGGATAACTCGTCTTAACGTGGGGATATCATCTTCAAAATAATCCCGCAAACTAGGCACAATAGAAGCAAACCCAAAGGAGGTAATTAAAACCATTAACATTCCCGTGAAGGCACTGGCAGAACCTCCAGTTAAACTAGTGGGGCTTACATGGGGGCTTATAATAATGACCAGTAAGACATAAACACCTAACTTACCAAACATCAGTCCCCGATTCACATAATCTACAGAGCGAATACCTTTATAAACAATTAAACTAAAAATTAGAGTGAAAAAAACAGAAGTTAGCCAAGTGGGAAGATGAACATTAATTTTTTGCAGTAAGGCATTAAATACGTCGCTGCCTCCTGAAATATAAGCCGCTAATAAGGTATACAGGAGAAAAAGATAGGTAATCCAGGCAATAATTTGCCCCGGTAAGCCGAGCGTCGATTTAGCCATGGAAATCATATTGCTGCCCGGCGGGAGGCGTAAATTAACTTCAAGCACTAAAAGGGCGCCTGAAGTCATAATTAACCAACAAGCTATAAGAAAAAATAAGGAATTACCAAAGCCTACCTCAGCAGTAGAAACGGGTAATGCGAGCATCCCCCCGCCAATTGAGGTTCCAACAATCAATAATATACCGCCTATTAATTTTGAATTGAGCACTTTAATAAATCCATAATTGTTCAATTATAACACAAAATGTTACTTTGTTTTGCATGTAAAGTCAATGATTTTATCCAATAGTTATACAATTTTCCATAACTCATCAATAAGTAAAATTAGGGCAACCCCGATGACTGCTAATTGAGTCAGCTTCCCTCCAGGTACTAAAAAAGGGGAGCTGTATTTTCGCCTACCAAAATAACACATTAAAGCGGGTAGGAGTAATAATAAAATGATACAGAAGATTCCGGCATAGCTTAAAGCATGAATATAAGCACCTGGATAAAAAAGCACTAAGACTAAGGGAGGGGCAAAAGTTAAGATAAATAATCCTAGACCATGTCTTCCTTTTTCCCGTAATTTTAAGCCATCCGCCAAAAAACTATACAAGCACAACGAGACACCTAAAAAGGCAGTAAGCATACAAATAGAGGTAAAAAAGTTAAATAAAGCAGATATAGTTTTGCTGTGAATTTTTTCGGACAATAAATTAGCTAAAGCACTCGTAGTATGGGAATTGTGCATTAAACTTTCTAGACCTTGATCCCCTGCGGAGGGTAGGGAGCCTATAATGACGGCATCCCAAGCCATATAACAAAATAAAGGGATTAAGGAGCCAATAAAGATCACTTTTTTTAGTTGTTTAATATCATCATCAAAATAATCCCTTAAGTTAGGCACGATAATCGCAAAACCAAATGAGGTGATTAAAATCATTATGGATCCCGCTATATATTGAACAGATCCATGTTCAAAATTAGAGAGTTCGACATAAGGGGCGATAAGTACTACAAGAATAAAATAGACGGCTAATTTGCCAAACATGAGTAGACGATTGGCATAATCTACCGAGTGAATCCCGCCATAGACAATTAGCCCGAACAGTAAGGTAAATAGGGTACTGGCTTGCCATTCATTTAAACTAAGTCCTAGCTTGTGCAAAAGGTTATTTAAAACGTCAGCTCCTCCTGAAACATAAGCGGATAATAAGGCATAAAGAAGAAATAAATAGCTAACCCAGGCTGCAAGTAAGCCATATTTACCTAAAGTTGCTGAGGCCATGGAAACCATATGTTTACCCCGCGGTAAATAAAGGTTGGCCTCGAGAATAAAAAAAGCCCCTAAGGTCATGAAGGCCCAACAGACTAAAAGAAAAAAAGAAGATTGCCAAAACCCGGTTGCTGCATTGGCTACAGGCAAAGCAAGCATACCCCCACCGATGGAGGTGCCCACAATTAAAAGAATACCACCTATAAATCTGGAACGCATTAACAGCCTTATTTCATATCAAGAATTGGTTGATCTGCTTTGGCTACTAATCCTGTAAACCATTGAATCTCAATTCGTCTATTATAAGCACTTCCATGCACCACCATATTGTCACCGATTGTGTTTTTATCTCCATATCCTTCGGCCTTTAATTGTATTGAGCGTATTCCATTCGCCCATAAATAGGTCATCATCGTTTCTGCTTGTGCTTGTGACATGAGCTTTTTATGGCGGCGAGAACCTACGTTATCGGTAAACCCTGCTACATATATTGGGCTTTGCGGGTAAAGTTTTAATAGTTTTACCACATTCATTAAGCCAGGATAACATAACTCATTTAATCTTGGACTCATAAACATAAAATATTTATCAGTGGGGATGATAAGAGTCATAGTGTCCCCATACTCAACGAATTGGATACTTTCTTTTTTAAGTTGTTTGACGATGGCCGGTTTGCTGTCTTTATAAATAGCGCGAATTGTACCAATGGTCCCTCCAACTGCGCCTCCTGCTAAAGTGCCGGTTAAGGTGCCACTAGTAATTGCCCCCACCACTGAACCGCTAGCTGCTCCTGCTGCCGCTGTTCGACCCATTCGATTATCCGGTTTAAAATTGTTATAGGGTGGGTGCACACCACAACTACTAAGCAGACCAATCATTAGTCCTGTAATGATAAATTTCGATCTCGTGGTATTGCCTACCATGCCCACTCCATTAATATAAAGATTTAATCATTATTAAGCATCTAGTTAATTTTCGCAATCACTCTGATGAAAATCATGGTGATGATTTTTAAAGAAATGTTATTGGGTTTCATCCAATTAATTAGCTTTGACAAAGCCTCGAGGTGACCTTCAGGGCAAATGCATCCCATTGTAAATTATGTGACCAAACAAGATGCATTCCGGGCTTTATGCGGGTAACCTAGTCTATATTCTCAGGCATGATTGGCTGGATACCGTGCATAAAGCACGGTACGTAGACAAGAGCAGGCTTAGGTACGTAACCAATGGCTTAACTGATGCACTATTTAAATGTGTTTGCCCTGGGCTAGCTTTTAAGACAATACTTTATAGCTCGCCCCTGGATCAATAAGCACCCTTAGCCGAATGTTCTTAATAACAAGGAGATAGCTCAGATCTGAGATTAGCTTCCAGCTCTTCCTCATCTTTTTTCGGGGGGAGGAAAAAAGAAACTACATTGCGTTCTAAGCGCTCTTGTGTATCTATAGCATTAAAGGATTTGAATTCATTGGCGGATTCAAGGATCTGATTGGCTGCTTGCAACATTAAAACACTAGTACCTAGAGTAATCGCAAGTCCCACGGGTAAATTGAAAAACATTAATGGAATACCAAAACCAATACAAAAGGCATAAGAGGTCATTGCTGCGGTTAACCAAAAAAGTAGCTCACAGGTTTTGAAAATATTGTGCACAATGACATCAATTTTTCTGTCTCTAGCCAGACTATTTAAATTTTGTAAGGCCTGATCTGCAGTGAGCGAACCGGCTTTTATTTGCCTCATGGTGTTTAATAAAAGATCATATTCGTTTACTAAAGCTTGTCTTTTAGAATAGTTAATATCTTTGTTAAACAGACGAATAAAATAATTGTTTAGCCGTTGGATATTTTGCTGGAAGGATTCGGTCAGATTTTCATTTTTAAATAAATCATTTACCTCTTCGATGTATTGATTAAGTCTATCAAATAATTGAATAGTAGCATCCTTAGTCATAGTTTTTTCCCTGTGCTAATTAAACAAATAATCACCTCTATTTGCTCTATTGTATAACATACTTGGTCTAGAAATTTAAGCTCTAATTCACTAATTATCAATACGGCATAAATTTTTAAAATCACAATAGCTGCAAATATTGGGGTTTATTGGCTGAGGAGGGCAATACCCGTTGAGTACTTCTTGAGCTAAGCGGCTTAATTGTTCCTGCCAATTCTCGCGCGTTTCATGCCAACTCTCTTCTTTTCTTAAGCTGTTAATTCCTTTGATCTCGGTTTTTGTTTCGCTAAGACCAGTGCAGAGGATTTTACCCGCTTTTATTTGCATTAAAATTAAAGTATTAATTTCTTCATCAAGTAAGGCGTAAAGCAGTAATTGTGGTTCTTGGGGCCGCTCTTCATTCCAAGGTTTAGTGCTGGGAAGGGTACTTTTATAATCAATCACCCAGGTTTTGTCGCCTACCTTATCTAACCTATCCACGCGGACTTTAATCTCTAGACCCGACAGGTTCAAGGTGTAAGATTGCTCTAGGCCCGCAATAACAAAAGCCGGTCGTTGCTTTTCCCACTCTAAATAACTTAAAACCAGGCGCTTTAGTCGGCAATATTCTAAGTCTTGGATGAAGTGGGGAGAGTCAACAGCTTGTTGTTTTAAGGCTTGCTTAATTGCATTAGCAATAAGTTGCTCAAGCCTGTCTTGTGGATAAGCAAAGAGCTGGGCTTGGTTTGTTAAATCATGCCATAATAACTCCATAATTTTATGGATAATTTTCCCGCGTTCCTTATTATCCAGCCCATCAACATTTTTTAACACAGGCTTTGCTTTTAGTCGGTGTTCTGCAAAGGCTTTGAAAGGGCATTTCGCTTGATTGGCTAATAGGGCCGTTCCTCCACTTAAAAGTTCCTTTTCTTTTAAAGGAAGGGAATAGCTTTCTTCGTGATGCGTTAAAACCTCTTTAGCGTTCTTAAGCTTAATAATAGAATTGCAAAAAAGAGGAAAATGACTGATTAAAGCACTGGGTAAATTAGGTTTATCACCATCTAGGCGGCTATAACTAAAGACCACTGAAGGACTTCCGCGTTGTAAACGCTGCAAGGTTTGGCGTGCAAAATATAATTCACGCGCTGCTGTGCTGTGGGGCATATACTGTTCACGTTGTAACTGCGGTGGAATAAAGGCGGACAATTGGACTGAGCCTGGCAAACATTGATCGGTTAGGCCCATAACCCATAATCCATCAAACTCACAGCCCGACGCTTCCAATAAACCCGATATTTGAATGGGCGCATTTTTTTTCTGGGCTTGGAAAATAGTATTCCTTGCTAATTGAGTTAAGGCATGCAGAGCTTCATTTTTACTAAACTCCGCTTTAATCACTGCTAATTGACGAAATTCATCGAATAAAGCAACAAAACGTTGATAACATTGATATTGGATTGAATTTAGTCCCAGATCGCCAGGAAAACCTAAGTCATTTAATCGTTTTTGGAATAAAGTAATCCAGGCATTCACGGAGGCGAAAGCAGGATAAGGGGTTAAGTTATTCAATAGATTAGAAAGTTTAGGGACAGATATACTTAAATGCTGTTTTAATTGTTTTAAACTAAAGTGACTTTGGTGAATTAAATTATTGTCCTGTAAGAATTGCGCTCTTGGTAGGAATTCTTCTTTGGCTGCGCTTAAATAGGGTGACTGCAACAGTAAAGCGGCTTGATGAGGGTTAAGCTCGGTTTCCAAGGCAAGCCAGGATAATCCATGTGCCACTAAAGGATAGTCATTTAAAGGTTCTCCTAAAGAGATATTAAATAAGGTAGGATCAAAATGTTGGCTTAGTAGACGTTTAAATCCCTGTGCCCCTTGTTGTAACTCTGGTAGGACTACACCTAGGCGTTGTTTGCCTTCTTCGAGTTTTAATTTTAACCACTGGATTAGCTGCTGGCATTCTTCTTTATTATTTTCGGCGGCACAAAGCCTTGTATTAGCATGGTTCTCAGCCAGATCATAACGATATTGTGCTATTCCTTGCTGACCTAAATGAGCCTGTAAGAGCGCTTGCTCTGGGGTAAATTCATCAAAGCACAGCCAGATCAGTGGCTTATTAAATAAAGGTGCTTGGGTTTTTATTAAATAACTAACGAGTTGGTATTCAGTAATTCCTTGTAAATCTTGGACACGTTTATTAAAGGTTTGCCACCATTTTTGAAACAGTTGGGTTTGTGGCGTGTAAGAAAAACTTGAATTTTCAGGTTGTACCAACCATTGCTCACATTGTTTCCAAGCTTGCATCACCGAGCTAAGTAAACCTTCGCTATAAGTAAGTGCCTCTGTCTCTTGGAGAATAGTTAGCCAAAGATAGCGGCATTGTGCTTCATTAAGTAGCATCGGAGGGGCGGGTTGATAATGGTTAAACCGGATTTGTGCAAAAAGCTTTAAAAGCATTTGTTTATAAGGGAGGCATTGTGGTTTTACCAGCGTATTTTGTTGGCGAACCGTGAAGTAGCTGTGAAGCACCGCTGCACTAAGTCGATTATTCGGGCTAATAACAATAGCCCCTTGATGAATTAACTCAAGGAGCCATTTTTTGTCGTGAAATTCTTGCATGAGTCGATAAGGATGCCTTAGTGGCCATACCTCTATACCGTTTTCCTACCGGGACGATCTTCATGGTATGGTCTTTTTGTTATTTTTACCGGAAGCACTTGGGTTTCAATGCTTGATTCTTTGTAGGAATGCAGGATATCGTATACTAATTGGCCGCGTAAATACATAGCTGCTAAACCTGAAGCAATCGCAAGCCAAATACCAAAAAGAACGTAACTATACGCTAAAACCACTAAATAGAGATAAACCATAGATTTTATCCCTAACAAACTAGATGGGGTTGTATGTTCTGCCAGCATGCAAAAAACTAAACCTAAATCAAAGACAGGCAGTGAGGCCAGAACCATAATAAAACCAAGCCAAAAGACGCGTTGTTTATAAGGTTTTTTGCAATGGACAATTTGTTCGCCAAAGATTGCCCCTGTGCATCCTGCAACCAATACCCCAATTAAAATAGATTCAAAAACCGGAATCAACTCTTGGATACCAATTAAGGTTAGGAAAGCATTGATTAAAATGGTGCCTACTACGGAAAGTAAACCAAAATAAATTGCGGCTATCAATCGTGGATTGGATATACTTAATGCGATATCTTTTTTTGCCATGATGCACCTCAAATAGAAGATTCCATGTGCCTATATGTATAATTTTAGTACAAAAAAAGACCTTGGGCTCTATTATTTAAGTATTTCCTTTATTTTTTCTAAACCCAAATGTTGTAACAACTCCCGGTTACGTTCCGGTATTTTACTCGTATCACCGTAGGCTTGAATCGCTTTTTCTAAATCCTCTTCGCGTAAGATATGTAACATCGGGTAAGGAGAACGATTGGTGTAATTACTCACCTCATCAGGTTCTGAGTCGGCAAAATAATAATCCGGATGGAAGGAGGCTACTTGATAGATTCCCTCGTATTCTAATTGCTCTAGAAGTTCTTCTGCTAAATCCACGAGTTCAAGATAGGCAAAAAAATCTTTAAAGCCGGTTGGAAAGACCAGGAGGGTCGTTTCAATTTTGGGGTGCTCATCTAGAAAATGGATCTCAGTCATTAAGTCCTCTAAGGCAAGCGCTTTCTTTCTATGCTCAGAGACTGTAATTCGCAAAGCGTTCTTATTTACTGGGCCTTTTGCAAAAGGACATAGGTTGTTTTCAATAACAAAAGAACGTACCCAATTTAGGGTTTGCTCGGTAACGGTAGTAGAATTCATAATATAGTTATAGGGGGCTAAACCTAGGATTATACAGGACAATGCAAAAATACAATTCATTAATTAAAATTATTCTTTGTATAGAGCAAAATTATTATTTTAATTAACCTAATCGTAGGCATAAGAGCTTTCTAGCGAGCAGAGAAAAGTGCTGTTTAAAGAAATCTTATAGGAGCACAGCCTCCGAGCTTCTTTAAAAATGTTTATGCAAAATGGCAAGCTCTCTACGCAAGCCTTCGATTTCATCTAACAGCTCCAAAGCTAAGGCCACTCCAGGTAGGTTAATTTCTAAATCTCGATGGAGGCGAAAAGCGGATTCCATCCGGCGTAAGTCTTTTGCATCTAACTGGTTTTCTTTACCGTTTGAGGATGTAGAAAAAATGCCGTATTCCATCATTTCTAGTAATAATTCTTGCGGAATATTATATTTATGGCATACCTCTTTAAAAGAAAGAGTTTCTTCAATCAGCATTCCAACAATCACTTGCTCTTTGTTCATGTTTATACTCCCATCGATGCGCGAGGATTAAAAGGCATTACTTCGGCCATTTTTTGATATAATTCTTTAGCTGCATCAGTAGTGGCTGGTGGAGTAATTATTTTTAATAATACATATTGGTTTCCGGGGGTAGCTCCTGGAAGGCCGCGATTTTTTATTCTTAGTTTTTGTCCGCCTTGCGAACCGGCGGGAATTTTTAAATCTATTTTACCTGCTAGGGTGGGGACTACGACGGTTGTTCCTAGGGCCGCTTCCCACGGGGTTAAAGGGAGTGTTAAATAAATATCACTATCTTGTACATCAAACAGAGGATGCTTCATTACCTCTACAGTTAAATATAAATCTCCTTTGGGACCATTATTTAGCCCTGCTGCCCCTTGACCTGGGAGACGGATTTGCTGGCCTGATTTTACGCCTACAGGGATTTTAACATTTAAGGTTTGGGTTTTTCCGCTCTCGGTAGGTATTTGAATGCTTTTGACCGTACCATTAAACGCCTCTTCTAAACTTATGCTTATTTTACCGTGGTAGTCTTGACCGGCGCGAGGCTGGTTGTGCGTACGGGCATGACCAAATAGGGACTCAAAAAAATCACTATTGAATTCAGTACCACTAAAATCTGCACTCTGAAATTCAGGACCACTGTAATTGTGATAGGAATAATGGGGCGTATTGTGCTGTTGTGCTTGCTCATAGAATTCACGGTTTTTAAGATAATCATCATATTGAGCACGTTTTTTAGGATCTTTTAAGGTTTCGTAAGCCTCACCCATTTCTTTAAAGCGCTCCTCCGCATTAGGCTCTTTACTAATATCGGGATGATATTTTCTGGCAAGACGGCGATAAGCGGTTTTAATTTCTTGTTCGGTGGCAGTGGAGGCTAGGCCCATTATTTTATAATAATCTTTGTCCATGTTGATTCTCATCTTCCTAATCATTCACAGTATAGGCTAACAGTAGATAAATTGTTAAGCCAATGTTAACTCTAATTGATTTTTAAATTTTTTTTACTACCAAATCTAATTAAGTGATGATAAAGTCATAAATTCTAGATATTTTTCTACTAGGTTCATGATAGGAAAATAGCTCAGGATGTCATGGATTGATTTGATGGGGAACTTTAAATAAACATGTTACGTACTTTTACTTTAATGCTCTGTTTATTTCTTTGTTCCTGTATGGTGGGGCCTAATTATAAGGAACCGCAAAAAACTATCGCGGAACATTGGCCGCAAAAGAATGCTTCAGTTAAAGAAACGCCTTTTAAAGATGTCTTATGGTGGAGAGTCTTTAAAGATCCTACCCTTACCGAACTCATTAAGCAGGGCTACAAAAACAATATTTCCATCCAAATTGCCGGGACAAGCGTCTTACAAGCCAGAGCCCAGTTGGCTCAAACTGTTGGTGAGCTTTATCCACAACAACAAGGCATGATTGGCAACTATACTTACAACCGTATAGGTGGAAGCTCCTTAGAAAGTATTCTACCCACTAGTTTTGATACCGCGGCGCTCGGATTTTCAGCAAGCTGGGAATTGGATTTTTGGGGTAAATACCGCCGGGCAATCCAATCTAATGATGCCGCTTTTCTAGCCTCGGTTGCCGCTTATGACAATGCGTTGATTACCCTGACTTCGGATATTGCAACTTCTTATACCAAAATTCGTACTACCGAAAAACTCATTAAAGTAACTAATGCGAATATTGTAGTCCAAAAAATGAGCTTAAAGATCGCACTAGCACGATATAATGCGGGTGAAGTAAGCTTGGTTGATGTTGAGCAGGCCAAAACCGAATTGGCGCAAACCCAGGCCTCTTTACCTCCCTATATTAATGATTTACAGACCCAAAAAGATACTATCGCCGTATTACTCGGTACTATTCCTAATGGCGTTGACGGCCTGCTGAAAAAAAGCTACGGCATACCCAAGGCGCCTTATTCAGTTGCTGTAGGTATCCCTAAAGAAACGATTGCCCGACGACCAGACATCCATAAAGCCCGATTACAAGCAGTACAACAAGGAGCGGCAATTGGTGCTATAAAAGCAGAATTGTTCCCGGCTTTATCTTTAGTAGGCAGCTTTACTTTTTCTTCCAGTTCTATTGGTAGTGCAAGCATCGCTGATATGTTTAATTGGTCCAATAGGACGATTACTGCCGGGCCTTCGCTGGCTTGGTCCCTGTTAAATTATGGGCAAATTACCAATGCCGTGCGCGTTCAAGACGCAGTGTTCCAACAGGCCTTATTAAACTATGTTAATCTAGTTTTACAAGCGCAAAAAGAAGTGCAGGATAATATTAGCGCTTATATTCAGGCAAAAGCGGCGGTTTATTATTTAACCCAAGCTAACAACTCCGCTACCAAGTCCTTACAACTAGCCATTGTGCGCTATAAAGAGGGCGAAACCGATTTTACCCCTGTTTTAAATGCTGAACAGCAATTATTAAGTGTCCAAACCTCTTTAGTTAATGCACAAGGCAATATCCCTGAAGCATTAATCGCTTTATATCGCTCTTTAGGTGGCGGTTGGCAAATTAGAGGGTTTGATGATGTGATTCCGCAAAAAATAAAAGATGAAATGGCGGCTCGAACTAATTGGGGTACTTTGTTAAAACAACAAAATCATATGCCACCAATGACTAAAGCCCAAAGAATACAACAACTTTATCTACCAAAATGGTAATGAGCATGAACCAAGAAAAAAAATCTAAGCAAACAAAAGTTATAGTCTTTATTGCAGTGCTTGTATTAGCTTATTTTGTTATCCAGCATTTTACAAAAAAAGAAGAAATAACGCTTCCACTCCCTGTGGTGGTAGTTCAAAAGCCAGTATTAGCCGACATGATCGAGTTTGTAACGCAAACAGGGACTACGGTCGCCTTTAACTCTGTAAATTTAGTTGCCCGAGTTTCGGGTTATTTAAATTCCATCGAGTTCGTTGATGGAACCTTTGTGAAAAAAGGTACGGAATTATTCGTTATTCAACCAGAACCCTATTGGGAACAATTACTAGCAGCACAAGCAACGGTTGCAGCCAATCAAGCAGCCTATGACTATGCCAAGTTAGAATATGAGCGCCAACAACGGATGTACAAGCAAAATGCTACCTCCTTGAATAACGTACAAAAATGGCTGGCAAAAATGGACGAATCTAAAGCTGAATTAGATAAATCCAAGGCGGATGAGGTCAATGCCCAAATTAATTATAGTTATACCCATATCTCAGCTCCTTTTGATGGACGTATTGGCCGACATTTAGTCGATATTGGGAACTTAGTAGGCAATGGGGTGGCAACCAATTTAGCAACTATAGATCAAGTCGATAAACTGTATGTTTATTTTAATCTTAACGAGTTAGACTTGATTAAACTCCGAGCTGCAGCGAGAGCCAGTGGCTTTAAACCTGCAGACATTCATAAAATTCCTGTATATATTAATTTCCAAAATGAAACAGGGTATAAGCACAAAGCTACTTTAGATTTTGTGAATACCGGTCTTAATGCATCTACTGGAACCATGGAATTGCGTGCCTTATTAGAAAATAAAGATAACCTTTTTGTACCTGGTTTATTTGTGCAGGTGCAAATCGCAGTATCACAGCCTAAAAAACAATTAACCATCCCCAGCACCGCTATTCTTTATGATCAAATTGGTCCCTATGTGCTGATCGTCGATAAAGACGATGTAGTGCAATTAAAACATATTGATTTGGGCGTTGCTGAAAATGGCAAGCAGGCGGTTACTAAAGGTATAAGCGCAGACGAAAGGGTGATAGTCGATGGCTTACAAAATGCATCCCCGGGTAATAAAGTAGAAATTCAGGGAGCGCAAAAAACAGCGGCTTGAGTAGTAGGCTCATCAATGGTCTGCATCTTTGGTCTTGCCTAGCCCGGACTTGCACTGATGATTTTTAACCTTGACTGGCTATTATAGGCCGTACTAAACCCTCTGTAACTGTAAAATTACTAATGCTGATCGTATCAGGGAAAGTGAGAATATAAGACAATGATTTCTAAATTTTTTATAGAACGCCCTATCTTAGCGAACGTTATTGCTCTGTTCATCGTTTTTTTAGGTTTTGTGGCCATTTTAGTTTTACCGGTCACCCAGTATCCCTCTATCGTACCGCCCACTATCCAAGTGACGACCAGTTATCCGGGGGCGAATGCAGAAACCTTAATAAAGACGGTTGCCTTACCTATTGAGCAACAAGTTAATGGTGTGGAGAAAATGCTCTACATGCAATCGACCAACACCAACAACGGTACTTATACCTTAATTGTAACTTTCGAAATCGGAACTGATCTTAACTTTGCCCAGATCTTAGTCCAAAACAGAGTGCAAGCCGCGATGGCGCAGCTCCCGGAGTCGGTGCAAAAACAAGGGGTGGTAGTCCAACAAAAATCAACGGCTATTCTGCAATTTATTACGCTTACCTCTGAACATGGCGAGTATGATGGTTTATTTCTAAATAACTATGCAACCATCAATATGCAAGATGAATTATCGCGTTTACCTGGAGTAGGGAATGTGGTGATTTTTGGTACCGGAAGTTATGCGATGCGTATTTGGCTTGATCCGAAAAAAATGCTCGCTTATGGATTGAATCCCAGTGATGTAGTAAATGCGATTAGCCGACAAAACCAAGAAGTTTCTGCGGGGCAAATCGCCTCGCCTCCAACCGCTGGAAATCAAGCTTACCAATTTACGGTAAATGTACCAGGACAATTAGCTGATCCTAAAGAATTTGCCAATATTGTAGTGAAGTCCGAATCCACTAAACCTAATCAGAATGCGAATGCCAGCTCCAGTGCACAAATCGTGCGAGTTAAGGACGTAGGACGAGTAGAGCTTGGTTCTTCAAGTTATAATCAGCTTTCTAAACTCAATAATCAACCAACGGCTGCTATCGGTATCTTCCAATTGCCTGGAGCCAATGCTTTAGATGTCGCTAATGAAGTTCGGGCTGCTGTTGAAAAAATGGCAAAACAATTCCCACCTGGGATGAAATATTCCATCCCTTTTGATACCACAATTTTTGTTAAAGCCTCGGTAGATGAAGTGTATAAAACTTTATTTGAAGCAGGTATTTTAGTACTTATTGTTATTCTGTTCTTTTTACAAAATGCTCGCGCAACCCTAGTACCTACTACCACTGTTCCCGTGACTATTATCGGCGCATTCTTTGCCATGCTTTTATTAAGTTACTCGGTGAACCTCTTAACCCTTTTTGCCTTAGTACTGGCGATTGGCATTGTGGTGGATGATGCGATTGTAATCGTTGAAGGCGTTACCCAACATATTGAGCGAGGCTTACCACCTAAGGAAGCCGCCATTGAAGCAATGCGCGAATTAATTGGCCCTATTTTAGGTATTACCCTGGTTCTTATGGCAGTATTTGTACCGGCTGGATTTATGCCCGGTTTAACCGGTTCAATGTACGCCCAATTTGCTTTAGTGATTGCGGCTACCGCCTTTATCAGTGCGATCAATGCGATGACCCTAAAACCCACACAATGTGCTTTATGGCTAAAGCCAGTACCAGAAGTAGAAAAGAAAAATATCTTCTACCGTGCTTTTGATAAAGTCTATTATCCCTTAGAAAATCGCTACATTAATTTTATTGACTCCCTAGTGCATAATTATAAAAAAGTGTGTTTAATAGGGCTTGCTCTCGTTGCTTTAGCGGTGTTTGGCATCAGTAAAATTCCAACCGGTTTTATACCCATTGAAGATCAGGGCTACATGATGTTGAACGTTCAGTTACCTGATGGGGCCTCTTTAGAGCGTACAGAGGCGGTGATGCAGAAATTAAGTGCTCAAGCTTCTAAATTAGGCGGGGTGGAAAATGTCATTACTATTGATGGCATTTCATTATTAGATAGCAATGCTACCCTTGCTAATGCCGGTGTGCTTTATGTGATGTTTAAAGATTGGAGTGTACGCGGTAAAGACGAAGATCTTTTACATATGTACGAAAAACTCAATAACATCGCAAGGAAAACTCTTGACGCCAAAGTTTTAGTGATGGTGCCTCCGCCCATCCAGGGTTTAGGGATGTCAGGTGGTTTTCAAATGCAATTGGAGTTAACCGATGGAAGCTTCGATTACCGTAAATTACAAGCGGCCACCGATCAGCTGATCCATTACGCCAGTATGCAACCCGAAGTGCAACGTTTAATGACTTCATTTCGAGCTTCTGTGCCGCAAGTATCGGCTCCTATTGATAGAACTAAAGCGGAGTCCTTAGGGGTTGCTATTGGTGATGCCACCGATACCTTGCAAACCTATCTAGGTTCTTCCTATGTGAATTTGTTTTCTAAATTCGGCCAAGTGTTTCAAGTCTATGTACAAGCTGAAGCCTCCTCTCGAATGACGATTGAAGATGTCCGTAATTTTTATGTAAAAAATAAAAATGGGGGTATGGTACCTTTAGGAACCTTAACCGATATTTATCCCGATGTAGGCCCTTCACTAATTTCTTTATATAATTTATATCCCTCCGCCAATATTTATGGGGCTTCAGCAACGGGTTATAGTTCGGGACAGGCAATGGCTGCGATGGAGCGGTTGGCAAAACAAATACTGCCTACTGGAGTAAGCTATGAATGGACTAGTACAGCATACCAAGAAAAAATTGCCGGAAATGTTAGTTATTATATTTTCCTTCTTTCTTTAGTGTTAGTGTATTTAATCTTAGCCGGACAATATGAAAGTTGGATCACGCCAGCCGCAGTTTTACTTAGCGTACCTTTAGCTTTAATCGGAACCGTTTTGGCTTTATCGGCTTTGGGTTTAGCAAATAATATGTATACCCAAATTGGTATTCTCTTATTGATTGCCTTAGCTGCAAAAAATGCCATTCTTATTGTTGAGGTGGCACGCGAAGAACAGCTGTATAATAATAAAACGGTAATGGAGGCGGCAGTATTAGGGGCTAAAAAACGGTTCAGACCAATTTTAATGACTTCTTTTGCTTTTATCTTAGGGGTAATGCCACTCGTATTCGCAACAGGCGCAGGAGCACATGCTCGTAACTCTATTGGTATCGCTGTATGCAGTGGGATGCTCGCATCCACTTGTTTAGCTGTGGTTTTTGTCCCTGCTTTTTATGTATTGCTCCATACTTGGGAAGCTAAAAGAAAGGCTAAGAAAAGCGAGCTCGCTCAGTTGCATGCTAAAGACGGATTATTAGGCTCTTAAAGCCTAAATACCTTGGCATGCATCCTTTTTCGGGGGATTAATTACTCTAGAGCTAGATCTTTGGGCTATTTTAATTTCCCTGTTTTACGTGCATCAGCCATTTTAACCGCGACTGCGCAAGATAAAAGGCGAGTACGTAAGGAGTCCGCTCTGCTGGGTAAAATAATCGGTACTCGAGCACCACATACAATTCCTGCGGCATCGGCATTGGTAAGAAAGCTTAATTGCTTAGCAAGCATATTCCCTGCTTCAATTTCAGGAACCAACAAGATATCAGCATCACCAGCAACGGGTGAATTAATATTCTTGGTACGGGCCGCTTCTTTATTTATTGCATTATCAAAGGCGAGTGGTCCATCAAGAATGGCGTTTGTTATCTGTCCTCGATCGAGCATTTTACATAAAACGGCGGCGTCAACGGTAGCCTGCATTTTGGGATTAACTACTTCTACTGCAGCAAGGATGGCTACTTTTGGTAATTCATCTCCATATAAGACATGCCATAAATTAATTGCGTTTTGGCAAATGTCGGCTTTTATTTCAACATTAGGGGCAATATTAATCGCAGCATCAGTAATAAATAAGGGTTTATGGTAGGTGGGTACGTCCATGATATAGACATGACTAATCCGGTATTTAGTTCTAAGACCTGAATTACTGCACACAATAGCCGACATTAGCTCATCCGTATGTAAAGAGCCTTTCATAATCGCTTCAATTTTGCCAGCAGCAGCTAATTCCACCGCCTTTTGGGCAGCGGCATCGCTATGCTCAGTATCGATCAAGTCCCAGTGTTCAATGCCAATTTGAGCCTCTTGCGCTGCTTTGTGAATCTTATCGGCAGGCCCTATTAAAATAGGGATAATTAATCCCTCTTGCTGAGCGTCAAACGCGGCTTCCAAAACATTAGCGCTGGTAGGATGAACGATGGCAGTGCGAATGGGGGGATATTGTTTGCATTCTTTTATAACTTTATTGAAGTGGTCTTTGTGATCAATGCTTACCCGGGGCAACTCACTTCGGGGTACCTTCAGTTTCTGCAGGGGGGCAATCACGCAAGCATTTCCTTCAATAACCGTTTGGCCCTTTTGATTTATACCAAGGCAATCAAAATACACCTTATGGGAATTATTTATTTTTTCCCGGACAGTGATGCTAAGTTTTAATGTATCACCTAAATGCATAGGGCTTTTAAATTTTATATCTTGTTCAACATAAATGGTTCCGGGTCCTGGTAACACTGTCCCCAATAAATTAGATATGAGCGCTCCTGACCACATGCCATGACCAACGACTTCATGAAAAAGATCGTTCTTTGCAAAGTCGGGATCGAGATGCGCAGGATTAATATCACCAGACATAGCCGCAAATAAAATAATATCATCCTTGGTTAAGGTTCTAACTAGTTCTGCTTTTTGACCGATAGTTAATTCATCAAAGGTGACATTCTCGAGTATAGTATCCATATAACCCTTCTTAAAGCTCATTATTATGACTAACCTTGGTTCAGACTAAGAGCAAGACCAAGCCTATATTAGGAGTTCCTCCTATTTTTGGAGCACATATTTACCCGGAGCAGGGGGTAATTTATCGCTCATTTTAGGAGGAGGGACCATAATTGGTGTTGATTCATTGGCTAACCATTTTTGCCAGGCAACCCACCAAGAACCTTGTTGTAACGGGGTTTCTTCTAGCCAGGTCTTGGGATCAATGTAGGAATCATTTTTAGCCCGCTCACTCATTCGATAACTCCGGCCTTCCCGGCCTGGCTCACTCACGATCCCTGCATTATGGCCGCCACTGGTTAATACAAAAGTGATATCGCTATTTAACAAGAGATGAGTTTTATAAACCGATTTCCATGGTGCGACGTGATCTTTCTCGGTACTGACTACAAAAGTTGGGATTTGGATATTCCGGGCTACTACATGTTTATTTTCCAAAGAAAAACGCCCTTCAGCAAAATCGTTATTTAAGAAAAGTTTCTCTAAATATTCACTGTGCATTTTGTAGGGCATGCGGGTCGCATCCGCATTCCATGCTAATAAAGCAATCATCCCTCGTTGTTTGCCATGCATGTAATCTTGTACCATCTTAGACCAAATTAGATCGTAGGAGCGCAGCATTTGAAAGGATCCAGCCATTTGCTTGGTATCGAGATAGCCTTGTTCCCACATCATGTTTTTTAAGAAAGAGACTTCACTTTTAGTGATAAATAATAATAACTCTCCAGCCTCGGTAAAATCACCTTGTGCAGCCAACAGAGTTAAACTCTTTAGACGCTGATCATTATTATTAGCCATAGCAGCAGCGGTAACCATGGCTAAGGTTCCTCCGAGGCAATAGCCTAAAAGATGAATTTTAGCTTCGGGTACTGCTTTGGATACGGCATCAATAGCAGCCATAGCACCTAGGCGGTAATAATCATCGAAGCCAATATTTCGATCTTCACTACCAGGATTACGCCAAGAGACGATAAATACCGTATGGCCTTGTTTGGTGAGCCAATTGACGAGGGAATTTTCTGGTAATAAATCGAGAATATAATACTTCATTATCCACGCAGGGAGCATTAACACCGGTTCTTTGTATACTTTCGTAGTTTGCGCTTCATATTGAATGAGTTCAATCAGGTGATTACTGTAGACTACTTTCCCCTTTGTAATGGCTACTTGTTTTCCTGGAATGAAATTCTCCACTCCGGCCGGAGGGGAGCCTGATATTTTTTCTAAGAAATCTTGGATGGCCAATTCCGAACCCCGGACTAAATTTTTCCCTTGGGAACGGATAGTCTCTTGGAATAAATCGGGGTTGGAGAGCACAAAATTGGATGGAGACAAAGCATCTAACATTTGTTTAATTCCAAAGGCGACCGTACGTTTTACATGAGGAGCAAGCCCTGGGACTTTAGTGGCTTGAAGACACCATTCCTCTAACAATAAAAACTGTTCGGCCCATAAACGCCAAGGATAGTTACTCCAATTCTCGGTTTGAA
Source organism: Legionella sp. km772 (assembly GCF_003989735.1). Taxonomy (GTDB): domain Bacteria; phylum Pseudomonadota; class Gammaproteobacteria; order Legionellales; family Legionellaceae; genus Legionella. Next base: position 25,792 of record NZ_RZGQ01000006.1, on the reverse strand, counting down.
AGCGTACATCTTTACCGTTTCGTGGCTGTACTTGGGTGGTCAAGTTATTTGTCACATTACCAAGGTGGCGCATTGGATAAGTCGCTAAGCGTAACAAAGTGCCTGGGGATTGTCCTAATTGGGCAAGCCAAGAAAAATAGGACGTACCAATAGCTGCAGGGCTAATCGCTGCTGTTAATTTGGCTAGATTGGCTTGATAAAATTTATCCATAAAACGGAATAAAGAATCTGTTTCTGCAGGGTGGCTTTCTTTAGCTTGATTAGCCTCGATTTTGTCCTTTTCCTTCTTTATTTTAGAGGCTCGTGTAGTTGTCTTTTTGGCTGTATTGTTCATCACTACATCCTGTAGGTTTGATTTAAAAATTAGTATAGCAGTTTTTAAGAAAGTAATTGATATGCCAGCTTTTTTTTTAGGCTTGAGCAGTGAGGAACACTTGCACAATGGCACGACCTCAGTCAAAATGACACTCTTAAGCTTTGACATTAAAAATAAGAATATTATGGAGAAGGTAATGCGAAATTATTTAGTAAAAGCGGCTGTAGCGGGTTGCGTATGTTTGTTATCGGCTTGCCATACTACAACCACAAGTTCTAATCCTATGGCCAATGTATTTAGTTTCTCGCCTCCTTCAGCAGAAGCTAATTTAGCGCAATCAGTGCAAAACGCCTTAATCCAAAGTGGAGATCCTGTGATTGGACAAGTGCGTGTACAAACCACTCAAAACCTCGTTATTTTAAGCGGCTATGTTAAGAAGATTCGTCAAAGTGATGTCGCAGAACAAATTGCCCGTAAAGTTCCCGGTGTGAAAAATGTAGATAACCGTATTATTGTCCGTCGTTAAATTTGCAGCAAGCGGGTTGTTTACAATAGTTTCTACCATGCAAACAGCCTGCGCTAATACTTCTTTGACACGCTCTTAGAGGGATAACAATCAGTAGTTAAAGCAAGCATACTCGCAATAATCTACACTTAATTCATGTTAGCTTGCAGAGTTTTCGCTTATGAATAATATAAAGTTGATCCTATCCTCCTTCCTCTTGTATTCGATAAGTTTTGCCGCGAATACAGATTTAGCTTTACCCCCTAATGCAGTTAAGGTGACTAAAGTAAATAATCCTAATTGTGTTGAGTATTATAATTACAAAGGAACCTTATATTGTAGCTTAATGACTATTGATAATAAGCCAATGGACCCTAAGCTCTTGGCTTATGAAAAACAAAAAATTACCTTTGATAACCGGGTGTGGAAAGCAGTTTGGGGTGAGCATAAAGACGCCATCACCACCATTGAATACTTGCCTATGGGGCAGAATATTAATCATTGGAACGAATTAATTACCAGCCAATTTATCCCTGGTTTAGAAGAGGTAAGTGCAAAAGAATTTGCCAATCGTTTTTTAAGCAACTTGAAAAAAACCGGGGTACTTTATAAATCTAATTTTATTGATAAACAACCAAAGATGGTCATTTTTGAGTATCAAGTAATGCAACCGAAAAATCTACAACAAGATGAATTGCAAAAAATTGTGAAAGGTTCCGACGGTATCTATGTTCTTCATTATGCCACTAAGAAAAGCGATATGGGATCCAAAAATCGGCAAAAATGGCTCACTTTATTAAAAAATAGTACCTTAAAAAATTAATCTATCTAAGTCTTTCCCGGTATGGAACAGAGTCAGTTAACTACGTATTGACAATTTTTCTTGTTTCTCCTTACAATATTTTTGGCTAAATTGAATTAGCCAAAAAGTTTACTTTTAAATTAATTTACAAGGGAATTAAATGAACAAATTACAATTAACTGGCGCTGCTCTTGCAGTAGGTGCTGCTGCTCTATTTTCTATTGCTCCAGCTATGGCTGCTGATGCTGCTACTGATGCACAGGTTAAGTGCATAGGTGGTAATGCATGTAAAGGTAAAAGCATGTGTAAAACTGCTGACAACGCTTGCAAAGGTCAAAACTCTTGCAAAGGCAAAGGTATGGCTGAAATGTCTGCTGATGATTGTACAAAAGCTGGCGGTAAAGTTGCTGATGATAAGGCAAGCTAATTATTGATCCTAACTGGGCCTAAATAATTTAGGCCTAGTTTTAAAACTAAGGCTTATATGGATGTAGCAAACAATAATTCCCTTCTCTCTAAAATGTCTTTTCTTGGTTTTGGTTTAGGTCTGCGTCCTGATTATTACGAAGAAATTTTAGCGACTAAACCTGACATTGATTGGTTTGAAATCCTCAGCGAAAATTATATGGTTCCGGGTGGAAAACCTCTTTATTATCTCGATAAAATTCGTGCAGAGTACCCACTGGTCATGCATGGGGTTTCTTTATCTATAGGAAGTACCGATCCTTTTGATCGCGAGTATCTTGATCAGCTAGCCCATTTGGCGAAACGCCTTGAACCACAATGGATCTCTGATCATTTATGTTGGACCGGAGTCAAAGGGGTTAATGCCCATGATTTGTTGCCCATTCCCTATACTTATGAAGCGGTGCAGCACATTGTTTCCCGGATTCAGCAAGTGCAGGATTTTTTAGGGCGGCCTCTTCTAATTGAAAACGTATCAAGTTACTTAAGCTATCAACAGTCCGAAATGAGTGAGTGGGACTTTATTATTGAAATTGTCCGCCAAGCGGGTTGTTATATTTTACTTGATGTCAATAACGTCTATGTTAGTTCAGTCAATCACCAATTCAATCCCTTAGAATATATTCATGCCATGCCAGCATCGCGAGTTGCGCAAATTCATTTGGCTGGTCATTCCAATCATGGCAATTATATTATTGACACGCACGATGCCCCTATTGCTAAAGAGGTTTGGGATTTGTATGCAGCTACCTTAAACCATTTAGGGCCGGTGTCTACCATGGTTGAGCGGGATGATAATATGCCGCCGCTGGCAGAATTACTTGCAGAGTTAGAACAGGCGAAGCATATTGCCAAGCAGGTATTGGCCGAAGAGGTGGTTCATGAGTGAATTAAGCCAGTTACAGCAGCAATTTCAGCAATTTATTTTAGCGGGTAAACCAGACATTATGCCCTCGGTACTTTCTACTAAAGACTTTAGTGCCGAGAAACGTCTAGGTATTTATCGTGATGCTTACCAATTACGTTTAATTGAATGTTTAACGACTACCTTTCCTGCTTTACACAGTTATTTAGGCACCGAAGAATTTCAAAAAATGTGTCGCTGTTTTATTGACGCCCATCCCTCTTACTATCGTTCCATTCGTTGGTATGGCGATCTATTATCTGTTTTTTTAAAAAATTATTACGATAAAGCGTATTCTTTTTTAGCAGAGCTTGCTGATTTTGAATGGAAGATGACTTTAGCCTTTGACGCTGAAGATACTAAGCGGGTGAGTATTGAAGAAATGGCAGCTCTCGCTCCTGAGGCCTGGGTAAATCTTTCCTTTATTGTACATCCTTCCGTTCAAAGGCCTAATTATTTTTGGAATGCTCTACCTCTTTGGAAAGCCTTAGTTGATGATAAGGAATTACCTAACTTAGTTGAAGATACGGCGGCTAGGGCGTGGCTTTTATGGCGTTCCGCTGATTATGTTATTCAATATTATAGTCTGGGGAAAGAAGAAGCTTGGATGATGGATGGGATGTTAAAGGGCTTGTCGTTTTCGGCTTTATGTGAAGGTTTATGCGAGTGGATTGCCGTTGATAAGGTGGCAATGACCGCCGCGGGTTTTTTAAAAAGCTGGATCACTAAAGGTATTTTGGCCGAATTAAAAGTGGCATAAAACCTGCATATAAAAATAAAACTAAAAATAAGGGACTATTATGTTAATAAATCCTCTTACCGCAGCAATGGGCGCAATTGAATTATTTAGCGATCTTACCTCACATCATGCTAAAAAAGACAAAGAGAAAGACCCGCTTACTCAACTAACGAGCCCTGATAGTTATAATGTCAACCATATGTCGTTTAATGATTTAAACGCGATGACTTTGACCTTAATGGAGCAAGGGAAGCTCTCGTCAGAAGATGGCCAGAATTTTTTTAAGCAAATAAATTCCATTCAGCAAACTTCGGGCATTCCTAAAGATCAGAAAATTGATATGATTCAAATGTATCAACAGCAAATTCAAAATTTGGGCCCTAATGCCGGAGCCAAAGATTTAGTAAGTCTTGAGCGTTCTTTAGATTTTCTTAGTGGCATAAAAGCTAGAGCGGGTGCAACTATTCCCCAATTTGTTTAAGTTTGTTTTCCAATTTGGTGGACTTGATAAATTTATTATTGGCAAAAAAAAAACTCCAGCAGATGCTGGAGTTTCACCAATCTCAATTAACCTTACATATTGGTAGAGGATAAAGTAGGGGCTTTAGGAGCTTTTAACTCTTGGGTTTCAGTTACGAGAGCAGTTAACGCTCCTTTAATAACTGGGTCTGCCTTCTCAACTTCGTTCCATCTGGGGTAGGTCTCTAAAGCAGGGGCAAGTTCATCATAAGATTTCTTACCTTCAATGATATCAATAAGCACATCAGCAACTTTCGACTTATGGACATAAACCTCTTCACCCATTAAGTGCATAACGGATTGCAGATAAGTTCGCACTTTAAAGGCTAATTGATCTTCAGCACTTTCACTTTTTGGTTTTAGGCTTAGTACGTTAGCAACTTTAGAGTTAGGGCCTCTATCATCCATTTCAGTAAAGAAGCTGTGGCGAGTAATTTTCGAACCTTCTTGCTCTCTAGTGTGGGCAATTTCTGCACCTAAACCACGCGATCCGTTTTCTTCTACCCAAGCTAACCATTTTTCTAATTCGGGTGAGGCAGTTTTAATCCACTCAAAAATATGGCTTAAAGCAGGACCTGGGTCTTGTTCTACACTGACCATACCAGATATTTCCGATTGCATGCTTATTACTTGCGCAAAGAGTTCTGGAGAAAAGCGGCTTTCTACGGATTTTTTACTTTTTTCTGAAATCATGGAAAATTGCTCGCTAGATTCTTCTACCGTTATTCTTCCATTATTTAAGTGTTTCATCGCATTATAAAGACGCAAGGCTTTACGGAAATCTTCAGGTCTTAATTCTCCTAACATTGCATCATCAATACTACGACAACGGTTGGTTAATGCTTCAGCAAAGAGTTTAAATTCAACCTCATCATCCTAAGTCATCATCTGGTCAATGGCATTGTTGTATTGTTCACTGGGGCTACCACTTCGTACAGAGGAGGTGGGACTGCCGCTTTTGGAGTGAGTACCTTCGACATCTAATGATACATAAGACGAATACTCATCATCTTCGCTTACTTCATAATCATCAGGAGGCCAATATCCTTTAGTAGCATGGAAATCATTAGAAAAGTTAACTACGCTGTTAAACTCATTGAAAGCAGCAATAAATTTAACATATCGTGCTGCCGGGTATAAGGCTTCCATTTGTGCAATTCTAAGAATGGCGTCAGCTGATTTAAATTCGCTGCCTGCGGCTCTTTCCATGGTATCTTTTAGGACCTCGCGAGTAAAATGTCCTACTACCCCAATGGCTTTTGCCTCTGTCATTAACTTTTCATAAGCTTGTCTTACATTAGGCTGAGCAACACCTATCTTGGCGCAATAGTTATCGAGGGCTTTCTCTCTTTGCTCATCATCCATTGCGTCTAATAATTCATTAAAGAGAACCGAGCGTTTAGTGTGGTTTACTATAGGATAGTGTTTATTATAACGCGGATCTAATTCATATTCGGCCCAATACATTTTATACTTACCGATTATTGAATCCACTTCACTTTGCTCAGGAATGAATTCTTTACCATAGGTTTGGTTATAAAAGGCTCTTAAGTGTTCTTCTACTTCTTTAGGAGTAATTGGGCGGTCTTCTTTTAAACGATAATGGTTGTGGTTATAGTCAGACTCACCTCGATGCGAGTGCATTTTTTTCAGATGGTAGGCATTACTTCCCCGGTAATAAGTTTCACAACCGTGCTCTACGTTTTGATGAGCAATCGCCGCTGTATTAAATACTTTATCACGCCAGGTTTGATGGGTCTCATCTTTACCAGCGCGAAAAGACCAAGTGATTACCGAACCTTTAACCATAAATTGAATTGAGGTAGGTTCAGTGCGTCCAGTATCCCAAATCTCAAACACTTTGCCATCGGTTAAACGAAAATCATGCAGTTCGCGCTTATCATTACCTTTTTCCTTGACATACTCAGCTCTTAATTCTGCAAGTAATTTTTTATAGCCTTCAGAGTCTTCTTTATCATAGAGGGCTTGTAAACGACGGGCCGCATCGGTATCAGCACGAGAAGTCCATATTTTTGGTTGTTGCATCGTCCTCAAATCTACTATAAATGGCATTATGTTCTCCTAAGATTCAGTTTGTGCAGTTGTTCTAATAGTCTAGTTTAGTCTATTTTTAGATTAATTTTACACAAATAAGCTTAATACTTGCTTAAGAAGTCAAAATATATTCACTATTGTTAAAAAAAGTATTCTAATGAGGGAGTTTTGATAAAATATATGGGATGATATGTTGAGCAGTTAGCGTATATGATGTACAATTTTAAATAGTCATTTAATAAAGTGAGCACATATGCCTAGAGACTCGGAACCGACCTATAGTAATTTAAGAGCTGCTCAAACTGCTGGTAGTGCCTCCTCCTCTACTGCGACATCGGCCTCTTTCTCTAGTACTTCCTCCGCAACTTCTGCGGTAGACCCCAAGCCACAACCGCTAGATGTGCGTGAGTTGGTTTCATTAGGTCTGGTGGAGTCCGCAGCGGCTATGAGTCATACAGTAGACAGAGTCAGATTTCCAGATTCAACTACCGTTTGGTACCGCAAAGAAATTGAAACACCGGTTAAAGCACGAAGGGAATGGTTAGCACAGGAGTTTTTACGGTTAATTATTCCTAATCAAACTGAAACCCGTCTGGGTTATAAGCCTGAAAGCAATGTTTATTTCATTCTTTCTAAAGAAGTACCTGGTTTTCGCCCCCTACCTTTGCATGAGCCAAGCAAATTTACTGATGGAACTTATACCGGCCTGGGCCATGCTATCACGGGTGCTTATTTTATTCATGAAGCCGATTTAAAAAACGGCAACATAGGCCTTAACAAAGATAATGTAGTCTTTAAAATTGATGGGGATTGGTCTTTTGCTTCAATGCGCAGCGGAGGTCAATTCCCTAAAATTAGTGGAGCTATTGCCGCCGCACAAATTAACCGTCTTCCTTTTCCTATGACCTATAAAGCTTATAATTGGCTGGATATTTTTATTGAAGGAAGCCTTGCTAGTGAAAGTGAGATCGTTTCTTCGGACATCACCAGTAATGCACAATTTCAGCAGGAAAAATTTGAAACCCTTTTTAAACTATTATTAATCCCTGATAATTATTTTAGCAAATTTGTGGATGCCTTTATGCCCGCTGGTGCTAAAGAATACAGTGATTTTTTAATTGAACGACGCACTACTTTACTCAAACATGCTCTAAGAATTGACGGTTTTGCTAAGTATATCAATGATAATAAAGCTAAGTTAGCAGAAATGGCAGAAAGCTTCCAAAAGCAAATGAAGAATTTTGTTGTTCAAGGAAATTATCACGTCTTAAAAGACTCAGAGCATACGCGGTTTACTAACCATGCAAAGGTCCAGTTCCACCAAGTCTTAGCAACCTTCAATCTGCCCCCAAGCTATTCGGAAGTGGAAATTGCCGCAGCCGGTGGTGGAGAGAGTGCAGTAGCCCCCACAGCGGATGATCTAAAAGATAGGTTAGCTGATAGCTATAGCGAACCGAGCAACCACTCTGCAGAGGTTACCTCAGGTAGTGTGCCTATCATCAACTCCTCCATTCATGGATTCTTTGCCTCTAAAATAATTAGTTCAAGGCAGGACTTTGCCGAAAAAGAAGAATCTAAAGAATCTAAAGAGCCCTCGGACACTGAGGCGCCCTCAGGACCGTATAGATAAATTTTCAAACCCTCCGCAAAAAAATGATTCTGTCTTAGCAAGACAATCCGCATTGAACTGCCTTGAAAGTCGGTCTTGAGTGCTTCGCTACGGCCCGCTAAAAACAACAGTAGTTACTTTATATGCTAAATCTGAACTTTTCAGGCCTAGGCCTTGGCTAAGTTTAATTTCGCTCTTTGATTCTTGCACTTCTTCTTTTATACTCGTCTTTCTACAACATAAGGATATGTTATGTTAAATCCCAGAGAGGTTAAAACTATTGCGGATGCCAAACGCATTATCGAAGAGAAACAATTAACTCATGTGAAAGTAGGGGTTTTCGATATTGATGGGGTGCTCCTTGGCAAATATATGGCGCGCGAAAAGTTTTTTAGCGCTTTGGAGCAGGGTTTTGCTTTTTGCGATGTGATCCTCGGTTGGGATTTAAAAGATCGCTTATATGATAATGCACAATACACTGGCTGGCATACGGGCTACCCTGATGCGCAGGTGAGAATTATCCCTGCAAGTTGCCGCGATTTATATTTAGAAAATACTTTATTGTTTTTAGGCGAGTTTTCAGGCGCGGCCGAAGCCATTTGTCCTCGTGCTTTATTAAATCGTGTCATCCACAAAGCAGGTCAGCTGGGTTTTGAGGTGTTTGCAGCCTTAGAATATGAATTTTTTGTATTTGATGAAACACCGCAAAGCGTGCGAGAAAAAGGCTTTCGTAATCTTAAAACCTTTACTCCTGATAATTTTGGTTATTCCATTATCCGTAATACCGTTCACGCTGAATTATATCACCAAATTTTAGCCATGGGCGAGCGGATGGATTTTCCTATTGAAGGTTTGCATACTGAAACCGGCCCTGGAGTTTTAGAAGCCGCTCTCCTTTTCGATGAAGCCCAGGCTGCGGCGGATAAAGCGGCTTTATTTAAAACCTTTATGAAGGTACTAGCCCAGCGTAATAATAAAATGGCCACTTTTATGGCTAAGTGGTCTTTAAATTACCCCGGTCAAAGTGGGCATATCCACTTATCACTGCGGCACAAAGAAAACGGCCGTTCAGCCTTTTATGAAGCGGGTCAACCCCATAATATGAGCGCAATTCAGCGGCATTTTTTAGCCGGGCAGCAGCGTTTAATGCCAGAGTTTTTAGCTCTGTTTTCCCCGACCATTAATAGTTATACCCGACTTATCCCCGGGGCGTGGGCGCCTACAGTTGCCACTTGGGGGGTTGAAAATCGAACTACTGCCTTAAGGCTTATCCCTGGAACTGAAAAAAGTCAACGCATTGAATATCGTTTAGGTTCTGCTGATGCTAATCCCTATCTTGCGTTAGCCGCAGCCATTGGCTCAGGATTATACGGCATAGAACAGCAATTAGAACCGGAAGCTGAAGTTAGAGGCAATTCTTATACTCAAGAGCATCCTAAGGAATTGCACTTACCGAGCACTTTATGGGATGCAGCCCAAAATTTACGCAGCTCTAAAGCGGCGCATGAGCTATTTGGCGCGGATTTCGTTAATCATTTCGCCGCCACGCGTGAATGGGAAGAGCGGGAATTTAGAAAGCATATTACTGATTGGGAACTCGATCGCTATTTTGAAATCATTTAAATAAGGGATTTAGCATGATGCCAACCTTAAAAACCTATTCTCCTATTGATAATTCTTTATATGTAGAACGGAGCTACGCTAAGCCTGACAAGATTGAACTGGCGGTGAGCAAAGCAAAACAAGCTCAAGAGCGGTGGAAATTATCTTCCCTAACTACCCGGGAAAAAGCTTGTCAGGCTGCTGTGGATTTTTTAGTCGCTCATAAAGACATTTTAGGTGAAGAATTAAGCTGGCAAATGGGACGTCCAATTCGGTATGCAAAAAATGAACTAAGAGGGCTTGAAGAGCGGGCTCGTTATATGATTGAGCAGGCGCGAGATTCTTTAGCAGACGTGCATCTTCCTGAGAAATTACGCTTTACTCGTTATATAAAACGTGAGCCACTGGGTTTAGTTTTTGTCATTGCGCCGTGGAACTACCCCTATCTAACCGCGGTAAATACCATTATACCTGCGATTATGGCCGGGAATTGCGTCCTCTTGAAACACTCAGCACAAACGCCTTTAGTAGCTGAACGTTTTGCCGAAGCATTCAAGGCGGCGGATCTGCCGGCGGGGGTATTTCAGTATTTACATCTAACTCATGAGCAAACTAAATGTTGTATCCAGTCTTCTTCGGTGGATGCTGTATGCTTTACCGGTTCTGTAACCGCGGGTGTTGAAATTGAACAGTCAGCAGCGGGACGTTTTATTCCTATTGGACTTGAGCTAGGCGGTAAAGATCCTGCCTATATTAGGGCTGATGCTAATTTAGATGAGGCGGTTGCCCTTGCTATTGATGGGGCTTTTTTTAATTCTGGCCAATCCTGTTGTGGCATTGAGCGTATTTATGTTCATGTCTCGATTTATGATGCATTCATTCGGAAAGCAGTCGATTTAGTAAAACAATATCAATTAGGGCGTTCAGACGATCCTAACACTACTTTAGGTCCAATGGTACGTGCCTCAGCTGCTGATTTTGTGCGCGAACAAATCAAAGAAGCAGTAGAAATGGGGGCAAGGGCACATATAAATCCGCATGACTTTCCCATGGATAAACCAGGGAGCCCTTATTTAGCCCCACAAGTATTAACCCAAGTGAACCATAACATGCGGATCATGTGGGAAGAATCTTTTGGCCCCGTAGTCGGTATTATGCCTGTTGCCAATGATGAGGAAGCAATAGAGTTAATGAATGATAGTGACTATGGTTTAACTGCGGCAGTATTTACTAAGGACCTTGCCGCTGGGGTCGCAATCGGTGAGCGATTGAATACCGGCACGTTTTTTATTAATCGTTGTGATTATTTGGATCCTGCCTTAGCATGGACGGGTATAAAGAAATCAGGTCGTGGCTGTAGTTTATCAACCTTAGGGTATGATTATTTGACTCGCCCTAAGTCCTTCCATATAAAAATGGATGATTGAGTGCCAAGCTAATCATCCTAGGGATTGCTCGACCGAATACGGGCAAGCACCAGCCTAAACTTGGCATTGAGGAATGGTCAACCTTACAATAGCTGGGATTTATCCTGAATAAACGTCTTAGCGGCTTATTTGCTTATTCTCTAATTTTGAACTAACACTAGTATATGGATGGGTGATATGAATAAAACTACTCTAACTACCAATTGGAATTATCCTACTCGAATACGGGTGGGTGCGGGGCGCGTCAATGAATTGTCAGACCTTTGTCACGAATTGGGTATTAAAGCGCCGTTAATTATTACTGATCCCGGCTTAGCCGGTTCTTTATTAATAGGTCGCTTAGTGCACCTATGCCAGCAGGCCGAATTACAAGTGGGTATCTTCTCCCAAATCCAAGCCAATCCTACCGAGCGAAACGTTTTAGAGGGGGTACACGCATATCAGCTTGGTCTTCATGATGGTGTTATTGCTTGTGGCGGAGGTTCTAGTTTAGACGTTGCCAAAACAGTTGCCCTAATGGTTGGACAAGAGCTGCCGCTTTGGGAGTTTGAAGATATTGGCAGCAATTGGCAGAAAGTCCGGGTGGAGACAATGGCTCCTGTGATTGCTATTCCTACCACTGCAGGTACTGGTTCAGAGGTTGGACGTGCAGCAGTAATTACTGATACAGCGCAACAAGTTAAAAAAATTATTTTTCATCCGAACATGTTACCTAAACTAGTTATTCTAGATCCTGAATTAACTTGTAGTTTGCCTCCTAAACTCACGGCGGCAACGGGAATGGATGCCTTATCCCACTGTCTTGAAGCTTATTGCGCGCCTGCTTATCATCCGATGGCAGAAGCTATTGCTTTAGAGGGAATCCGCTTAATTAAAGAAAATTTAATTGCTGCCTATAATGACGGAGCTAATATAGAGGCACGTACACATATGCTCGTCGCTTCCGGCATGGGGGCCACAGCGTTTCAACGTGGTTTAGGAGCGATGCATGCTCTCGCTCATCCTTTGGGGGCCTTGTATGATGCTCACCATGGACGTCTTAATGCTATTTTAATGCCTTATGTGTTGTTGGCTAATCGTGCGGCAATTGAAGAGAAAATTATTCGACTGGCAACTTATTTAACTATTTCTAATGGTTTCGATGGTTTTATGGATTGGATTTTACAATTAAGAATGGAATTAGGGATCGAATCTTGCTTAGCTCATATAGGGATTAATCAGGAACACGTCGATAAGATTGCAAAAATGGCAACAGAAGATGCTGCTTCGGGTTCTAATCCTATTTTATTTACGCAAGAAGAATATAAAAATATTTTAATTGCGGCTATTGGAGATTCCCAATACCCGCGCTAGTACTTGCTCTTAAATAAGCAATAGGGGGTAAGATGAATTTAGGTATTTTACAGTGTGATACAGTAAGAGAAGAATTTGCCTCTCATGGCCAACATTCAGAGCGATTTGCTACACTTTTGAAACCGATTTATCCCTCCATTTGCTTTACTGTTTTTGATGCAGAACACGGCGAATTGCCTAAGGATATTCATGCAGCAGATGCTTATTTAATTACGGGTAGCCGTCATAGCGTTAATGATAATTTTCCCTGGATAGGCGAGCTTGAAGACTTTGTTCGTAGTTTATATCAGGCTCATATAAAACTCATTGGTATATGTTTTGGGCATCAACTTATTGCTAAAGCCCTAGGCGGCAAAGTCGTTAAGTGGCCCCATGGTTGGGGGGTGGGAATGTCGCAAAATAAAATTAATCAATTCAAAAACTGGATGCAGCCTAACCAAAATAAATTTAATTTATTAGTGAGTCATCAAGATCAGGTGTTAGAGTTGCCTAAAGAAGCGGAAATTTTAGCCAGCAGTGAGTTTTGTCCTTATTATATGACCCAAATTGGTTCACATGTCCTTACCGTCCAAGGGCATCCGGAATTTACCAAAGCCTATTCGCAAGCGTTAATGGACTACCGTAAATCAATACTGGGTGAAGAGTTATTCCAACGAGGCCTTGAATCCTTAAAATTGCCGGAAGATGATGCTTTAATTGCCCAATGGATTGTTAATTTTCTTCAGGAACACTAAAGGGTTTCATACACAGTACTCCGCCTGCTTCGCTGCTCTACTTAAGCCGGATGGTGGCTTCTTTTACCCAAATAAGCTAAGACAGCAGGAAGCAGAGAAACGCCGATTATTCCATAGATTACCACGGTAAAATGTTCTTTAACAAAAGGTAGAGAACCTAAGAAATAACCCAAACCAAGCAAACTTCCTATCCATAAAATAGCGCTAGAACAATTATATAAGAAAAAGCGAACCAGATGCATTTTTGCTATGCCAGCAATAAAGGGTGCGAAGGTACGGATAATAGGAAGAAAACGTGCGAAAATCAGTGTTTTTCCACCGTGTTGCTTATAAAATTGATGAGCATGGTCTAGATGTTTTTTATTTAATAACCAAGAATCTTTAGCCGTAAATACGCGAGGACCAACCAGCCTACCGACCATAAAATTGATCTGATTTCCCAAAATGGAGGCTAGACTTAGAAGTAGGAATAAATAAATACTATTCAATGAATTCCCCGGTTGGGCGGCAATGCTTCCTGCGGCAAATAAGAGCGAATCTCCTGGTAGAAAGGGAGTAATAATCAAACCAGTCTCGCAAAAAATAATTAGAAATAATAGCAAATAAGTCCAGAACCCATAACTGCTTACAAAAGTGTTTAGATAGACATCTATATGTAAAATGTAATCAATGAAAGAAGAGAACAAGCTCATATTATTTTTAACCCATCCGAGATTAATAAGGCAAGCGATACACTAACATAATCTTAAAATAGAGCAAATGAAATAAAAGTTCTCGCTAAAATATAAAACACATCGTAGAATCACCCAGTTAATTATAGCAGTTTGAATAGGCAAATTGCGCGTTTTTTGGTATGGCCGCCTTAGTTATGTGAAACTAAATTCTTTAGTGTGGCATTCTATACCTTAAATCTAAACGTTTACCCCTGACTGCTAATGCTCGGAGAGTGTAATGAGTTTTTTAAAAAAACTATATGTGCAAGTGTTTATCGGTTTATTTCTTGGTATTTTAGTGGGCTATGTCTATCCTGAATTAGCGGTTCAATTTAAAATTTTATCCGATATTTTTATTAAAATAATAAAAATGCTTATTGCCCCCATCATTTTTCTCACCTTAGTTTCTGGGATTGCGGCGATGAATGACATGCGCCAGATCAGCAAATTGGCGGGCAGTGCACTAGTCTTTTTCATGATCACTACTACCTTTGCTTTAATCATTGGCTTGCTTGCTGCTGATTATTTTAAACCTGGGATGGGGCTAAATATTAATCCCGGCTCGTTGAACATGGAAGTCGCTAGCACCTATTTAGGTAAGGCTGCTCCGATTAGTAATGTTGCTGATTTGTTTCTTAATATGATTCCTCATACCTTCATCAGTGCTTTTGTGGATGGCGATATGCTGCAAGTCATTTTTGTTTCTATTCTATTCGCAATTGGTTTAATTCTCTTAGGTCCCACCAACAAACCTATTGTAGATGGGATGCAAAAATTAGCTACGGTCTTTTTTAAAATAATTCATTTGGTGATGTATTTGGCTCCCGTGGCAACTTTTGCCGCTATGGCCTTTAGTGTCGGTAAATTTGGAATAGCGCCCTTATTTAGCTTAATGGGTTTGTTACTATGTTATTACTTAACTTGTATTGCATTTATCGTGCTTATCTTAGGCTCTATTTTATATGGCTATTGTCAAATTAATATTATTCATTTACTGCGTTATTTAAAAGAAGAGTTAATTATTGTGTGGGGTACTGCCTCCTCTGAAACAGTTTTACCCTTACTGATGGAAAAGTTAGAACAATTAGGTTGTGAGAAATCAGTAGTTGGCTTAGTTTTGCCCCTAGGATATTCTTTCAATTTAGCGGGGACAGCTATTTATCTAACTATGGCTGCTTTATTTATTGCTCAGGCTACAAACACGCCTCTTACTATTTGGCATGAATTATTTCTTTTAGGAGTAATGATTATTAGTTCTAAGGGGGCTGCGGGTGTTTCTGGTAGCGGTTTTATCGTCTTAGCAAGCTCTTTAGCAACCATTGGTTATATCCCGGTTGCTGGTGTGGTGTTGGTCTTGGGTATCGATAAATTCATGAATGAAGGAAGGGCGATTATTAATATGATTGGTAACGCGATTGCAACGATTCTCATTTCTGCATGGCAAAAATCTTTGGACTATGAGCGTATACAAAAAGAACTTAATGGCGAAAAATTTGCGTCGAAAACATCGAGTTTAGTGGAGTCTTAAGAAGGGGTAAGTAAGGTCGAGCCAAAGGCGCGACCTATCTTATTAATTCTCTAATTTGGTGCCATAGAGCCTATCGCCTGCATCACCTAAACCGGGTATTACATAGCCATGACTATCAAGGGCTTCATCAATGGCCGCTGTAAATATAGGCACATCAGGGTGCTCCTGATGAAAAGCGGCAATTCCTTCTGGCGCAGCTAAAAGACAAAGAAACTTAATCGATTTAGGATTAAATGCCTTTATTTCGTGCACCGCTGCAATGGCAGAATTTCCTGTTGCAAGCATAGGATCAACTACGATGACATCCCGATCATGAGTATGTTCTGGTAATTTAAAATAATATTCGATAGCTTCTAGCGTCTTGGGATCGCGATATAAACCAATATGGCCGATGCGGGCGCTAGGAACCAATTGCAACATGCCTTCAACAAGCCCATTTCCTGCTCTTAAGATTGAAACAAAAACTAATTTTTTTCCCTTTAAAACAGGGGAGCGCATAGTGGCTAGAGGGGTTTGAATTTCTTCGTACTCTATCTCTAGATCGCGCGTAACTTCATAGGCCAAAAGCATGCTTATTTCGTTCATTAAGGTACGAAATTTAACAGTGCTCGTATCATGTTTGCGCATAATCGTCAGTTTATGTTGCAATAAAGGGTGAGTGATTACTTCAACTTGTTTCTGTTCCATATTTAAGTCCTTGTTAAAACACAGTGCCATCACTGATAATTTGCAGCGGAGGTGTACCACCCTCTCTTTTTTGCTTTGCGATCTGTCGGCCAGCTTCCCAGGTCCCCCCTTGCAGAATTTTTGCAAGCGGAAGACTTAGGGCGTCTTTATGGAGTTGTTGACGAATTAACTGGGCTAATTCATCGAGGAGGGCGACCGTTAATGCCCGCCATTCCACAATTAACTCAGAACTCGGTTCATGAGCTTGTGTCAGCATCGCCTCATCTTTTAAAGATAATAAACCTGTATCAATCAAAAGTCCGCCATTGCGGTATTCCGGCAACCCGGTGAGCTTATCAATATCCTGCACTTGAATACCGGTCTGTTCTAAAGGTTCAATTAAGGAATAACTTAGCCATTGTGATAATTTATGGAAAGGCATAAATTCAGAACCTGCTTGCTCCGTTTTTAAGGCACTATGAATCCATACATCCCCTAAGGAGGTACCCTCATAGCTTAAACGTTGAGGCCAAATACGGTTAAATGCTTTTAAAACTGCCTCAAATAAGTTTATAGCCGATAAACTATGCTCTTTCGCTAAAGAAAGCACGTAGCTATAAAAATCCCCTAAACGGCCTTGTTCACCAAAACAGGCTTGTTGGGTTTTTACAATTCTTCCTAAATGATTTAATAACGCAACTCGCCCCTTCAAGCCTTCCAAAGGATTATCTTGAGTCACTTGAAAGGCTTTGCTTAAGTCAGTTTCAGTAAATTCTATTAGCTTTTGGGCATCCACTCGGAAGGGTTCATTCGCCATTGAGCTTAGCATGCCGCTTTGATATAACTTTAAGCTGGCTAAGGCCAAGCCTTCAGAGCGAGTGTAATATTGTTGACTTTCTTCCTCCCAATATCGCCACCGTGCACCTGCACCCGCATCAAGAAAGACGCTAATAATGACTAGTTCATATAAGATTTTTCCCTGATCTTTGGCGGGAAGATGGCTGAGCGTGGCCATCATTTTGCTGATGCGATCTAGGCCACCTACTTCAAAATGACGCCACCTACTATGATAAGGAATATCAAGAGTAGGATAGTTTTTAGTAATAACGTCCATGATGAACGACGCAGTAGGGGCCATCTTTTCTTGGTGTAAAGAAAAATAATTCAATTTATCTTCTTTTGCTAAAGCTAAGAGTTGATGAGCGCGTGAGCGGATGGTCTCTAAATTATTTAAACGTGCTAAAACATTATTCATGGAGATCGCGCCCCTTGACTGCAGCAAGCTCATTGATATCTAAGATGCGATCCGGTGAATAATAGCCGGCAGCGCGTTTTGCATCCATTTCGACATTGGCATCGGGGGGGATTAGCTCATCGGGGATTTTAATGCGTTCCACCACCTCAATTCCCGAGCGTATCAATGCATCGTATTTCATGTTAGACATTGAAACAAAGCGATGAATCTTAGTAATACCTAACCAATGCAGAATATCAGACATTAATTCTTGAAAACGCATGTCTTGTACTCCGGCTACGCACTCCGTGCGTTCGAAGTATTTGGCAGCCGTATCCCCGCCTTGTTGACGTTTGCGGGCATTGTATACTAGGAATTTAGTCACTTCACCTAAAGCACGGCCTTCTTTCCGGTTATACACAATTAAACCTGTACCTCCACGTTGGGCTGATTCAATGCAAAGCTCAATGCCATGGGTTAGATAAGGGCGACAAGTACAAATATCCGAACCGAACACATCAGAGCCATTACATTCATCATGGATTCGACAAGTTAATTCCACATTTGGGTCATGAATCTTGGTGACATCACCAAAGAAGTATGCGGTTAATCCCCCAATAGGCGGTAAAAAAACATCCAAATCACTACGAGTAACTAATTCAGGGAACATTCCGGCGGTTTGCTCAAAAAGCGTTCTTCTTAAGCGCGACTCAGAAATTTGAAAGCGTTCAGCAATTCCCGGGAGATACCATACGGGCTCAATGGCTGCTTTCGTTACCACTACATCCCCGCTTTCACTTAAAATTTTTCCATCAGGCTTTAGACGGCCTTTTTGCATGGCTGTATGTAATTCTGGAATATTAATATGCGCTCTTGTTACCGCAATAGTCGGGCGGATATCGTAGCCCGCATGAATCTCATCAGCATAAACTGAAGCCACTAAATGTCCCCAGGGATCCATCGATACAATTTTACCTGGTTCACTCCATTGAGGATGCGGCCCAATATCAACAGGGGGAGTAGTATTGGTTAAATCAGGAACATGTTCTGCATCGAGTACTCCGGCTGCCACTGCAAGAGCTCGATAAACCGAATATGAGCCCGAATGAGTGCCAATCACATTCCGGTTTCTAATATTAGTTAGTGAGGCAATTACAGGACCACGCTCTTTAGGGTGTTCGGCATTCCATTTGATTTTATAATGCGCTGCGGTATGGCCTGCTGGGTGAGAGGTTAAAACAATATGACTTTTAGATTTTTTCTTAGACTCATCGTGTGTCATTTCATAGTCCTTTTAATTTCTAGCAAGAAAATCGTCTATCTTGCTCAGTTTGAGCCTTATCATAGCAGAAGAGATGCATCGGTTGAAGATGAAAATAGACTTAAGTAGCAGGAAAATAGCAGAAGTTAAGGCTAAGATCAGGCAATAGTTAGGTTGCAAAGCGTGATGTGCTGGGGGTGCGTACCCCTTTAAAACTCCATCATCTGGGTGGACCTTAAGTTTGGAAAAAAAAATAAAACAAAAAATCAACACTTGCTTTATTTAATATTCATCAAACTTCATCTATCCTATGTATAGAGTTTAGTGGTTAGTAGGAATAGAGATTAAGGATGAGTGCAGTAGAAAAACGGTTAACCATTGGTTGTGTGGTCGGTACTCGACCCGAAGTCATAAAAATGGCCCCTATTATTTTTCAACTCCAACAATGTCACTGGGCTAAGGTTATTGTAATTAATACAGCCCAACATCGTAGTCTGCTGGATGGCATGTTAACTCTTTTTAACATAAGCCCGGATGTTGATCTTAATAGTATGACCGAGAATCAAACCTTGGGTAGTCTAACCGGAAATTTATGTATTAAATTAGAGGCTCTGGTACAACAGTACCCATTTGATGCTTTATTAGCAATTGGGGACACCACGACAGTCTTTGTAGCTTCTTTGATTTCCTTTTATAACCGTATCCCCTTTGGGCATATTGAAGCAGGCTTGCGGACCTATAATATTAAGGAGCCTTTTCCCGAAGAGGTGAACCGAGTTTTAACGGCTCCTTTATCTGAATGGCATTTTGCCCCTACTAAAATAGAAAAAGAAAATTTGATGCGGGAAAATATTCCAGCATCTAAAATCCTCATTACCGGAAATTCGGTGATAGATGCCCTCCAGTGGGTATTAAAAAATACTCCCGATCCTGGTGTTTTATTAGAATTAGATAACATTGTAATTGTGACGGCCCACCGAAGGGAAAATTTCGGTAAAAACATGCGCAATATTTGCCATGCGATCATCGAATTATCGGAAAAATTAGAGCATATTAATTTTGTATTTCCTGTGCATCCAAACCCTAATGTACAAAAGGATATCTTATTTTTATTAAATAAACGGCCGCGCATCCATTTATTGTACCCTCTGCGCTATGATGAATTTACCCATTTAATGAACCGTTCTTTACTCATTCTGACCGATTCAGGTGGTATTCAAGAAGAAGCGCCTGCTTTAGGGAAACCGGTGGTGGTTTTAAGAAATACTACCGAGCGTCCTGAGATTGTCACCGCAGGGGTAGGGGTACTCGTGGGGACAGACTCTGAACAGATTATAAAAACAGTATATCATTTACTTACCGATAAAAGAGCATATGAACAAATGGCTAAAGGAGTCTCTCCTTATGGCGATGGTTTAGCCTCACAGCGGATCGTAGAATGTTTGGCGCGCGATCTCTTCGCAAAGCTAGGTTCTTTTTTATAAAGAAGACAACATCTTCCTTACTACACAGGATATTGAACAAATACTATGAACAATAAACGAGTTTTAATTTCGGGGGCGAGTATTGCAGGCCCCGCATTAGCGTACTGGCTAAATCATTATGGTTTTGAAGTAACTATTGTTGAGCAAGCCGATAGCTTAAGGCTGGGTGGCTATAAAATTGATATCCGCGGCAAAGCAGTTGAGGTAATGAAAAAAATGGCCCTTTACCAAGAAGCTTGTCGGTTTAAAGTGGTACAGCTTAGTGGCTCAGTCCTAAATGAACAAGGTGAACTCATTGATCAAATCCCTGCTGAGTTAATGGGAATGCATGTGGGGGATGATATAGAATTATTAAGAGGGGAGCTGAGCCGTATTCTTTATCATGCTACGAACAAGCAGTGTCAGTATTTGTTTAGCACATCAATTAAAGCGCTTGAGCAACATGCGCAAGGGATGAAGGTTGAGTTTAATAATGGCCCAGAACAAGATTTTGATCTTTTAGTTGGCGCAGATGGTATTCATTCCAATGTGCGTCATTTAGTTTTTGGTAATGAAGCACAATTTTCACATAACTTGGGTGACTATTATGCGGCCATTTGCTCTATAGAAACTGATTTAAATTTGAACCGACACGAATTTTTCTACTCCCAAATTGATAAATTATTAAATCTTTATTGTACCCCGGGAGCCGCTGCTAAAGCCTTGTTTGTTTTTCGTGCCCCCAATCTGACTTTTAAGCATCGAGATCTCGAACAGCAAAAAGCGATTGTATCCCGAATTTATGCTGATGCGGCGTGGGAAGTGCCGCACCTTGTAAAATCTATGCAGCAGTCTTCTGAGTTCTACTTTGACGAAGTCAAACAAATTCGTATGCCCCAGTGGTATAAAGAACGAACCATACTTATTGGGGATGCCGCCTTTAGCCCTTGCCTGGCTTCAGGTCAAGGTACAAGCCTAGCCTTAGTAGCAGCTTATGTACTTGCCAAAGAATTAGCGCAGGCTAAGGGTGACTATGCTAGCGCTTTTCCTCAATATGAAAAAGAAATGCGCTCTTTTGTCGATTTAAATCAAAAGCTCGGCGAGACGATCATTGAGTTTATGGTTCCTAAAGCGGTAGTTGAACCCTGGTTGGGGGAGTCTATGCTAGATATGATCCGGTCGGCCTCTCAAGGGATTGAGCTTAAGTAAGGCTCTGCTCAGTCTTATGCACTTGGATCTAATAAAACGAATTCAGTTTTAAGAGGCAGGGTGCGGTTAATGATTTTTTCAATAAGTAATTCATTAGTAGGATCATTTAAACCTAAAACAAGACGCTTAGATTGAGGCTCAAAATTAATAAGATGTACGTGATGTTCGGTTAACCAGCGCAAGGTTCTTTTGCTTAAGGTATGCTCAGGCAGGGTAATATCCTTTAGTTGGCTTTGGGGGAAGAGGGGTAAATTATATTGCTCAGAGAGTAATTGCACCAGTTTTTGTGGGGTGAGGAGCTTTAAGCGCTCTAAAACCTCACCTAAACGTTCTCCTGTTTTTTGTTGTTCTAAAATAGCTTGCTCTAATTCCTGTTTAGTGATGACATTATTTTTAAGCAACAGATCACCAATTTTAACTTTATAGGGGGTTAGGATATGACTGCCTGGAAAATGATGATCCGTTTTATCCCAGGCTGGTTGCGTGGGTTGAGTACTATTTTGCGGTGTTTTTGGGGTTTCATAATATACTTTATAAGCACGAATTAAGGCGTGGAGATTAAGCACATTACCATAAAAAGCCCGTGGAATTGAAAGTAGGGCCGGGATCCAGCTATGGTAAACTCGTTTTACTGCAATCATGCGTTGGAGCATGCGTTCAAGCATAATAATGGTCACCGCAACGATAAGCCACCAAACCCAGGGGTTATTATTTAATTCTTCCTGTAAAGAGGGGTATTGGGGGGAGCTAAAAGTTAAAAGAGAGTATAAAAGCCAAAATAGGAAGACAAAATAACCAAAACCATTAATAAAATGAGTTAAAAATGCTTTGCGATCATGGGCGAGGGTAAATTTAATCCGCCACTCTTTCGGCCATTGGGTGTGCTGCCATTCTTGAAATACAATTCCTATGATCCAACGCGCTTTTTGGCGGACTGCTTTTTTATATTCCATCGGAAATAAGGCGCGGGTGGCGATGTATTCTCGGGTAGGCTTTTGTACATAACCTTTGCGGAAAAAGCTACGTCTTTGCCATTTCATCTTAGTGATGTATTGAGAAACGAAGATTTGTTTGAGCTTATGCACGCGAATTGCCAAAGAGGTCCGGTAATCTTCTGTTAATGAATTAGTCGCAAAAGGGGCTTTGGTTTCCGGATCCTCAAGTACATGTAAGGCGTGGCGAGAGAAGGCAGTTCCTACTCCTGCCGAGGGTACATGCCCCTGAATCGATTCACGCACAATAATGTCTTTAGTGTGGTTTTCGGAAAACTCATCTGCATAAAGCCAATGGGTAAAATTTTTATAAGGAACTTGAAGTGGAAAAACCGGAATTTGAATCATCTCTTTACGAGGAATCAGGTAGTTATATAATTTGAGTGACAAAGGGTGAATAATATCTTCGGAGTCTTGGAACACAAAAATATTAAAGGGCTGGTCTAAGGTTTTTTCAAACTCGCGCACATAGTCATAAACACCGTTCAAATTGGCGGCTTTGTTGGTGGGGCCTGGAGTTTTTCCGATGACGCATTGGACGTTTTTAATGGTTTTGGCAACTTCCTGCACCTCATTAACGGTAGCAGGATCATTAGGATAGACCCCGACAAAAATATAATAATTAGTGTAATCAATGGAATAGCAGTTATGCCTTAGCATGGTTCCAATAACCCCCGCTTCATGCCAACAGGGGACGAGAATAGCAATCATCTGTTCTTCTTTCTTGGCTAACTGCTCATAACTTAAAGGCTCAAACTTACGAGTTCGCCACAGGCGAATTAAGTACCGGGTCCAATAATAAACATCAAAAAATAAGTCATCTAAGCCGGATATAATAAACAATACGGCCAAAATGGTAAGAAAATACCAAAAGAGGAAAAAAAGACTGAGTACGAGTTCATTAGCCATTAGAGTTTTGTATAAAAGAATAATTGAACTAAGTTATTAATATAGTATTTTCCATAAGGATTAGTACTATTTCCTACCGGTAAATACATGCCATTGATGTGTTCATACCGCAGTTCTATTTTATAGCGATTAGAGGGTATAAAGCCAATTCCGGGTCCCACTTCCGCAATATTGTTAAAAAAGTCACGGTTTGTGTCTTCTATTACGCGTCCTGAAAGATAAACATTGAGCATGGTGCTATGGTATTGCCACAAGCGCAATCCCTGGTGTGTCTTTACCGTTGCAATAATATTATTTTTATAACGGGAAAAATAAGTCACATCACCATATACGGTGCTGTAATACTTCGCATTGGCTGTAATGTGCTCGAAATAGGCGGGTTTTGCTCCAAATTCATTGTAATACATAAGACCAGCCCTGACATCATTGCGCCATCTATTCCTATCTCTATAGACTAGATCATAAGCTCTGCCTGCTTCAAAAAAACCTACGAGAGGTATCGCCGCAAAGGGTGTTATTTGCTCACCAACTCCCAAGATTTGCACATTATCCTCATAAATTTGCGGAACTTGGCCTGCATTTTCGGATTTATTATCTTGAGTTCGACGAAAGACAAAATAAGTTTTGGATTGCCAGCGATTATCATGCTCAATCCCTAAACGGCCTACCAAGGGTCGAACCGTTATCCCAAAACGACTTTGTGAGAAGGGGTCGAAAAATACTTCACTGAAGTAGGGAGGGGGGAGGACTTTGGTTTGTAAGCCTGAGAGATTAGTCATCGCGTTTTGCGCCCGTAAGGCTAATTGTTTGTCAGCAGCCCGGGTCGCTAAATTAAAATAATGATAAGCCCAATATTTGTCAGTACTAATGGTTTTCATTCCATTAGGCTCATCATAAAGATAGCCTAATTGCATCGCTAAATCAGGTTGGTAACAAAGTTCATAGGCTCTACTAAAATAGCGGATAGCATCATTTCGCTGTTTTAGATCAATTGCTAAAAAGCCAGCTTCTTTCAAGGCGGTCAGATTATTGGGGTATTGAGTAATAATTTGTTGGATTAATTCCCAGGCCGCTTGTTTATTGTGTTTTTTAAGCAGGTAGAATTGGTCTAGTAGTAAACTATCATGAGTTTTAGGTATTTGTGTTAATGCTAGCTTAGATGGGGAGGGCTGGCTCGAGTTTACTACAGCATAGCCTTTTGCTGCAGCTCTCTTTATTTTTAGATCTTGCGCGGTCATGGCAAGTAGGAAAAATTGGGCGGCTTCGGATTCTTGTTTGTCGCTGGCATAGAGATAAGCCAGTTGTAAGGCAAGCTCGGGATTAGGTTTTAAGGCATAAGCCTTTAAAAAATGGCTTATAGCTTGCTTGTTTTCCTTCCTTTGTAGGGATAAATACCCCATTTCTAAGGGAATAGCGGTATTGTCGGCGGTGAGTGTGTCTAATAGGCTTAATAATTGAGCTGCTTTTTCTGGTTCATTGTGTTGAATAGTATAAAAGTAATTAAGGAGGATAGTGGTGAGTCCTGAGGCCTGTGGTTGCTCCTCTGTGCTTATAGAGCTCACTAGTGCTTTATGTTGATAAAAGGGAAGATAAGAGTCCATTTGGCTTAATAGAGTTTGTGCCTTTAATTTATAATCCCAGTTAGTTCCTTTTTTTAATTCATCCAATAGCTGTTGGGCTTTATCCCAGTTGCCCTCCTCATAATAAAGAGAAGCTAATTCGAAGGTATAAGCTTGCTCTTCTGGTTTTAGCTGGTGTAATTGGGCTAATAGGGGTTTAGCTTGCGCTAAGTGATGCTGTTGCAGATAAATCTGGCTCAGCTCTTCCAAGGCTTGTACATGATTTTTATCTTGTTGTAAGAGGATAAGTAGGGCATTGTTTGCTGCTTCTGGATTTGATTGGCGTAGTAAATAATAGCGATTCATTAACACTTCTGGATCTCGATGAAGGCGATGAGCGGCTTCACGAGCGTGTAAAAAAAGAACAATAACAATTATTGATACCACACTAAGAATAATTATGGATTTACGAGGCTTAAACATATAAGTATGTTCATATCCTTATTTTACTTATTTGTTGTTCAAGAAGTAGAAATGAATAGTTAATTAGGATTAACTTACTAATTAATTTCTGTTTTTGCAAGAACTTAGTAGGAAGTACCTAAGATTAATAGAATATAAGGTTAACACCAAGCAAATAACTTGAGTCTACGTTTGAAATAAAGGCCATTTCTCGGTAAGATAATTTTTTTATTAATCAAGGTGATGCTTAATGACGACCTTATTGGCCTGCTTATTGATTATGCTTATTTTGCCTTACTTAGCCAAATTACCTTTGGGCTATGCAATGAATAAACTAGGGGGTTATGACAATAATCAACCCCGGGAACAGCAAGCTAAATTAACCGGTTTTGGGGCGCGAGCCTTAGCAGCCCATCAAAATAGTTTTGAAGCCCTTAGTGTATTTGCTACGGCTATTCTTGCCGCTATTGCTACTCAGCACAGCAGTTTAGTCATTCAAATTTTAGCCATCATTTATGTCATTTCGCGAGTGGCTTATCACGTTTTATATCTAATGGATTTAGCGAGTTTACGCTCCCTCACTTGGTTTATTGGTTATATTTGTTGTCTGCTTATTTTAATTCAATGTTTTTATTAATTTATCACTAGGCAACGTCCCTGAAGTTTTTATAGACAAGATTTTATTTTGAATTGGTCACAGATTTTTTAATTTCACTTCGATCTACCCCCTCTCCCGCGATAGGAACTTTGATAGTATGATGATGCC
>NZ_RZGQ01000059.1 GCF_003989735.1 Legionella sp. km772 | reverse complement strand
TGGAAAATCAAATAATCACTATAAAGATCAAGCATATCCATTTAATTCCCTCCCTAAAATTAAGGGCGGAATTCTAATGCTTTTTAGTCAAACTACAAGTTTATGTGCGTAACATGAGTAACTAAGATTATTATAAATTGCATTCCAATGTCAAAATTAATGGAAAATATCAAGATAAATTAAAATAGAAAGGCATAGGAGGGAATAATGAATGTGATGTTGTAATGATAATAGCCTGAACGTTGATGCCGCTCCTAAAAGATTGGAGCAGCTTCTTGAAGATCACTGTAAATGTTTTTTTAATAACTCATTGACTTGCTCGGGATCTGCCTTGCCTTTGGTTTGTTTCATAATTTGTCCAACGAAAAAGCCAAGTAATTTTTCCTTACCGGCGCGATACTCCGCCGCTTGTTGTTCATTTTTTTGGATTAATTGAATAATAAGTGCTTCTAATTCAGAGCTGTCTTGAGTTTGTTGATGCCCATCGCGTTGAATAATCAAATCGATATCTTCTTCCCCTTGCCATAACTTAGCAAAGATTTGTTTTGCACTATTCGTGGAAATCACTTTTTCTTGGAGTTTGCTCAGCAATAAAGCCATATTTTTTGCAGAGACAGGTGGTGCATCAAAAGATCCCTGCACTTCATTAAGTGCTGCTGAATAATGACTTTTCAGCCAGTTGATAATCAGTTTATCGGATAAGGAACTTGTTTTTATATCTTTATAAAATAAATAAATAGCAGGTGAGGATAGAAGAAAGTTAATGTCTTCATTGTTCAAGTCAGGGACTTGTTTAAGGCTTTGCTTAATCTGTTCGGGTAAATCAGGTAATTCGCGTTTAATTTCTGCTATTTGCATGCGAGTGATTTGAATCGGCAACAAATCGGGATCTGGGAAATACCGGTAATCATTCTCATTTTCTTTATCACGCATTGCATGCGTACTATTAGTATCCGGGTTATATAGTCTGGTTTCTTGGATAATTTTTCCACCACTTTCTAAAATATCTTGATGCCTTGCTTGTTCATAGGCAATGGCTTTTTCAATAAAACGAAAAGAATTAAGATTCTTTAACTCGGTGCGAGTACCTAAAGTGGCACTGCCTTTTTGTTTTAAAGATAAATTTACATCGCAGCGGAACGAGCCCTCTTGCATATTGCCGTCGCAAATCCCTAAAAAACGCACCAATTGGTGTAAGGTTTTCAGGTAAGTAACTGCCTCTTCGATAGAATAAAGGCAAGGCGTGGTCACTATTTCAAGAAGAGGGGTGCCTGCGCGGTTTAAGTCAATTCCAGTGTAGGAGCTATGATGTTCATGTAAGGATTTTCCGGCATCCTCCTCTAAATGAGCGCGATTAATCGTCACTAATTTTTTTGAACCGTCATCTAATTCAACTTCTAAACTTCCATTAGCTACAATAGGTTTTTGAAATTGACTAATTTGATAACCTTTGGGCAGATCTGGATAGAAATAATTTTTTCGCTCAAATATTGAACAATCATTAATATCTGCCTTTAACGCTAGGCCTAATTGAATAGCCATACGTACGGCTTCTTGATTCAAGACGGGAAGTACTCCTGGAAGCCCAGCATCAATAAAGCAAGTTTGTGAGTTCGCAGTAGACCCAAAAGTGGTCGATGCACCAGAGAAAAGTTTAGATTTTGTTTTTAATTGCGCATGTACTTCAAGCCCAATGACTAGATCCCATTCCATAAAAATCACCTTAAATCTGGAGTGGCAAGATGCCAATTAGTATTTTGTTGATATTGATGAGCCATGTTTAATAATTTTGCTTCGCTAAAATGAGCGCCCATCAATTGTAAACCAATGGGTAAATTGTGCTTAAATCCTGCTGGGATGGAAAGAGCAGGAAGTCCAGCTAGGTTGGCTGCCACAGTAAACACATCCGCGAGATAATTTTGGATAGGATCAGCATTATTCTCGCCAATTTTAAAAGCACAGCTAGGAGTGGTCGGCCCCAGAATGACATCTACTTTTTTTAAAGTATGTACTAATTCCTCTTGAATTAAACGCCGTATTTTTTGGGCTTGTAAATAGTAGGCATCAAAATAACCCGATGATAATACATGGGTGCCAGTGAGTATTCTGCGCTGGACTTCGGGACCAAAGCCTTCTGTACGTGATTGAGTAATAAGTTCTATTAAGGAATTTGATTTAACACTGCGGTGACCGAAGCGTAAACCATCATAACGAGAAAGATTGGATGATGCTTCTGCACAGGCTACCACGTAATAACAAGGAACCCAAAGTTCCTGTAATTTTAAATCAACCTCAATAATTTCAGCGCCTAAGTTTTTAAATACCTCAACCGCGGCAAGTATTGCTTTTTGAATGTCTATGTCCACTTGTGGTTGAAAAAAACAGCTTGGCAAGCCAATTTTAAATTGGTTTATTGGCGCGTTAAGTCCATTTAAATAATGCGGCGCTTTGGCTTCACTAGAGGTTGAATCCTTTGGATCAAAGCCTACTAACGCTTGGAGGATAATACTTAAATCTTCAGCACTTCGAGCTATAGGTCCTGCTTGATCAAGGCTTGAAGCATAAGCCACCATTCCATAACGTGACACCAACCCATAAGTAGGTTTGATTCCGCTAATACCGCAAAAAGCCGCGGGTTGACGGATAGAGCCCCCTGTATCCGAACCGATAGAATAGGGCACAAGACCTGCAGCCACTGCTGCAGCAGAACCACCAGAGGAGCCACCTGGAACTCGGGAATTATCCCATGGATTTTTTACTGGGCCGAAATAGCTGTTTTCATTGGTAGAGCCCATAGCAAATTCATCCATATTGGCTTTGGCAAGTAAGAGGGCTCCTTCTTCTTTTAGTCGATTGGCCACCGTTGCATTATAGGGGGCTGTAAAATGCTCTAACATTTTTGAACCACAGGTGGTACGCATTCTTGTGGTGCAAAATAAATCCTTCAGCGCCATGGGGATGCCAGTTAACGTTCTAGAATCGCCTGTTTTTAGTTGTTCATCGGCGTTTTTTGCTGTTTGTAAGGCATTCTCCTCATCAATACTAATAAATGCGTTTAAATTTTGATTATTATTAATTTTTCGGATGAAATGTTGAGTTAATTCGAAACTTGAAAATTCTTTCTTCTGTAATGCGTTGGCCAATTGAGCCAGTGATAATTGTTCCATTTTATTATTAACTCACTACTGGTAAAAAACATTAGAATAATTGTCGGTATATACCAAAAGACCGCGTGTTGCTCTTTTCGCGTTATCCAAAGTTAGAGGATATTTATTTTTCAGGTTCAATAACTTTGGGAACTAAATAAAGATTATCTTCAAAAAGGGGTGCTATAGCCTCTAATTCGGCAATACATTCTTCTTCAGTAACCACATCTTCCCTAAGACGTTGATGAAGGGCGAGTGGATGAAATAAAGGGGCAATACCTTGGGTATCAACAGAGCGTAACTGCTCTACAAAATCCATTATTGAATTAATCTCCTCATTTAATTGCGAGGTTAGATCGGTTGAGGTGTCTAAACATGCTAATTTGGCAATTTTTTCGAGATCTGTTTTAGAAAGAGTCATAATGGTATCAAAACAAAAAATTAATTCATTATATCGAGATCAAATGAAAAAAACAGTACTCCCTATAAAGATTGAAACAAATTTATAAGGAGTAGATAAATGGCTTAAGCAGGTACTAAACTCGGATTAGATAAATCATCCAGGCTTTCATTGTAGTCTTTTTTAGTCTTTGTAAATTTAGTTTCCTCTTGATAAAACCTATGTAAAGAACGTACTGTTTCTAAAGTACTAAGCGTGCAAAGGGTAATTCCAACAGGAGGTGCAATGAATAATAAAGTACTGGATAGCAAGATTGCTAAGAGACCAAGCAAAGCACTTTGCATGGCGATACTCGTATAAGCACGCATAAAGAAAGTAGAATTAATACGTTCTGGTTCCATAGCTAAAGCTGCTACATTTAATACTTTTTCTGCTGTAGCTAAATGTTCTTGTAATTTTTTACCCTGGTTTAAGTGCGCCTTATTAAAAAGAAAGGCTAAATTATGAACACGTTTTAATTGAATTCGAAGCTGATGAAGCTCATTTGGCGCAAAACCTGAGGGCTTATCTAAAATTTGATAGAGGGCATTTTCCATTTGAGCAATACGATTTAAGATGAACTTTAAATCATAATAATCTTCTTCAGCATCAGCATTTTTATCCTGCTTTAAAATAAGTGTGGCCCAAAATAGTTGATTTTTTTGCCAAACAGGATTATGAAATAGGTGACCTCTTTTTGAGCGGTGTTCTTCTGGCTCGCCAGTGCTTATTAAGCGTAAAGGAGGTAGAGCTAAGTCATGAAATCGAGGAAAAGCATGGCCTGCTTTACCGGCAATGATTTGCTTTCTTAAAGCTTCATTAATAATACCTTCATCATAGAGAAAATCGAGCGCTCTATCTTTACAAGTATAGGAAGCGCTACTATCAAAACCTTGCATAGTCATTTGCATGGTGACGTGAAAAGGGCGTAAGCGAGGTTTTCTTTGCTCTAATTGAGCTTTTTCTTTTTCGGCTAAATATCTAGTATAGCCATTTGCAGGAACGCCGCGCGCTGTTAGTTCTGCATTTAGCTCGGTTATTGCCTCTTGCTCCTTTTTCATACTTTCTTGGTAATTAGTCTGTAGACTTAGGAATTGTTTTTCGCTTAATTGAAAGCTAATACCTCGAAGCCCATTTCCATTAAGCGAGCGCATCGTTTCTTTAACTAAGATTCCGTGTCCATCTTGCAAGTCAATATTAAAACCTAAAATCCCTTTCAAGGTTTTAATTATAGGATCAGTAGTGGTACTTGGTTGGCTATAAAAACCAATACTATCAATAACTTCAATAGGAGAATCTTCAGCATCTTGCTTAGAAAAAATTAAAAAAGAATGGCCAAATGGATTAGCGCCAGCGTCCATATCCATAACGCTGTAGGTTACAAAAAATTTAGGAAAACTCATAGATTTAATAATTTAGATCGCAGGAAGATCAATAAATAAAAAAAGTGCCATATTATAGGACACTTTTTAACCTAAAACAATCTGTAATTAAAAGCGTAGAGACGCTTTAAGACGTTTAGGATTATTTAATAATGCTAAAGCGATATCAATAGAAGGCACTACTAAATCAGCAGCTAAAATAGCCTCTGTCGCTAATCCTTCATCACCTAAAATAGCAATTCCTAGTGCTGATTCTTTCAAGATAAACTGATCATTCCTGCCATTTCCTATTGCAACGGTCGCATTAGGATTTAATTGGTGTAGATAGTTTTGCTTAGTGATTCCCTGGTCTTCAGCGGGAGTGATCGTAAGGATACATCGAACATTGGCCAATTCTTGTTTAGCTGTGCCCATACCATCTCCCGTGATAATATGGATATCTAGATGCTCCGCCAGCTTATTTAATTGTTCTTCTATCCCATCAATTAATCGGCCATCAACCGCTAAGGTGCCGTTAAAATCAATCAAGGCATAGTGTAGATTGAGATCTGCAAATTTAGGTATTGAAATAGATATCATCTTAATCCCTTATAGAAGTAATCTGTTGAGTATAGATGATTTTCTTGCAGTACTACATTTTTACAGTAGAATGAAATGTAACTTAAAAAAGAAGCCCCAAGCCTAGACTATAAAAGTATTTACTAAATAATAGCGGATAGAACCATGTTGCAACAATATAAAACCCAAGGTGGTGTGAATGTTGAATTTATTCAACAGGAACTCGATTATCAACAAGGAATAGAATCCTTATTAGAACGTTTAGATTCACAACGTGGAGCACTGTTTGCTTCTAGCTTCCAATTTCCCGGACGCTATACCTGCTGGGACATCGGTTTTTATAATCCGCCTCTGGTAATTACTTGTAAACAAAATTACATCAACTTAGAAGCGTTAAATAGACGGGGTGAAATGCTTCTTGTCATTATTTATCC
Source organism: Legionella sp. km772 (assembly GCF_003989735.1). Taxonomy (GTDB): domain Bacteria; phylum Pseudomonadota; class Gammaproteobacteria; order Legionellales; family Legionellaceae; genus Legionella. The sequence goes on along the minus strand of NZ_RZGQ01000059.1, from coordinate 10,578 downwards.
GCTACTTACCGAGCAAAACTATTTAGAAATCTGTTCTCAATCACAAAGCTTCTTACAGATTAAAATTAAAAATTCTGAGCAACTGTTTAGTGAGGAGGAGCGGAGCCGTCAGCCCTCGGTCTTCAGTATTATTCGCCTTTTACTTGCATTATTTAAATCTGATGACGAACTCTACTTAGGTTTATACGGTTCTTTTGGTTTTGATCTCATCCATCAATTTGAAGATTTACAACAATATAAGAATAGAGATAATGCACAAAGAGACATGGTGCTCTATTTTCCCGATGAGATCTTTGTTGTTAATCATCAAAAAGAAGAAGCTTTTGTCCGGCGTTATGATTTTCAATTTCAAGGAAAATCAACACAATCATTAGCGCGGGAAGGGGTCTATACAGTTTATTCTCCCACTAATAAACCCAAATTGGATTGCGATCATAAAGCGGGTGAATACGCAGAAATAGTGAATAAAGCGAAAGAGCGGTTCGCTTGTGGTGATCTATTTGAGGTGGTTCCCAGTCAAACCTTCTATACGCATTATACTGAAAAACCGTCGATGCTTTTCACCCAAATGAAAAAGCGTAATCCCTCGCCCTATGGATTTTTTATTAATTTAGGTGAAGAGGAATATTTAGTTGGGGCATCTCCTGAGATGTATGTTCGGGTTACTGGTAATAGAGTAGAAACCTGTCCTATTTCTGGGACTATAAAACGAGGTGCAGACGCTATTGAAGACGCTAATAACATCCAAATTTTGCTTGACTCCGAGAAGGAAGAGTCCGAACTGACCATGTGTACGGATGTTGATAGAAATGATAAATCGCGCATTTGTGAGGCAGGCAGTGTTCGGGTTATTGGTCGACGCCAAATAGAGATGTATTCACGAGTGATTCATACGGTTGATCATGTTGAAGGTGTTTTACGTGAAGGATTTGATTCCGTTGATGCTTTTTTAACGCATATGTGGGTGGTAACAGTTACCGGTGCCCCTAAATTATGGGCTTTAAATTTTATTGAACAACATGAGAAATCACCACGTAGATGGTATGCAGGTGCTGTGGGCTGGTTTGGCTTTAATGGAAATTTAAATACGGGATTAGTTTTAAGAACGGTACGTTTAGAAAAAGGAATTGCAGAAATTCGTGTGGGTGCTACTTTATTGTATGATTCAATTCCTGAGTTAGAAGAAGAGGACACTCGTTTAAAAGCCTCTGCTTTTTTAGAGATTTTACATAATCCAGGAAAGAACCATGTTCCATTTAACTTTACCTTACCTAACCCAGGACAAGGAAAAGCTATTTTACTAATCGATCATCAAGATTCTTTTGTTCACACCTTGGCAAATTATTTACGACAAACGGGCGCTACAGTTACGACCATTCGCTATGATCGGGCCTTAAATTATTTAAAAACCAACCATTATGATTTAGTGGTACTCTCGCCTGGGCCTGGCAAACCGGCCGATTTTCAGTTATCACAGACTATCGATGAGGTGCTGATCCAAAAAATTCCTTTATTTGGCGTTTGCTTGGGTTTACAAGGAATTATTGAATATTTTGGTGGAGATTTAGATATATTAAAATATCCTATGCATGGAAAACGCTCAATTATAAAGGTCCTAGATAAGGCTTCTCTTTTTGCCGGTCTTGGTGAAGAGTTTGAGGCTGGTCGGTATCACTCTTTGCATGCGCGCCTATCTACAATTCCAGGGGTTTTAGCGGTTACAGCAATGAGTGATGATGGGGTCGTCATGGCTATTGCTCATAAACATCTACCGATTCAAGCAGTGCAATTTCATCCCGAAACAATCTTATCTTTAAAAAATCAGGCTGGGATAAAAATTATTGTTAATTTAATGGACATGGTGAAATAAAATGACTAAACGAGTGCTGATGCTGTATGTTATTTCTGCTCTCTTAGGTTTACTAACCGGAGTAATTGCCTCGTTATTTCAAGCTGCCATTGCTCAATTTGATAGTCTTCTTGCACTTTTTTTTGCCTGGATAAAACAACATGAACTGCCGGTAGGGTTATGTTCTGCTTTGGTCTCTATGGTCATGCTTTTTTTAGCTTGGCTTGCTGTATATTATATTGCTCCCGAGTCCTCAGGAAGTGGGGTTCCTGAAATTGAAGGAGCTTTGCTTCATAAACGCCCAATCTATTGGAAGCGCTTATTACCAGTCAAATTCTTTGGCGGTATCTTATCATTGTCCGCTAAAATGGTAATGGGCCGGGAAGGACCGACTATTCAAATTGGTGGTAATTTAGGGAAGATGTTAGGCGATTTCTTTCATTTACCTTTACGACGCAGCGATACTCTGGTTGCCGCAGGCTCTGCGGCAGGTTTAGCGGCGGCTTTTAACGCGCCCTTAGCTGGCGTATTGTTTATTATGGAAGAAATGCGTAATCAATTTAATTATTCGTTTACTAATTTTAAAATGGTGGTGATCTGCTGTGTAATGGCCACAATTACAATGCAATTTTTTATGGGCTCGGCACCTTCAATTCAAATGCAGATATTTGCATTACCCAGTTTAAATTCTTTATGGCTATTCCTTGTATTTGGTTTGTTAGTTGGTCTAGTTGGGCTAATTTTTAATAAGACTTTGATGTGGATTGTTAATCAATTAGGTCAGTTGAGTCTTTTACAGAAAATGATTTATGTCCTTTTAGTAGGGCTGTTAATTGGCTACTTGGCGGCAACTTATCCCGGGAGTGTGGGAGGTGGTTATTTAATTATTAGTCAATCTTTAAGTATTTCTCCCGCGATGTCTCTTTTATGCATTTTATTAGTAGTGCGTTTTATTACTACGATGCTCTCTTACTCCACTGGCGTCCCCGGCGGTTTTTTTGCGCCAATGCTTGCTTTAGGAACTTTATTAGGGTTGTTTTTTGCTGATCTAATTACTTATATACTACCCAATACAGGTATCCATCCGGGAATGTTTGCTGTAGCAGGTATGGGAGCCCTATTTGCTGCTTGTATTCGCTCACCCATTACGGGCGTTGTTTTAGTGGTTGAAATGACCCAAAACTACTCGTTAATTTTGCCCTTAATGATAACCTGTATTACCTCTACCACCATTGTGCAGTTAGCAAGAAACAAGCCTATATATACGCAGCTGTTAGATAGGACATTAAAATTAGAGGGGAGTAATCCTCAGTAAGAGAGTGGATTGGTGTAAATTTAACCTCTTTTGAGAGCAAGCTATCTTTTATTAAAGAATTACACGAAGACAATAAATTTGCGTTCGTATATTACATTAAATCCTGTACTATTAATCCGCTTTTTATATTTATTATGGTCGTTGAATGACAAAATTTAATCATCAGAATGCTTATGCATGGTTATTTATTATACCTCAATTATTAGTTACCCTTGTTTTTTTTATTTGGCCAGCATGGAGTGCTCTATCTCAATCTTTTTTTTATACTGATGCCTTTGGTTTGCATCAACATTTCGCAGGCTTTACAAATTTTTCTGATCTGTTAAATGATCCAGCTTATGCTAAAGCGGTCTATGTTACATTTATCATTGCTGTTAGTGTGACCTTATTAACGATGAGCCTAGGGTTAACGATAGCGAGCCTAGTCAATAGTCGCACTAAAAGCCAAGGTATGTATAAAACCTTCCTCATTTGGCCTTACGCGATTGCGCCTGCGGTAGCGGGTATTTTATGGCGTTTTTTATGTCATCCCACTTTAGGGTGGCTAACCCATGGTTTAAATTATTTAGGCATTCAGTTTGATTATGTTAATAATGCAAATCAAGCCTTATTGGTGGTGATATTAACTGCTAGTTGGCAGCAATTTAGTTACAATTTCCTTTTTTATTTTGCCGCGTTACGAGCTGTTCCGCGCAGTTTAATTGATGCTGCCATCATCGATGGAGCAGGGCCTTGGCAGCGCTTTTGGCACATTGTTTTTCCTTTATTGTCTCCTACTACTTTTTTTCTATTATTAATGAATTTAATTTATGGGTTTTTTGATACATTTGGCATTATCCAGGTGTTAACTCACGGCGGGCCGGGTAACAGTACGACCAATCTAATTTACAAAGTTTATCAAGACGGTTTTGAGGGGATGGACTTAGGTAGTTCTTCTGCTCAGTCAGTTATGCTGATGATCTTAGTGGGAATTATTTCCTTAATTCAGTTTAAATATTTGGAAAAAAAGGTGCATTACGAATGAAATTAGTTAATAAAACGCTTGTGCATCTTTTTTTAATGGCCTTCGTTGCTCTAATGTTACTTCCTCTCTATCTAGCCATTATTGCAGCCAGTAATGAGGGCGCCTTAATGATGCAAACTCAATTGCCTTTTATTCCAGGAGTATCCTTTTTTAAAAATATGAGCAGTGTCTTAACTAAGGGGCTCGCTGTGACAGGTGGTGAACCTATTACTCGCATGCTGTGTAATAGTCTTATAATGGCCCTTGGCATCACCTGCGGAAAAATTATTCTGGCTTTAACCTCTGCTTTTGCGTTGGTTTATTTCGACTTTCCGTTTAAGAAAATTTGTTTTGCCCTAATCTTTGCTACAATGATGTTACCGGTTGAAGTAAGAATTCTGCCTACTTTTCAGGTTATTGCCTCTTTTGGTTTACTTAATTCATTTTCAGGCTTGACTTTACCCCTGTTAGCTTCAGCGACTGGAACTTTTTTATTTCGGCAGTTTTTTAAGACCATTCCGGCAGAACTAGTTGATGCCTCAAAGTTAGATGGTGCAGGTCCTATTCGTTTTTTCTGGGATGTTGTTTTACCCTTATCGAAACCACAGATTGCGGCTTTATTTGTTATCTTATTTGTTTATGGTTGGAATCAATATTTATGGCCCTTGGTTATCACCACCGAGACTAAAATGTCTACTATTGTGATGGGAATCCGCTATTTGGCTGGAGTAGCTGATCAAGTTCCCGAATGGCATTATATTATGGCAGTGGCCCTAATTGCCTTAATCCCTCCTTGTTTAGTAGTTCTCTTAACGCAGCGTTGGTTTGAAAAAGGATTACAGTAGTATGGCTACAGTAAATTTAATAGAAGTAGGTAAAAAAGTAGGGGCTAATACTATTTTAAATTCGGTGAGCCTAACGATTAAAAAAGGCGAATTTATGGCTGTAGTGGGACCGTCTGGTTGCGGAAAATCAACCTTGTTACGGTTAATTGCCGGCCTTGAAAATCTAAGTGCAGGCAAGATATTAATTAATGAACAATGCGTTAATAATACTCCTGCGGCGAAACGAGATATGGCCATGGTCTTTCAAAATTATGCTCTTTATCCGCATATGAGTGTTTTTGATAATATGGCTTATGGTTTAAAAATGCGTCGTTTTACTAAAAACGAGATTAATCAGAGAGTCATAGATGCTGCTAAATTATTACAATTAACTCCTTATTTAGAGCGAAAACCTGCGGCCTTATCGGGGGGGCAAAGACAGCGTGTTGCTATGGGCAGAGCTATTGTGCGTTCGCCGGCTGTATTTTTGTTCGACGAACCTTTATCTAATCTCGATGCTAAACTAAGAACAGAAATGCGCCATGAAATAAAAAAATTGCATCAAAAGCTTAATACAACTAGTTTATATGTAACCCATGATCAAACAGAAGCCATGACAATGGCTGAGCGTGTATTGGTATTAAACCAAGGCCGGGTAGAACAAATAGGAACACCTCAGGAGCTCTATCAAAAACCCGAGACCTTGTTTGTGGCCGGCTTTACTGGACACTATCCGATTAATTTTTTATCAGCGGTATTCGATAAAACGGCCCAAAGGATCACGACACAGATGGGAGTAGCTTACCAGGTACCTAATGGGTTTGAGTCAATTAATGATGGCACTGAGTTAGTATTGGCCATTAGGCCAGAACATGTACAGTATTTAGCTAAAAGAATTGATCAAGCTATTGAATTAAAATTAGAATTTGTTGATGATATGGGTGCTGATAAATTAATTCAAGCACGGTGCACTAAAAATAATGAACGTATAAATTTACGTATTCCAGCTGATTATCCATTTTCAGATGAGCTTTTTTATGTAGATTTACCCTTAATGAAGATACATATTTTTGAACAAAAATCAGGAAGACGTATGGGAGGATGGCATGGCTAAAGTGAAAGATAAATTAAGACCTATTGATGCTCCTATATATAGTATATGGCAAGCCCTTTATTTATCTTTTTTTTCCATCCGGCTTTATATTGATGTGGGTAAACGATGGACTGGTTATGGTATCCGTTACTTGCTTTTATTAATTGCCTTATGGTCAATTCCTATGGCCGTTAAGATGGGGATTGATTTTAATCAGACCTTTAATCAACAATTAATTGAGCCTTTATCTATTATTCCCACTATTTATATTCAAAATGGTCAAGCTAGTTTTGATAAGCCTATGCCTTATTTGATTAAAAACAAAAAGGGTGAGGTCGTTTTGATTGTCGACACTACGGGGAAAGTTAATGACTTTACCAGTGAATATCCTAAGCTTACTGTTCTTATTAATAAAGATAAAGTAGCTTTCCGGATGCCAGGTATTCCTATATTAGGAGAGGCTCCAAAAACTGAGCACAATAAACCACTAATCCAATCGTTTAACAAAGGAGATAACCTGGTTTTTAATGGTAAGCAAATAGTAGCCCAAAACTCGTTCTCTCAGTGGAAAATTGCAGCTCAACTGATGATTTATCCTCTCGTTTTTTCTGTATTTTTTGGGATGTTTTTATTTATGTTTTTGGTGTTTGGTTTTCTCGGACAATTGTTTGCGCGGATATTCTTTTCTTTCCATATTACAGTGAAAACCTCAGCAAGATTATTAATGGTTGCTACTACACCCATGATGCTTACTTTACTAATTATGGAGTTGGCTAATCTTCTTTTCCCAGGCTTTGGCTTTTTATTAGTTGTAATCCTGGCTGCTTATTTTTCTTTTGCTGTCTTTGCTTTTAAATCGGAGAGCAGGCGGATGGTGAATCTATGAGAGAACTAATCCATTTTGCACATGGCAATGGATTTCCTTCTCCCTGTTATAAACAGTTATTGGATTGTTTAGGACAGCGTTATGATTGTTGTTATATAGATCGAGTGGGTCATGATCCGCGCTATCCGGTGGAGGAAAACTGGCAGAAACTTGTAGAGCAAGTCGTAATGAGTATTGAAACTCAAGCGAGTCAACCTGTTATTGCGGTGGGGCATTCCTTAGGCGGCGTATTAAGTCTTTTAGCAGCGATCGAAGCTCCTTCCTTATTTAAGGCGGTGGTCATGTTAGATTCGCCCCTAATTGGTCCTTTTAAATCACAGATGGTACGCTTGGCTAAAGCATTAGGAGTCATTGATCGAATCACTCCAGCTTTTCGTACTAAAGGGCGGCGTGAGTACTGGCAGGATAAAAAACAATTAATTGATTATTTGAAAACACGCGACTTATTTAAAACCTTTACCGATCAGTGTCTGGATGATTATATTAATTATGGTTTAGAGCAAAGAAGTGATGGTTATTATCTACGCTTTGATCGTCATATAGAATACCAAATATATCGCACCATTCCCCATACTATCCCTAAACTTAGTGGTCAATTAACCATTCCTACGGCTTTAATTTATGGTGACAAAACTACAGTGGTTGATAAATTGGATAGACGCTATATGCGTACCCATTTTGGTATTAAAACCTTTCGGATTAAAGGCACTCATTTATTTCCTATGGAAAATCCGAAGGCTGTGGCAGCGCAGGTTTTTACGGCCATTGATGCTATAGTTAAAAGAGAACCATCTGTAAAGAAGCATGATTCAGTTAGACATCACGTTCGATAGTTAATCGCTTATTTTTCCGCTGTTAATGAGGCAAATAAAAAGGAGATCATTGTGCTAGATGCCATTTTAATACTTGCAGTAATTGGTGCTATGGGGCTACTACTCACTCGCCAAGCTGCTATTTCTGTTTGGGCAATAAGTTTTGCTTTATTACTAGGTTTAGTAATGAAATATGCAAATCCAAGTGGATTTTCTTTAACTTTACTTTGTTGTTTAGAAGTCATTTTTATTATTGGGGCAATTAAACCTTTAAGACGAGAGCTGCTATCGCGACATCTTTTTAAAGTCATAAAAAAGGCCATGCCTACTATGTCAGCCACAGAACGTGATGCTTTAGAAGCTGGTACCGTCAGTTGGGAGGGGGATATTTTTAGTGGTGCCCCTGATTTTTCTGTTTTAAGAAGCGCCCCTACTGTTTCACTCACCGAAGAAGAGCAAGCATTTATAGATGGCCCAGTAAACACCTTATGCTCTATGTTGGATGATTGGGATATCACTCATAACCGTACTGATTTGCCACCTGAAATATGGCAATTTATTAAAAGTAATCGTTTTTTAGGAATGATCATTCCCAAACAATATGGGGGGCTTGAATTTTCCGCTACGGCGCAAATGTCTATTCTAGTCAAAATTTATGGCCGTTCTGTATCTACGGCAACTACTATTTCTGTACCCAATTCTTTAGGCCCAGGTGAATTGCTATTGAAGTATGGAACTGAAGAGCAGAAGAACTATTACCTACCTCGCTTAGCTGATGGCCGAGAAATACCTTGTTTTGCTTTGACAGGTCCTAATGCAGGTTCTGATGCGGCTTCTATTCCTGATATTGGTATTGTTTGTAAGCAAGAATTTAATGGTCTTGAAACTCTAGGGGTACGTTTAAACTGGGATAAACGCTATATAACTCTTTGTCCGGTGGCGACAGTGATTGGTTTAGCTTTTCGGATGTTTGATCCTGAGAATTTATTAGGAAAAGGCGACGATGTGGGGATTAGTTGTGCCTTAATTCCTGCAACAACTCCTGGTATTACCAAAGGCCGACGACATTATCCACTCAATGCAGCTTTTTTAAATGGGCCAACGCAAGGCAAGGACGTATTTATTCCGATGGATTATTTAATCGGTGGCGCAAGTATGGCAGGCCAAGGCTGGATGATGCTTATGGAGTGTTTAAGTGCTGGACGGGCGATTTCCCTTCCCTCGAGTGCCAATGGTGGCGGTCAAGTTGTAGCTCTTGCATCTGGTGCTTATGCGCGTATTCGTCGTCAATTTAATCAACCGATCGGGCGGTTTGAGGGAATAGAAGAACCCTTAGCTCGTATTGCAGGACATGCGTATATTATAGATTCCGCTTTGACTATGGCTGCTGCTGCCATTGATCATGGTGCTAAACCCTCCGTCGCTGGTGCGATTCTTAAATACCATACGACAGAATTGGCTCGTCATATCGCTAATGATGCGATGGATATTCATGGAGGTAAGGGTATTTGTCTCGGCCCTAATAATTATCTTGGTAGGGGTTATCAATATTCACCTATTGGTATCACCGTGGAAGGTGCTAATATTCTAACGCGAAGCTTAATAATCTTCGGTCAAGGGGCAATTCGTTGTCATCCTTATGTATTTAAAGAAATGGAAAGTGCGCGAAATAATGACTTAGTCGAATTTGATAAGGCATTTTTTGGCCATATGGGTTTTATCTTTGCTAACCTTACTCAATCGATAGTTTTTGCGTGGACTGACGCACGTTTCACTAAAGCGCCAACGTCTAGTGTCAAACGCTATTATCAACTAATCCATAAATACAGCGCCAATTTAGCTTTTTTGGCTGACTTCTCTATGGCCGTATTAGGGAGCAAATTAAAACGGAAGGAGAAATTATCAGCTCGCTTAGGCGATATGCTAAGCTCCTTATATTTAACCTCAGCTGTTTTAAAACGTTTTTATGAAGATGGTGAGCCAGAAGCCGATTTAGCGTTAGTAGAGTGGTGTTGCCAACAATTATTACATGAATGCGAAAAAGCTATGCATGGAGTCATTGTTAATTTTCCAGTTTCCTGGGCACGTGTAGCACTTCATATTATTCTTAAGCCTCTAGGGATTCAACGTTATAAGCCAAAAGATATCCTAGGCCGAACATTAGCACGCATGCTCACTGAGCCCAATGAAACCCGCTCACGCTTAACTCGATTGGTGTATAAAAATCCAGATCCTTGTTGTCCGGTAGGCCGAATGGAAGAGGCTTTTCATAAAATTTGTGCGGTCGAAGACTTAGAGAAAAAACTTTTTAAATCGGCAAAAGAGCGCGGTTTACACGCTTTGCGCTTAACTGATTTAATTAATGAGGCGCTTCAATTAGAAATTATAACGGCTGAAGAGGCGACCCAATTGCGGGATGCTGAGGCAGCTCGCCAATCAGTGATTAAAGTAGATGATTTTGCTGATGATGAGCTTAGAAGACCCAATCTTGAGCACCAATCTAAAAAGAAATTTCAAGTAAAGAAAGACGAGGAGTCTGAGCCTGCTTGAGAACCGCTTTCATAGCGAGCGTTAAAGCATTCATGGTTAGATATAGGAAGGGATTCTATGCATTTGCATAGAATCCGTCTTCCCTTTGCAAATAAGTTATAACTGCTATTTAATGCTCAAAGGTAGTTTGATATAGGCGCGGATTTTTAGACGAAAAAAAGGTATTTTTAAGAGCTATTCTTCTAATATAAGAGGGGAATAGAATGACCAAAAAGCGAAATTATTACACTGCATCAAAAAAATCAA
>NZ_RZGQ01000058.1 GCF_003989735.1 Legionella sp. km772 | reverse complement strand
TGGAAAATCAAATAATCACTATAAAGATCAAGCATATCCATTTAATTCCCTCCCTAAAATTAAGGGCGGAATTCTAATGCTTTTTAGTCAAACTACAAGTTTATGTGCGTAACATGAGTAAGTAATTGTTTTTAAATATGAATTATTTATTTAATAGGCAATATTTAAATTTAAAAAATGAATGTTTTTTTTTAATTCTAATTTTAGGAAGCCTTAAGAGCGCAATTTCCTTTGATATTGTCGTTGCTGAATGACCAAAGTTAATGCGACCACCAGGACAGCAGTGGACAGAGGGACAGTTATAAAAACAAGCCAGGGTATAACGTAAGGACTATTCAAAATGGCGGCAGCGATAATCATATTAATTAAAATGGCCATCACTGCTGCCAACAAACCGGAATATAAGCCAATTAAGAAAGCTTCACTAGAACGAATCCATAGTAAGGTGCGGCGCGTCATTCCTAAAATCTTTAACACTTGCGTTTCTTGTGTTTTCGTCTCGCTTAAGGACAAAATTGCTAGGGTAACAATAATCAAACCGACTAATAAGGCAAAGGAACTAATTAAAGTTAAGGCATTGGCTGCACTAGCTACCACGGCTTGTACTGTATTAATGGTCTGGGCAATATCAATTATCGAAACATTGGGAAATTGTTTGTTAATTTCAATTAATACTGACTGTTTTTCAGGGGGCAAGTAAAAACTAGTCAATACGGTATGAGGTATATCATCTAATAAGCCAGGTTTAAATAACATAAAAAAATTCGGTTTAAATGAGGTCCAATCTACTTGACGTAAACTGCTGACTTTAATGTTAAGTACCCGATCCCCGATGTGAAAACGTAAGTTATCACCTAAATGTAACCCCAATTGCGCCGCCACCCCCTGCTCTACTGATACCCACGCTTCGTTCGCATCAGGGACATGCCACGAACCTTTGCTGACCTCATTACCCTCAGGTAAATTAGTTGACCATGAAAGATTCAACTCTCGTTGTAAAGCGTTTATATTTTTTACTTGTTCTCCAAATAAGCTGTTTACTGATCGATTATTAATATCAGTTAACCGCCCACGCCAAATAGGATAAAACGCCGCAGTTTTGACCTGGTTCAATTCTAAATAATTTTTAAGCGCGGTTTCTTGTTCAGGCTCAATATTGAAAATAAAATAATTAGGGGTCTGCGCTGGCAATTGTTGTCGCCAATCGTTAATTAAATGATTTTTAAGCAGTATTAAACTAAGTATGGTTGTTAAGGCAAGGCCTATACCGATGGTCTGTAAGGCACTATCCTCCATATTACGTGCAATGTTGGTAAAGCCGAAACGCCAATTAAGCGGTATACGTATTTTAAATTGGGTGAGCGAGCCAAATAATAGCCAAAGCCCGGACAAGGCTAAACCGATAAAGGCCACACTCCCTAGCATTACAATTAGGGTTAACTTCAATGAAAAAGTATAATAATAAGCCAATCCCCCCAATAATAATAAAGCCAGCAAATAAGTTATATAGGTGCTGTTTCCCCAGACTAAATGTTGCTGACGAAAAAGGGATATCGCGCTTACCTTTCGCAACTTCCAAATACTGCCAGTGGAAAAACAAAATAATAGTATAAAACCCGTGGTGACACTAAGAAAGAACGGTCCCAGAGTGAACTGTTGTTTGGCATGAGGTAATAAGCCCCCTAACCATTTAATGAGTAAAGGTTGCAAACCATAACCAATCAATGCGCCAAGAACACAGGACACTAAGCCTACCAACGCTAAATTTCCTAAATACAATTGCAATATAAGGTTTTGAGATGCCCCAAAGCAGCGTAAAAGCGCCACTTGTTTTAAATGACGTTGGCAATAGCGCAAAGAAGCCATGCTAATGGCAACACCGGCAAGAATTAAGCTCATTAATATAGCAAAATATAAATAATTTAAACTACGCTCGATGGTAGTACTTAGCGTAAGGATATTATTTTGGCTATCTCGCCATTGCTGTTGGGGGCTTAAACCTTTATTGACAAAATCATGCAATTGCTCGAGTTGTTCTTTTGAGCCTTTTAGCAACCAAGTGTAAGTCACTATGCTGCCTAGTTGAATTGTTTTGGTCTTTTCAACATCAGCTGCATTCATAATGAGCCTAGGTGCAATAGAAAACCAATCGCCGGTTTGTCCTGGTTCCTCTCTAATCACTCCTGTGATTCTAAAATGTGCCGAGCCGATATTGATGGTCTTGCCAATATCTGTAGATAACAAGGGAAAAAAGCGAGGACTAAGCCATACAGTTCCTGCTTCTGGCGCATTAGTGCGGGTGACCCCTGCTACCTCATTAAGTTGCTTGGCAATTTTTAAACTGCCTTGTAAAGGATAAGGCGTTGAGATAGCTTTAATTTGCGCTAATTGCAAATGATTTTGCCCTTCCACCATGCTTTGAAATAATACCGCAGTATTATGGGTGATTCTTAAGGCGTCAGCTTTTTCTTTCCAACTGGCTGGGATAGGCTTATTACTTTTTACGAGCGCATCGGCACCCAGTACTTGAGCCGCCCCCTGCTCTAACTCTCTTTTAGCCATATCCGTAAAGTTGTTCATTGCACTAATACAAGCCACAGCAATTAATAAGGCCATAAACAGCAAGGTTAACTCACCACTGCGCCATTCCCTAATGAGTGATTTGCTTAACATAGAGAAATTTAGCATGCTAATGCACCATCGACTAAGGGCCAATGCAATTGGCAGCGCTTCGCTAAGGAATCATCGTGAGTCACAATGACTAAAGTTGTACGGTGTTCATCATTTAGGGCAAAAAGGAGATCAGCAATTGTTTTTCCGGTTTTATTATCAAGATTTCCAGTAGGTTCATCAGCAAACAAAACCGATGGGGAACCTGCGAAAGCCCGAGCTATCGCAACGCGCTGCTGCTCCCCTCCTGATAATTGTAAAGGATAATGATGAGTTCGATGCTCAAGCCCCACTTTGTGAAGCCAGAATTTAGCCTTATCTAGGGCTTGCTCTTGGCCTAAGATTTCTAAAGGTAATACCACATTTTCTAAAGCAGTTAGATTGGGTAACAATTGAAAGGACTGAAAAATAAACCCGATCCGCCGAGCACGTAATTGCGCTCGTTGATCCTCGTTAAGTAAAGAGATGTCTTGGTTATCATAATAGATGTGTCCAGAAGTTGGTAGGTCAAGTCCTGCCATTAAGTTTAAGAGCGAGGTTTTACCGGAGCCAGAAGCTCCGGTAATGGCAATCGTCACCCCTTCATTGATTTCCACAGTGATGTTTGTCAGTATGGGTAAATAGAGATCTGCGCTTTTGACGCTATAATTAACATTCTGTAGCCTAATCACTTTATTCAGGATAGTCATGAAACCTCATTATTTCGTCTTAATACTATTTTTATTAATCATAACACCATTACAAGCAAAAAATATTGTGGTAATTGGGGACAGCTTAAGCGCAGGTTATGGTATCGATCCTCAAAAAGGCTGGGTTAATCTTTTGGCTGATAAATTAAAAGACAAAGGACAATTTAAAATAATTAACCTAAGCACCAGTGGCGATACTACTAGTAACGGTTTAGCTAAATTACCTCATGCTCTAGAACAGTATAAACCCGATATACTAATTATTGAATTAGGGGCGAATGATGGACTACGAGGATTAGCTATTAATCAAATCAAAGATAATCTCACGCTGATGCTTGAACAAGTAAAAAAAACCAAGGCAAAAATATTAATCCTTGGAACCTATCTCCCCCCCAATTATGGGCCAGCCTATCTGAACCAATTCAACAATACGTTTAAAACTCTTGCCGAACACTACAAAATCGCTTATGTGCCAATGTTTCTTGAGGGGGTAGCAGGCAATGAGAAGCTGATGCAAAATGATGGTTTGCATCCAAATGAAGAAGGCCAACCCCTTATCCTTAAAAATATTTGGCCGGCACTAATACCTTTACTGTAATAAAACCCATCTCTGCAGCAAGAGATGGGTTATGCGAAAATTAACCTAACTTACTGCTTAAATCATTTTCAGGTTCAGGGTTGTTATTTTCCATTTCTTTATTGGCTTTTTGGAAGAAAGTTTGCCCTGATGATTGCCAAAATTTAGGCGTACTTCCACTTAACAGCACCGCTAAACCTGGAATAACTCCCGTTAAAATGATACTTAAAACAACCACTGTATTGGTGAGATAGCGTTTCCATGCTGGATCGCGATGCTCGGACAATACTTTATCGGCTTCATTTAAGCGTTGATAAAACTGCTCCACTTTGGCACTGGGTTTAATCTCAGCATGTAAAATATCATTTAATTGACTCACTGTTTCAAATTTCTGTTTTAAAAGTTGAGCTTCCTTATTTTCCGGCCATTTAGTAATAGCAGCTATATTGGCTGCAAGTTTAGAATAAGTACTAATGTCTAAATTAGGATCAATTTTTTCTTTTATTTCTTTAGCCAAATGCAACAGATAGTCTTTCGTCAAAGGAGTAAGTTTGTTTTTAACAATGACTTGAAATTTAAATTCCAGATCATCATTAACATTAATTGTACTCGCATTTTGTTGTGCTTTAATCCTATTTAATTCTTCCGTAAGTTTATCAACTTTTTGAGCTAAAGCCTCATTCTCATCAGTAAGCTTTTGTTTAGCATGAGATAATTCTTTAATCAGTTCTGCTTGCTCTTGTTTATTGGTGGTTAGTTCTCGAATTAATTCCTCTTGACTTTCTGCCTTAGAGGTCATACCAAGAATCAATTGGACTTGCTCATCTCGAGTAGATGTCAGGGTTTTGATCATCATCGCTTGCTCATCTGTTTTAGATGTCAAGGTTTCGATCATCTGCGCTTGCTCGTCTCGCTTAGAAGTCAGGATTTCGATCATCCGAACTTGCTCATCTCGCTCAGAAGTCAAGGTTTCGATCATCCGTGCTTGTTCATCTCGCTTAGAGGTCAAGGTTTCGATCATCTGAATTTGCTCATCTGTTTTAGATGTCAAGGTTTCGATCATCCGCGCTTGCTCATCTCGCTTAGAAGTCAAAGTTTCGATCATCCGCGCTTGTTCATCTCGCTTAGAGGTCAAGGTTTCGATCATCTGCGCTTGCTCGTCTCGCTTAGCAGTTAGGAGTTCGATCATCCGAACTTGCTCATCTCGCTCAGAAGTCAAGGTTTCGATCATCCGCGCTTGCTCATCTCGCTTAGATGTCAAGGTTTCTATCATCTGCGCTTGCTCGTCTCGCTTAGCAGTTAGGAGTTCGATCATCCGAACTTGCTCATCTCGCTCAGAAGTCAAGGTTTCGATCATCCGTGCTTGCTCATCTCGCTTAGAGGTCAAGGTTTCGATCATCTGCGCTTGTTCATCTCGCTTAGAGGTCAAGGTTTCAATCATCTGAACTTGCTCATCTCGCTTAGAAGTCAAGGTTTCGATCATCCGCGCTTGCTCATCTCGCTTAGAGGTCAAGGTTTCGATCATCTGCGCTTGTTCATCTCGCTTAGAAGTTAGGAGTTCGATCATCCGCGCTTGCTCATCTCGCTCAGAAGTTAAGGTTTCGATCATCCGCGCTTGCTCATCTCGCTCAGAAGTTAGGAGTTCGATCATCTGAACTTGCTCATCTCGCTCAGAAGTCAAGGTTTCGATCATCCGCGCTTGCTCATCTCGCTTTGAGGTCAAGGTTAGAATTACAGCCACTTGCTCTTCTTGGGTAGCACTTAATTCCTGAATAACCCGCAGTTGCTTTTCAAGATTAAGTACCAAGGGGTTAACGGCCCCAAAACCAATGGCAAGACCGGTAATTTGTTGATAAAGCGCTTTATTTTCTTCGCCAAATAAAATCTCTATAGACTCTACAGGGATTTCATGTTCAGCGATGTATTGTGCTGCCAGATGCACGACGCGCGCTCGGTGCTCTTCTAATTCAATTTCACGTTGCTCATAATCAAGAGAACTATCAAGTTCTTTAAAACCAGGAAGCGCTTTTCTAAATTTCTCTAAATCATTGTAAGAAGTAATCACTTCACGGATAATATTATTAACGCGGTAAACCTGGTTATCTTCCGCTGCTTCAATGATGATTAAACCAGCCAACTCTCGGCTTTCTTTAGCCAAATCGCCGCTTAGCTCAAGCTTAGTAAGAGCTTCAAAACGCCCCTCTAAAAACTTGGTGATTTGCTTGGTTGAAGGATTTTCAGCATTCAAAGACCCAAGGTCACGCGCAAGTGCAGTTAACTGCTCTATCAATAGGATTTCAGTTGGATTTTCCCCGGATTTTTTAGTCTCCAGGTTTTCAATAATTGTTTGAATCTTGCCTTGTAAATCGCTAAGAAGCTTTCTGTCTTGCATTCTACTAGCCAGCTCAAGATAGTGATCTTTTAGCACCTTATGTTTCATAGTTACAGTAGATTGTAAATTTGATTTCAAGGTGCCGAAAATAGTTTGGGCTATTTCATGGTGAGGATGTTCTAGCGTATAAGCTTCAAACGCTTTAAAAGTCTCAATAACCGCTGCATAGACGGCTTCCTGTTCATGAGTCGCTAATTTGTTTTGTAGATAAGATTGTCTTACTTCATCAATAAGTGTACCAACCCCATCTAAAAGCAGGGCAAAACCCTCTGCTGTTTCTAAAGTAGGTGCAATTCTATCACCGATGATTGAGTCGGTTACAGAAAGATGCTCAAGAGGGTTAGTCTTTTTAAGTTCCTTCAATTTGCTATGGTGTTCGCATATTTTAAGTAGGCGACCAACCGCTCTATTGATAGTTTCATGTAAGGGTATATCGTTTTCTAAATCTAACTCTTGATTTAAATGCAGTCGAGCATGTTCATAATTTAAAAAATGCCCACCTGGGACCGGAGGAATAATGGTCTCAAGAAAAGTATCATTATGTGCTTGATAATGGACAATACGTTGATCAACAATTTTCCAGATTAACTTTTGCAGGGCTTGCTCTTGGCCAAGAGTAGCATAGGAGGTTCTATTATAATGTTGATAAGCTTCTCTATTAGCCATAATCTTATTAAATAGATCAAAATAAATCTGCTTCAATCGTGCTTCTTTAGTACCTAAATCGCCCCGCAACAAACCAGAAGTTATATGCGCAAAGGGATCAGATTCAAGAGCTCGAGGAGTGATACGCACCCCATTACGGGTTAAGAAATCAATTAATTTTGCGACCACTAACTCTTGCACATGTCCGGTTTGTTTGCCAGTAGGATTAACCCCTCGTTGCTGATCAAGTAAGTTTCCTGAACCCGTTCCATGATGTCCTGGTAAGCTATTCAGTTTAAACTTCGTTTCTTTCGAGGCGCATTTGGGGACAATAGGTTTGAAACAACGAGTGCGCTCATTTTCATACACAAATTGCTCGTATTCTTTAACAATTTTTGGTACTTCATAAAAACGAGGATCTTTCCAAGCAAGAGAAGAAAGCCGAGTTATACCGACATAGTTTCCACCGGGAACAGGGTCAATATTCAACATAGATAATTTTGCTTGACCTATGTGCTTTGAGATTTCAGCCCAGTTTAAGCCTTCAAACGAGGCTTTATGAAGGCCATTCATCGCCGCTTTTGTATAGGGGCAAACACTGTTACAAAGTTCAGGTTTAAAGCCACTGGGTTCTTTTAAAAGAGTTTGAATTCGCTCTAGTTCATGGGCAACTAATAAAGCCTCAACCGCGCCGCGGCTATGCGCAATCACACTGATGTCTGTTTCACCGCGACTTATAGCCTCCAACACGGCTGCAACACCACGTGCAATCCTATCACCTACTTCTGTACCTAAGGTAGTGGGGCCATCAATAACAGCTACATCTTCATTTCGAAAACGAGTTACCTCATCAATAGGCATGGTAGAGGTGTTGTTAATTAGAGTGGAGATATAGCTTAAGGTCTCAGCTTTATCATAGGCGCCATCCACTTTGTCAGGAGAAAACTGGGTGTCAGTTCCTAATAAGGTAAGTGTAAAAGCCATGAGAGTTCCTTAATAAAATTTTTAACTACTCTCTAGTATAAAGGACATTTATTAAGTAAATATTATCTCATAGTGTTTATTTTTTGGATTTACGAATAAAAGGTCAGTGATAAATTAACACTACTGAAAAAATTAGGGCTCTAAGAGAACAAAACCTGCTGCCGGGAAAGGCTGATTGAGCAAGGCTTTATCTCCAGCCAAAGGCAAAATCTCTAATAAATTTTTAGCCGCTAATTGAGGCGACATATCCCGTGAAAGAATCATGTCGAAATATAAAAATTCAATAATGGCGCTTAGGGACCAATCAACTGAGGTGCTATACCCAGAAATGGGGAAATGTACTGCATTGCTCATGTTATTGTGAATTTCTTTCGGCACCTGTTCTTTCATCATCAAACACGCTGAAAAATGTAATAACTCTAAATTCGCAGCATAACGCAAAGCCTGGCTAATTTGGTTGCCCGTAATAGTTTCCTGACCAACGGTTATTCCTTGAACACTGCCGTGCGATGCAATTGATAAAACGACAGGTTCCGGAAGATAAGCAATCTGTTGCACCCATTTAGTGAAGCTATTCTTATCGGTAAAATAACGATGACGAACTTGAACATTAGCAATTCGGGCAAAAAAACTTTTCAGCATCTCGCCAAACGAAAACTCTTTTTGCTCCAGCGATGTTTCCCAGCGTGCCTCCACCACAACTAACCATTTTAATCCCGGCATAGGAAGTATTCTTGACCCCTCCCATTTGCGCCATTGCTGGCTTCCTTTTTCTCGCCATGCCCCTTTTAAGCGATTTCCGGTTTCAGTTAATTCAAACCATCCTTCTCCTTCAGCATTAGGCTCTTGATAGGTGAAATTAAAGCGATTATTGCTGAGAACACCATGAATAGTGGCGTGAAGTTCAGGATCGTAAACGCCTTCGATTTCCTGCTTATTTTGA
The DNA here is from genome assembly GCF_003989735.1 of Legionella sp. km772. Taxonomy (GTDB): domain Bacteria; phylum Pseudomonadota; class Gammaproteobacteria; order Legionellales; family Legionellaceae; genus Legionella. Next base: position 7,849 of record NZ_RZGQ01000058.1, on the reverse strand, counting down.
ATTAAACGCATAGTGCCATAATCCGTTTTCCACACCCCGTTAAAACTCTTTTGGTTACTACTAAAGCGCTCCCCTTTCCAAGGTTGCCAATCACTATGTCCTTTCTGGCGCCAAAAACCGGAGAAACTAAGACCGTTTTCTGCCAGCTCAAAGTAGCCTTCACCACTGGCTTGTGGCTCGCGATAAGTAAAAATAAATTTCTTACCTTGATTTTCAAGATAACCTTCAATCTGGCAGGATTGCTGGCTTAACATATAAACACCTTTAAGCTGATTTCCTTCCACCTTTTCTAGCTTCATTACTCCAAAGGTGGTGTTCCAGTTTCCCAAAAAACCATCCCATGCTTGAGCGGTGACGCTGTTAACAATCATCCAAAAGAAAACAAAAACAAGCTGCTTTTTCATACGGTGCGTCCTTATCACTGATGAATAATTATCAATTACCTACTTCTCCCCAAAAGCATTAGCTTAAACGCAAGACAACTTCCAAGGCACGAATAACCTCCTGAAATGAACTTTATAGCTTCTTAGGTTTTACCTCTTTAATTTTCTCAACAATAGCCTCTAAACACTGTTGTTTAGGCGAGCTCGTACGCCAGAATAAAGCAAGAGTACGTGAGGGCATGGGTTCTAGGAAAGGAATGCAGCATAATAAATCCGAGGAATGACTTAAAACCGATAAAGCGGGTAATAGGGTGACCCCCATATCAGCCTGAACCATCAATCGTAAGGTCTCTAAACTTGTGGCAGTAAAATCGGCAATACTATTATTGGCCTTAGCCATTTGACATACCGCCATGGCCTGCTCACGCAAACAGTGACCTTCTTCTAGTAGTAATAATTCCTGCCCGGCTAGCTGATTAAGGGAAATCGAAGTTAAACCAGCCAGGGGATTATTTTTAGAACAAGCAAAATAAAAAACTTCCTCGAATAAAGCCTGACGGGTAAACACTTGGTGTATGGGATCGGCCATAATAGCTGCGTCTAAGGTCCCATCCTCTAATTTTTCAATTAAGCGCTGGGTTTGTTCTTCAACTAACCAGATCTTTAAATGCGGGAATTGTTGCTTTAAAGTTGGCATAATCAATGGAAGCAAATAAGGAGCAACCGTGGGAATTGCCCCTAAATGCAGATCTCCTGCAAAGGGATCATTAAGATAGTGAGCTGCGTCTTTTAGTTCATTAACTTGGATTAATATTTTTTTAGCTAACGGTAATAAAGCTGTCCCTTGATCCGTTAAAAAGACCTGTTTATTAGTTCGTTCGAATAAACTAACACCTAAATCATCCTCAAGCTTTTTAATTTGCATGCTAAGAGTGGGCTGGCTTACGTAACATCGTTTTGCGGCCGCACCAAAATGTTTAGTTTCCGCCAGAATAATAAAATAGCTTAAGTCCCGTAAATTCATTTTTCGTCCTTAATTTCTCCGTTTATTATCGGGTAATTAATTATAAATTCACAAGTTATATCGATTATTTCTATCAACAAAAGATATTATGCCTTACAATAAAGCAAAATAACCGTTTTAAAAATACCATGCTTAATTTTGAACCATTAAATAAAATATTGGCTATAGACTTTTCAAAGATGAGAGCGCTGGACAAGCATAGAGCTACGGATGAAGCAATCTTAAGTTTTGTAAGCTTATTAAACGAGTTCTATTCTCAATGCAGCAGTAAGCCTAGCCAAGAGGAGCTTGATGAATACACACGCATTATGAAGCTTATTACAGCCCGGATAAACCTCAGTGAAGTGGCTCATTTTACTCAGCAATATTTAGACGATGGAGAACAAGCTGAAGTCGTTAAGTCTTTAGCATCAGCACAGGCACTTCAAACCTTTAATGCTATTCCAACCCGTATGCAATATTGGGCTGCCGGAGAGAGATGGGGGGATCCCATTCGGAATGCGGCTGCGCATTCGCAAGCAGTCAAACACATGGAAAAATGGTGGAACTGGCTCCACCCCGTGCGCCATTATGATTTTTTTCCTGCAGCAAATTCAAGCACTGCTACTGAACCTCATTTAAGTGAAGTAGCTAAAAAACTTGAATTTTAAGTGAAGAAAAAAATTTACACTAAAGCATGGATGCTATATATTCCCTATCCCTTAAGAAAAACTAAATAAACAATTTGACAAATATAAAAACTTATAAAAAAAGCATTATTATCTGGTTAGTTGGTATTTCCTTTTTATTATTTCAATTCTTTTTACAACTATCCTCAGGTATTGTTGTCGGTGCGATTATGCATGAGCAACATTTTTCCGCACTTACCGCCGGTTTATTAAGCAGCGCCTTTTATTATGTCTATACGAGCCTACAAATTCCAGTCGGAATTTTATTTGACAATTACAATACCCGCTCACTTTTATATTTAAACGCGGCTTTGTGTGCAGTGGGTTGTTTTATTTTTGCTTCAGGCCACAGTCTTACTTTACTGTTTCTAGGACGCTTAGTTATTGGTGGCGGCTCAGCTTTTGCATTTATCGGGATGTCCCATTTACTACGCCAACATTTTCCAATTAAACAATACGCGTTTATGATTGGTTTATCAGAAACCTTAGGGTTCACCCTCACCGTGATTGGGATGATTGGTATGGGCTCCTTTATTGATTATTTTAGTTGGCGTTATTTTATTGCTGGGGCTGGGCTGTTAGGCTTAATAATATCTTTTCTCTGCTGGTGGGTTATTCCTAATCATCGTCCTACGAAAAATAAAACTCCGCAATATAAAGACCATTTAATTTTAATTTTAAAAAATAAACTGGCTTGGGCCAATGGTCTATTTGTGGGCTTAGAGTTTTCAGTGATAACCGTTTTTGGTGCTTTATGGGCAGTTCCTTTTCTACAATTAAAACTTCATTGTACGATAGAGGTAGCAGGAACACTGACCTCTATGATTTTACTAGGCGCCGGCTTAAGTTGTCCTATCTTTGGTAAATTAGCAATCTATTTTCATAAACGTAAGCCGCTTATCCATCTTTCCTGTTTATCCACTGCAACACTCATGATGATCGTTTTATACCTACCCATCCAAAGCGTTTTATTAATGGGCACTCTATTATTCTTTATTGGTCTTTGCTGTGGGGCCTACATGCTTGCCTATACCATAGCGAATGAATTAGCCCCTACTGAGGCTTTATCAACCTGCACAGGCTTTACTAATACCTTAGCCATGTTATCTGCCCCCTTATTACAACCTTTTGTAGGCTATTTACTTGATGTGTTTAATACAGATGGTGGACCTTATAGCTTAGCAAACTATCAAGAGGCTTTATTTATCATTCCTCTTGCCTTAATTTTGGCAAGTTTATTGTCGCAAATCCTACCTGATAAAACTTAAATCGATTTAGTAGTGGTTTGCACTAACGGGAATATGTACACAAGTTGGGTTTAATCCCGAAGGCTCTCACTGTAGGTGGAGCCCTTTAAGAAATCGCCCCACCTACTTCTAACCAACAGCCACCGGAGCAGGAAGGGGAAGATCTTTCAGTTCAGCGAAGGTTTGTTCAATAACGAAACAAAACCCTTTATTGTCTTTAGAAAAGCCTGCAACAGAATTAGGGGTTTTATCATCCTGTTTTAAGCTGTTAATAACATTTAATTTAAGTTTAGGCAGAGCAACATCGAGTAAACATTGATTATTTGCTTGCTTTTTTATCGAAATGAATTGTGACATTTTTACTTTTTTACCTGCTGAATCGCGCCAACCAGCAATAGCAGCACCCGTAGCGTCCGCCTCTTTTAAATTCGCAGAATAAAAGCCATTATCATTACTTAAACGACAAAATGTAGTGCTCACATCATGAGACGAATCTTGTTTTTTACTAAACCATAATTTACCAAACCACGCATTATTACCGGTTACAAACTGCTCTTTACCATCCGTATCAGTTTTAATATGACCATTTAACCGGCTCGTTTGTAAGGCTTGCAGCTCTACTCCAGGACGCAAAATTAATGTTTCATTGTCCTTGGTAGTTTCTTTCATCATATCTACTTTGAAATTAAAACCTTGGCCATTCTCAAGCTTTACCCCAAAAATCCAGCTGTCGTTTATCGGGTTATAACGCATGAATGAACGACCAACATGCCAATTTAAAAGGGAGGATTTACTAACGACCTCACTGCCTTCATAAAAAAATTTTAATTGGTTGGTCTGTCCATCAATTAAGGCTGTTTTGACTTGAAATTGTACGCCCTGACGATGCATTTGAAAAAAATAGCCGTAACGCTCACCACTTTCATCATTAACCATACCCGAAAAAGCCCAACTTCCAATTAGTGGTTCAACAGGTTGCAGAATAAAATCATCGGCTCTGTCAGCAGCAAAAAGTAAGGTGCTAAGAGATAGAATTAATGTTAATAAAAGAACTAAAATCCTAGTAAGTACCATGTTAACAATAACCTTGTAATTGTGGATGTGACCATAAAGCGTCCCAGAATGAATCGTCTAATACCGCCCTGACTGGTAAAAAATATACTTTATCAGTGCTAAAAGCACGGCATTTTATGGCATCTTTTTCTGTCATAATAACAGCATCTGCACCTTGTTTAAGATCATTAGCTTTAAACTGATAATGATCCGGATAAGAATACGAGGTGAATTTTATATCTAATTTACTTAAAGTGGAATAAAAACGTTGTGGATTACCAATCCCTGCGATTGCTGCTATCTGTTTTGGCAGGTCATTGACTTGAACGGTTTTGAAGGTGCTTAGCTGAATTAAAGGCTCTGCTTGCAGGTGCATAGTGTAAGCACCATCCCACCTAGCTTCATTGACCACAATAAAATCAACTTGTTTAAGGCGTTTCGGCGGCTCTCTTAAAGGGCCTGCAGGTAAACAAAAACCATTACCTAAGCCGCGAGTTCCATCAATGACGGCAATTTCTATTGCCCTGCCCATGCGGTAATGTTGCAACCCATCATCACTCAGAATAATTTGGCTGTGGTGCTCTTGTAATAAATAATTTACAGCAGCCGTTCGTTGTGGAGCGATAATAACTGGACATCCTGTTTTTTGCGCTAATAATAAAGGCTCATCACCGACAAGGCTTGCCTCATCCTTCAATTGAATTTCATAAGGAAATTGATTAATACGAGCGCCATAGCCGCGGCTTACAATACCAACTTTTAAACCTTTTTCAGTGAGTTTTTGCGCCAACTCAATGACTAAAGGTGTCTTACCAACTCCCCCAACACTAATATTACCAATAACAATAAGGGGTACTGAACAGCTCGTTTGGCAAAAACGCTCTAAATACCAGCGTCGTACAGTCATTGCTAATTTATAGCACAAAGAGAAAGGATAAAGCACTCCTTGAATTAAGGGCATTGAACCATACCATACTTTATCAATAAACCACGACATTAAGCCACCGCTGCTTCACGAGTCATACCTAATTGCTGGACATTATACAATTGGGTGTAATGGCCATTTAATTCAATTAATTCTTGATGTGTTCCCTGCTCTACAATCCGCCCATGGCTCATTACTACTATTTTATGAGCATTTTTAATAGTCGATAAGCGATGAGCGATGACAATAGTAGTCCTATTTTTCATAATCAACTCTAAGGCTGCTTGAATATAATGTTCAGATTCTGAATCTAAGGCTGAAGTCGCTTCATCAAGAATTAAAATAGGCGCATCTTTTAAAATGGCACGGGCAATAGCTATCCTTTGCCGTTGGCCACCGGATAATAAAATCCCATTTTCACCAATTCGAGTATCATAGCCCTGCGGTAATAAAGAAATAAACTCATCTGCATAAGCTTGTTTTGCCGCAGTAATGATTTGTTGGCGAGTTAAATCAGGGCGCCCATAAGCAATATTATTAGCTAAAGTATCATTGAATAAAGTAACATTCTGGCTGACAAGAGCCATTTGTGCTCGCAAACTGGTTAAATTTAATTGCTTGATTGAGATGTTATCTAAAGAGATATCTCCTTCAGTAAACTCATAAAAGCGCGGTAATAAGCTAGCTAAAGTCGTTTTGCCACTACCTGAATGCCCCACTAAAGCCACAGAAGTTCCCGCCTCAATAACAAAATTAAGATCATGCAATACAGTTTTCCCTTCTCGATAAGCAAAACTTAAATTTTTAAAGTGCAACTCGCCGTGAGCTTTTTCAGCTAACACTATCCCCTCTTCTTTTTCTAAGGGTAAATCTAATAAATTAAAAACGCTCTCCGCACCCGCTAAACCGCGTTGTATTGTTGCATTCAAAGTAGTTAAAGTCTTCATGGGTTTAATGAGTTGCAACATTGCTGCAATAATGGCTAAAAAAGAGCCTGCCGTGATCACAATGTACGTCGATAATTGAATAGCAGCCATAATAATCATGGCGATACCAATACCAATAACTGTCTGAACCCCAGAAACATTCAAGGCCTTGCTTATCGCAACTTTCATATCGTTATGCCGGGAGTGTTCTGTAGCTTGATTAAATTTCTCTTTTTCATAAGCTGTGCCACCAAAAACACGTACAACCTTATACCCTTCAATTGCCTCGCTCGCAATTTCGGTCACTTCCCCCATGGTCTGCTGCACTTTATGGCTAATCCGGCGTACTCTTTTATTAGTGTAATTCACGATAAATCCAACAAAAGGTACCGTTAATAGAAACATTAACGACAGTTGCCAGCAAATAACCATCATGACGGTTAATAAGCCAATCACCAAACAAACATTCTGCACAAAATCAGTTAAGGCGTCAGCACTAACTTGTGCGACTTGCTCTACATCATATAAAATTTTAGAAAGCATCTGCCCTGAAGTAGCTTCATCGTAATAATCAGCAGGTAAATGTAAAATATGAGCGAATACTTGTTGCCTCAGCACTTTAACTACCGACCTGGCCACCCAAGTCATGCAATAACTTCCCAAAGAACTAACCAAGCCTCTTAAAGTAATACCAATGAGGACAATGAAGGGAATAGTTTTCACAAAAGCCATATCTAGATGAATCAGTCCTTTGTCTAAAAAGGGCATCATCATGTAAGTAAAACCCGCGTCTATCCCGGAGTAAAGGATATTAGCACCAATACCTAAAACCAATACTGGCCAAAAAGGTTTAACAAAGGCTAATAAACGTTTATAAAGAACAGTCGTTTTTATCGTAACATGCTTTTTCATTAAGGCTTCGACAAAGGATAAAATGGCGCTAATTGTAACGCTTATTGTGCATTTTCGCCAATTATTAGGAATCTCCTTCAATTTACCCCATATCAGGAATTAAAAAATTACCCACGGGAGTATTTTCCTGCTTTATACTATTACCTTCTATAGACACCTTAGAATTAAAGAAAGTTCCGGTATGCTTGGCCTTATATTTACTAGGAGAAGTCTTCCCTACTGCTACATCAATTAGAACAAACCCTTTAGTACGGGCTAATTCATCCACGGCCTGATAAAAGCGCTGCAAACACGCGAGCAAAGCGTCACAGCTCAAATAAACGGGTGGAGAAAAAACATCTTTATATTCCCTTTTTTGCAGTAGTTGAAATAAATTTTCAGGAATATTAATTCCATCCATTGTAGCCATAGGGGCAATTGTTTGAATTAATTGCTTCACTTCTGCAGAGGTTAAGGAGTCCGCCGGATACCAAAAATCAAGACGTCCATTTTCGTTGACAGCATCATCAGGAGGAACGAACATCCACACCCGACCATAACTACCGGCTATATTATAAGAGGATGCATAACGAGGTACGCGTGCTTTTTTGTTATTAACTCATGTTACGCACATAAACTTGTAGTTTGACTAAAAAGCATTAGAATTCCGCCCTTAATTTTAGGGAGGGAATTAAATGGATATGCTTGATCTTTATAGTGATTATTTGATTT
>NZ_RZGQ01000057.1 GCF_003989735.1 Legionella sp. km772 | reverse complement strand
TTTGATTTTTTTGATGCAGTGTAATAATTTCGCTTTTTGGTCATTCTATTCCCCTCTTATATTAGAAGAATAGCTCTTAAAAATACCTTTTTTTCGTCTAAAAATCCGCGCCTATATCAGAATTATCTTTTAGATTTTTTGGAACAACTAAATAAATATTCGGCGGCCATTCAAGCATTAATGGCTATAGCTATGTATTGGATTTCTTTTATGGCATATAAACTGTCTAAAAGAGCATCAGAAACTATCATCAAGGCTAAATTGTCGAATGGTCTAATTGTATCTCCCTCAAATAAACAAACATGGGTATTTACATTAAATTTTGTAAATATCAATATTCGAATTTGCACAGTTTTGAATGTGCAATGGAGTTATGCGTATTTGCCCTGGAAAAGAAAATGGCTTACGGAAACAGAGTTTTTTAATGGTCCTTTTAAATCTTTTTCCACGCAATTACCAATAAAATTAAACGAAGGAGAAGAAGGGTCTATTTATTATCCAAGAAATATTTTACATATTTTAAATATAGGCTTTAAACCAGATTCAAAATTTATAAATTTTTTATTCTTACGAATAAAAATTCACACTAATTCAGGACAAGACATAAACGTAAAAATACCTCTTAAAATAAAGCGAGAACTTTATAAAGAATGGAAAAATGTAATTAATTGATCTGGTTAACTATAGATCAATAAAGGGAAATTGCTAATTAATGAAAATTTTATTTCTTAAATGTTAACGTTTAATTGTTCGGAACAAAGAAATAACTGTTCCCATAAGTATTTTCTTAAAGTCTTTAGTAATCATCACTTCTGGCCAGTCATTATTAAGTGCAATTAATTTAACTTCAGGATCATCTATTGAAGCGGATAGCTTTTTATATTTCCTGATAATGACCTCTACATCACTCTCTAATTTCACTACTATAAAATCGCCAGGGCTGGGTTGAGTGTCAGGGTCAATAATCAAAATATCGTCGAACCTCAATTCAGGAAGCATGCTTTCATCTTTAACTAAAAGTGCAAACGCATTTTTTCCTATGCGTTTCTGAACATCCGAGTTTATTGGCACTAAATCGAGCTTTTCGGAATACAACTCGTCTTTTATTTTTTGGATTGCTAAAACAGGTTCACAAGCGCTTTTATAATCAAGAATTGGAATTAATCCACCCAAACCGGGTGTTTTAAAACTTCCTTGCCGATCATCTGAAAGACACATTAAAAATGAAGGAGAAACATCTAGGGCCTTGGCTAACTGTTTAATTTCCTCAGGTCCAGGAGTTCGCTCTCCCCTTTCATAATTATTTATGCGGGAGATATTTAAGTTATCAGTTAACTCAGCAAGCGCTCTCATAGTGAGCTTTTTACTCGTGCGCTCTTGTTTAATCCTTAATCCAATTTTCTCTTTAATACTCATTCAGTTGGCATACAAAAAATATTCTTAAAAATATGATAACAGATATTGACTCATTCTCAATGTGTGTTAACTTTAAATTTAAATTACTCGTTTCGAGCAATTTTGCTCAATAAGAGTTTTGCACGTAATTGGACTTTGCATATGGAGAAGTATAGGGATGTTGGATTATTTAATTAATCAGGACGAATTAGCTGCATTATGTGGGTTACCTCACATACAGCAACTAACTTATTTGAGAGGGATACGACCGTATATGGACGTAAAAACAGGACTAGTCGGCATTAAAAGACGCATCAGTCATCAATCCATTTCTGAGCAACTCTACATAGAACCGCATCCTGGTATTAAAAGCCAAAGCTTTTCTCGTGATCAAGTTCGGCGATCCATTGCTAGTTTAGTGCGTGTTGGTGTAGTTGCTGTGCACTCTGAAGAGATGCATTTAATTTTAAAGTGCGAATTGGCTACTTTGGGTTATTCTGTCCAAAATAAAGCCGCCATAAACCCGCCACAGAAAACCACCATAAAGCCACCCGTTACAGGCCTTATAAACACTGTGTTTTCTGAGGTTGAGGCGGAACAAGGCGCCATAGCAAAACCATCCAAAGCCGCCATACCTCTTAATAAAGATAATTATTATATTTATTTATTAGCGCAATTCGAACAATTTTGGTCGTTGTATCCAGAGCGAAAATCAAAGAGCAATGCACAAGCCGCTTTTGAGCAGTTAAGACCAAACGCAGAACTCTTTCAGCAGATCATGCACGCATTACAGCAACAAATTCAGCACAGAGATCAACTTAAAGCACAAGGCACTTGGGTACCACCTTGGAAATATCCAGCAAACTGGTTAGCTCAGCGTTGCTGGGAGGACGGATTATTTATGGACGCATTACAGGAGGTAAGCCATGCAAAGCATGAAAAAAATACTAGAGTACGTAACACCGGCGCAGACTTGTTCTGCCCTCCCTGTGATGAAGAAGAGCCAAGAGCAAGCAATGTCATCTCCATCTTGCGATGCCAATAGAGAGCAAAAGCGTATTGACTTATTGTTCTCAAAGTTTGCTGCCTTCTATGGGCATATTTGGCGAAGCCAGTTTAAAGAGGAAGTGTTTTTGAAGTTTGCCAAAAAAGAATGGCATGAAGGGTTGAGTGGATTTGCTGACGATGTCTTAAGTGAAGCCATTCTTGGTTGTAGGGAGCAGTACGAAATGCCTCCTACATTGCCGCAAATGATTTATTACTGCAAACAAATTAAAAAGCGAAAGGAGTTTCGAGTTAAAGAGGAACATATCAGAGCACAAGAATCTATTGTCGCCTTCAATGTAAAACAGTGTTTGAAGCATTTAGCTTAAAAAAAGGAGATAGCTATGTTGGTTTTAACCAGAAAGGCAGGACAGCAAATACTTATGGACAAAGGTCGTATTCAAATGAAGGTGATTAAAGTTGAGGATGACATCATTAGCATAGGGATAGATGCCCCCTTACATATTGATATTGCCCGGGAAGAAGTATTTTCTCAAAACCGTGCACAAGAAAAATGTGCTTCTTTAAATAGAGGTGCCCGATGAGCTCTTTTAAAAAAATAAAGCAAAAGATAACGCTAACTTATTTGATAGTAGCTTGCGCCCTATTCCCTTGTTCGTCCCAAGCCCAAAGTGTCGAAGGCATCCTTAACCGATCGGCTCACTACCTACAAGGAGGCATTGCTAAGGCAGTAGGTTTTCTTTGCATTGTTATAGCGGGTTTCATGTGTTTCAGGGGAAAGTTTCCTAAAGAATATTTCGTGATGATTCTCATTGGACTTGGCATCATCTTTGGCGCTGGATCTATATACAGCTATTGTGTGGGCTAGGAGGTGATTGTGGATACGCTTAAAAGCAGCCCCATTTTTAATGCACTGACCCGACCAGCAATGACCTTGGGAGTTACCTTTGAATACCACATCATCAACCTCATGGTTTCTATGTGTGCCTTTATAGGGTTCGCTCCACTGTATGGCTTAATTTTTATTCCGTTGCATGTCTTTGGCTGGTTAGTGTGTCGCTACGACATTCATTTTTTTACGATTTGTGCCAAATGCTATTTATTGCCTCATACCCCCAATAAAACACTTTGGAAGGTGCGTGCTTATGAACCGTTTTAAACTAGTAAAGCCTGTTACTCAAGAGGCAAAAATCTCAGATAACTTTCCTATAACACACCTCAACTCACCCTGCATTTTTGAGTCTCAATCAGGATTAGTAGGTTCTGTGCTACGTGTAGAGGGTATTTCTTTTGAGGTAGCAGAACCAGAGGTGCTAAATCATCAACTTTTTTTATTACACCAAGCCCTAATAGGTCTGGATTCTCGCTTTATCGTCTACATTACCACTCATAGACACAAAACATCATGCGTATTAACTGGGAATTTTACATCTGACTTTGCACGTGACCTTGATAAACGCTATCACCAGCGCTTTGCTAATAAGAAGGCTTATCAAAATAGTCTGTATTTAACAATCGTATTAAAAGGTGATAACTCCAATAAAACCAGCACATGGATTGAACGAATAAAAAGTATTAGTCATGTAAGTTCGGAGCTAAAGCAACTGCAACGAGAAAAGAACTGCACCGTGCTTCAAAATACCGTAAGCCAATTGCAGGCTAATTTATCATCATTTGGCGCAACACTTTTAGGTGATCGGGATAAAGAGTTAGGCCATAGCGAGCTATTAGAGTTTCTTGGCTTAGTAGTCAATGCAGGTCAAACGCCTCACTTTCAAAAGCCCATTTATAGTCCTCCGATTGCTAATGCTATTCCTGAGACGTTTAAAGAAGAGGTGCTTTATCCTCAAGGACACCTAGGCCAATACCTCAGCCGTTATCAATTACTTTTTGGTGAGTACATTCAGTTTCAAGGAAATACCCTTAGCGAGTGCACTTTTGGCGCCTTACTCTCATTAAAAAAATATCCAACGCACACAGTGAGTATTTTATTAGATAACTTACTCTCTTTAGATTGTGAGTTTATTTCTACACATACCTTTGCCCCCATTGGGCGTGATAGTGCTCTGGATAGAATTACTAAAAAACGCTCTAAATTAATTAATGCAGAAGACAAAGCCATTAGCCAAATGGATGTCTTAGCTCATTTAGAAGATGGTATTGCGAGCGAAACAGTATTGCTAGGCGCTCATCACCATACCTTGATGCTGCTTGCACCAACCAAAGAATCATTAGATGAACTTATTTTAGAAGCTACGAAGCGTTATGCCAGCTCAGGTATTGTGGTAGTGAAAGAAACGTTAGGCCAAGAACCTGCTTTTTGGAGCCAGATTCCCTGCAATCCCCATTTTATAGCACGTGCCTCATTAATCACCTCAGAAAATTTCACTGAGTTTTGTTCGTTACATAACACTAAGAGCGGTTATGCACATGAAAATTTTTTAGGTGGAGCAATTACTTTGCTTGAGTCGCCCTCTAAATCGCCTGTGTATTTTAACTATCACGTGCGTGGCTCACGCACCAATCCTACTAAAGGCCATGCTGCAGTATTTGGTGGAAATAATGCCGGTAAAACAACTCTGGTTAATTTCTTAGATGCTCAGATGGGGCGTTTTGGTGGCCGGTGCTTCATGTTAGATAGAGATGAATCTTCTAAAATATACATCCTAGCGTCCGGTAACAGCAGATATAACAAAATAGCACCATCCAGCAATGTTGCTATGAATCCCTTACAGCTTCCAGATACTCCAGAAAACCGCTCCTTTCTTAAATCATGGTTTGCCACACTGCTCTTAGAAGAGAACGAGCAAATGATTCCCAGCTCCATTGCCGAAACCATTAATGACTGTATTGATTATGTTTACGAGCAATTAGCTCCAGAATATAGAACCTTAAGCATTGTCAGCCAGTATTTACCCATCGATTTTCCACGTTGGCCGCACTTAAGACGTTGGCTTAAAAAGGATAGTCTGCGTATTGATGGAGAGTTTCATTGGTTATTTGATAATGAGTTCGATGCACTTAGTTTTAATTTTGATAAGGTAGGCTTTGATGTCACGTATCTGATGGATCAAGCCCCTCAACTGATAGCAACACCAGTGTATCTGTATTTATTACACCGCATGCGTCAATGCCTAGATGGCCGATTAACCTCGTTTATATTGGCAGAAGCATGGCAATTATTTGCATCCTCCTTTTGGGAAAAAACACTTCGTGAATGGTTGCCTACTATTCGTAAAAAGAATGGGCATTTTATTTTTGATACCCAATCACCTCAAACCATTATTAATTCACCGATTAGACACATTGTCTTTGATAACTTAGCAACGCTTATTGTGTTTCCTAATCCACGTGCGGAACGAGAGGTCTATATTGATGCACTCAAACTTACTGAGTCAGAATTTGAGGCAGTTAAAGAAAATACTCCAGAGTCGAGGATTTTTCTCTACAAGCAAGAACATGAATCATTATTGTGTCGTCTTGATTTAAGCGACCTTAAACAATACATCCGAGTACTATCAGCTAATACCAATTCAGTGAAGTTAGTTGATGAATTAATAGAGAAGTATGGAGCTCATCCTAACCAATGGTTACCAACCTTCTTTGAAAGGAGTGCATTATGAATAAAAAAGTGCTCCTGTGTTCTACCGTATTAGTTGCAAGCTTGTTATCTCCTATAGGTCATGCGGATTTATTAGGTGTCGAAGATGCACAAATGATTGTTTTAGCAATGAAGCAATTAAATGAGTTACAAGAACAATACCGCGTGTTACGTGATACCTATGAAACCGCTCAAGCGCAAGTAAATAATTTAAACCAATTAAAATCGATGAACTCAGGCCATTATGGATTTGGTGATTTGAACAATGGATTGGATTCATTACAAAGTTGGCAATCACCAGTAAGTACTTGGCAAGATGCATTGCAGAACTTATCGGGTGGCAACTCCACCCGATATAAGGAATTAGTTAGCGCCTATGAAAAAAATCATCCTGCATTGAATGAATCGAGTTATGCAAACAATACTACGCCCGGACAAGCAGCACGCTTTAAAGAAGATAAAGCCGTCAATCGCGCAGTCCTTGTGCAAACCACCGAAAGCTACAACGAAATTAATAAGCATATGGAAGCACTGCATAAGCTATCCAAACAAATTGAAAAAACAGCCAATACCAAAGGCGCCATTGATTTAAATTCAAGACTACTTACGGAGCTTGCTTTTATTCAGCTGATGAGCCTGAGACTACAAGCCCTAATAAGTCAACAAACAGCACAAGACAGCTTATCTGAATTACAAGACCGAGCTGAAATTGCACGCTTTAATCGATTACCCCACTGAACAAGGAGTACACCATGAAAGGGATGTTTGCATTGCTACTACTGAGCTTACTCAATGGCTGTTCGTCAAAACCGCCCGATTTAGATTCCCCTTGCGCTCAGTTTGGTCGGTATTGCCCGCAATACCCAATTAATGAAGTGGTGCTTACAGAGGAAAAATAATGAATAGAGCATTGAAACAGTGCATTGTACTATTAAGCGTTCTTACATTATGTGCTTGTCATCATGACAATCCATTAAAAACACACTCCAAGCAAGACACACTTAACTTTCTTCTGAATGCCTCAGCTAATGCGGAAAAGTGTCTTCATATCCTGACGCAAAAAGACTCCTATGGGTATGGCTACTTAGAGTGTATGGACGGTAAAAAAAGTCCTGAATTACAGTGTACTGCATTGTATTTAGGGATGATGGAATTTGCTAGAGAAGGACATTATCCGGGGTTTAATAAGCTTAGAGCTCAAGATTTAATTGATGCTGCGTTCTTTACAACGATTGCGGATGATTATGCCGAATTTGCAGTCACGCACGAGCCTCGCTTTGTTATCGAGGCGCACTAATGAACGCCATGACCTACAACAATTTTATCATTCAACTGGCTGGCGAAATTGATAGATTAACTCGTCACTTTGTTTTTGATGGCTATAAAGCAATGGCTTCCATACTCCAAGCCCCATTAGCCTCTATGATTATTCTTTATATAGTACTTAAAGGGTATGGCATAGCGCAAGGCGTCATTAAACAGCCTCAACACGAGTTATTTCGTTTCGCAATTCGTGCCGGGCTTATTTATATGTTCGCACTGAATTGGGAGTTATTTTCTTTCTATGTGCGTGATTTATTTATTGTAGGTAGTGAAACCATCGGCACAAAGCTGATGTTAGCGCTTAATCAACAAGGATTAGGCTCCTCTATTAACCAAGGGATACAAAATGTTTTAAATGAAATTTTAAAGTTAGGGTGTGATTTATTTAAAATTGGTTCATTAAGAAAACCGACGCCTTATTTTGCAGGGATGATGGTGTTCCTATCGGGCAGCATCACGCTAGGGTTAGCTTTTATAGAGATAGTGACCGCCAAGCTTATGATGGCCCTTGTATTATGCACCGCACCTCTATTTATCGTATTCACTTTGTTTGACCAAACCAAACCTTTTTTTGAGCGCTGGCTTGGTAAATTGTCTGGTTTTTCCTTTGTACTCATTTTTGTATCCGCTGTAGTAGGACTTTGTGTGCGCTTATTACATTGGGTGACTTCTTCTTTTATGACGGATAGCACTCAAGTAAGTGCTGCAATTTGGATTCCTATTTTTATTGTTGCCTGCTTATGTATCACGGGAATATTCCAAGCGGTATGTATTGGTAAAAGTATAGGCGGTTCCGTTTGTACCTCAGGTGGGGCTGCAATGGTCGGTGGTTTTATAGGAAGCAGTTTAGGTGCTGGTCGATTTTCCAAAACCTTCATGCGCAACAACACACAAAGAGCGGCATCGGCATTAGATAAAGGAAAGCAACTGGGTAATGCCGGTCACAATTTATTTAAACAACTCCATAAGAACTTAAGAAGAGGTGCTTGATGAGCCAACAACCGTCGTTAACACGTTATTTTAACCATGCGAGAACTTGGGCTGATGATAATTTTGGACGTATAGAACAATCACGAAAACGCTACCAAGTCGCTTTTCTAACTGCCATGCTATTGAATGTCATATCACTCATTGCTGTAGCCGTATTGGCTAATTACCAAACCATAGTACCGCTGTTAGTGCACCATTATGATAATGGGGTACTCACAGTGGATGCGGTAGCCAACAAACAAACGCCGCTTAACGAAGACCAAGTCCGTAGTGACATTGCTCGCTACATTCAAAACCGAGAGTCCTATGATGTTTCCAGTTATAGAGCCCAATTTGAGTTAATACATTTACTTTCAAATAACGTGGTAGCAAAGGAATACGTGAATGAGCACGATGCGGCGAATAAAGCCTCACCCATTCATCTATTAGGTAACCAAATCAAACGTGAAGTACGCCTTTACAGCATTAATTTCCTCGATTCCATGTTGGCCAATGAAGAAGGATTGCACAAAGACCATCATGCGTTAGCTGAAGTGGTATTTAGTCTAGTGGATACAGACAAAACCACGGGTAAATCAACTTCTACCCATTATAACGCCCTAATTTCCTGGCAATACGGCACACCGCCATCATCCCCAGAAGAACGTTGGCAAAATTGGGATGGTTTTGAAGTCACTCGATACAGTAAACAACTAAGAGCAACGGAGGCTCATGTATGAAATCATTCTTAATTAGCATAGCGTGCTTAATGCCTTTAACCAGTGCTTTAGCGCAAAATAACCCTACTCCATTGACCCAAGATGCGCGCATCAAACAAGTGGTCTATAGGGAAAATGATGTGGTGCCTGTGCATGGTATACCGTTCACAACGACTCAAATTCAATTCGCCGATAAAGAAGAGATATTGGATATTGAAGGTGGTGATACAACTGCGTGGATGGTGACTTACCATCCAGAGCTTAGCAATATTGTTTTTGTTAAGCCGACACAGTTTAATTCAGATACCAATATGACGGTGGTGACCAATAAACATGCTTATTATTTTCATCTGTTAAGTAGCAAAAACTTAAGTGCTGACTCAAAGCAACAAACCTACGCTTTAAAGTTTACGTATGTAGAAGCAAAACCTAAGCCCGTAACGGCCCAACACAACGCATCAAAAGTCACTCCTCAACCCAAAGTAGTCAATGCAGCCTATCGCTTTAGCGGTAGTCCGCAATTAGTGCCACGCCATGTGTTTGATGATGGGCGGTTTACTTATTTTGAATTAACGAACACTGGTGCAGTACCTGCCATTTTCGCTGTTGAGGATGGCAGCGGTAAAGAGTCCACCGTCAATAGTCGCCGTGAAGGCAAATACATTGTGGTGCAACGCCTAGCGCCACAATTTACTCTACGCCAAGGAAGACTCACTACTTCCGTATTTAATGCTCAAGAAATTAATCGCATTGCTGCCAACAGGAGACCTCAATGAATACGGACAACAAAACACCGGATGTATTAAGCAATAGAACTCAAGTTGCAAAAAAAGACAATCATATCAAATGGAAAGACCGAGCGTTATGGATTGGTACCGTTGTTTTGTGTGCGCTCATTGCATTAAGTGGGTTCCTGCCTAAACGCCACAGTAATGAAGTGACTGAAGAGAGCGAAAAGCAAAGTCCATCTCTTGCCTTAAGCCAAAATCTAGAGCTTATTGCAGCCCTTAGAGAACAAAATAAAGCACAAACAGGCTATCACGGTGGCGACCCGAATCATCCACCAAAAATTAGAAATGCTTCACAAAACACGGTATCTAAAGAGACGCTAGCGCGGATGAATGCACCATCAACCTTTTTTAGCGCCAGTGGTTCGGATTCCCCTATAAGCGCCTTAAAAGCGAAAAAAGAAGCTCAGAAAACATTGATGGGGCAAGATGCTAACTCTCAATTCTTAAATCAGCAAAATGATATCACAACAGTATTTGCAAAACGTCTACCTCATCCCAATTGGACAGTGCCCGCAGGCGAGATGATTCCTGCAACCTTAGAGACAGCAATTAACTCTGAATTGGCAGGCATGGTAAAAGCAATTACAAAGCATGACATCTATTCATTATCAGACCATCGATTATTGCTCCCCAAAGGCTCATCGGTAATCGGACAATTTAATACTGCTATTACTCAAGGACAGCGTCGTATTTTTATCGTCTGGAACCAAATACAAATGAGCAATGGGGTAAAAGTCACTTTAAATAGCCCAGGCTCTGATTCCATAGGTCGCTCAGGAGTAGCTGCCGATTATATTGACCGTCATTTCTTTGAGCGATTTGGCAGCGGCGCTCTGCTTTCTGTATTAGGTGCATTTTCTGCAACCGGAGGGGTTAATGGACAAGACCAATACAACTCCATGGCGCAATACCGAATGAACGTTGCAGGTTCATTCCAGCAAGCGGCTAATCAAACCCTGCAACAAGACATGCAACAAAATACTACCTTACAAACCAATCAAGGTGCTGAGATTAAGATTTTTGTAGCCCATGATTTGGATTTTTACCGTGTTGCGGGTAGGGGTTGAAATGGATGCCATCAAAGCACGTTGTGCTCCTGGTTCAACGGGGCTTTTAGCCCCACTACAATGCTTTTTAGATGATGAGCATGTTTCTGAAATTTTAATTAATAAGCCACAAGAAATTTATATTGAGCGTGAAGGGATATTGCAACGCTTAGACATGCCTGAGCTGACTACTCAATATCTAAGACGTTTATTCGTACTATTGGCGAATGAAAACAAGCAAACCTTATCGGAAGGCGCACCCATTTTGTCTGGTAACTTAAAAGATGGCTCCAGAGTGCAATTGGTAATTCCACCAGCCTCTCTTTATGAAACCTTATCGATACGAAAATTCACCTTAAAGCAGTTGAGTTTCGAGGACTACAAGGAGATAGGTTTTTTTTCGCGAGCACTAGCTGTAGGCTTAGATAAACCTACTCAAGAGGATAATGAATCCCACCTTCTTCATTTATATCATTCACAAGATTGGTTGAAATTTATCAGCCAAGCCATTGTTAATAAGAAAAACATTATTATTTCAGGTGGTACCTCTTCTGGGAAAACCACTTTTTTAAATAGTTGTCTGGGACAAATACCACGAGATGAGCGACTTATCACTCTTGAGGACACTTATGAAATAGAGTGTCCCCACACTAATCTGGTGCGATTAAAAGCATTAAAACCAACCGGTGAATCCATAGCGCGCATTAGCATGCAAGATTTAGTACAGGCCACGTTAAGGTTAAGACCAGACCGCATCATCATGGGGGAAATCAGAGGAAAGGAGATTTTTGATTTTGTCTCTGCCTGCTCTACAGGACACAGTGGCGCATTAGCCACCATACATGCCAATAATCCACGCGTTGCCTTTATGCGCATGGCGCAACTCTATAAATTAAATCAAGTGGCTGGCATGGAGGAGGCAGACATTTACAAGATATTGCATGAAGTTATTGATGTAGTCGTGCAATTACAAAAAACTACGGAAGGCCGACGTTTGGTGGAGGTGTATTATAAACACGCTCAATAAAATAAGTATTTACCTCCTGGCAGGTGTTACGTTTATTCAAATAAGCTGCCAAATCGCTTTATTGCTTACTGGGGTGACTCAGTTTGCCACGCCCATTGTATTAAAAGACTTAATACATCATGGCTTTTTAAATGAGATAGCAATTGCTTGTTCTATTACCAGTTTAATGATGCTTTGCCTGTTTGGACTTATGCAGAAAGGATTTAAGCGGTATTTAGCTTATATGGTGAGCAGTAGTATTTTAATAAGTACGGGGCTTTTTATAGCAGGATATTTTATTTTTTCCTGGTTATTTTTAGAGGAAATCCACTCCTTGTTAGGGCTTATTGATTTGGCCAATCTTCACTATCAGAACTTAGAACTTTGGTCTGCTTTTATTAAAACAGAAGGTGCACTTTTTCTTATTAGCTTTATTGCACTGGGTCTTTATCTCTTTAATAAAATAAGACCAGAAAAATAAGTACTAGGAAACGCCCACTTTGCCAACGGTTTTGAAATGAAGAAAGCCCTATTCTTCAAGCAGGAAGAGCAAAGCATTATTATCGGTAAAAAGTATGGAGCACCACTCTATTCCAATGGCTTTGAGCACGTGCTTGTTTTTGCCCCAACAGGAAGTGGTAAAACCCGCAGCATAGGCATACCCAATTTATTTCATTATCCTTATTCTGTAGTGTGTAATGACGTCAAGTTAACGCTGTTTAAAACCACTTCAGGCTATAGACAACAGGTATTAGGGCATCAGTGTTATTGTTGGGCTCCAACCAATGAAGAGCACGTAACCCATAGATACAATCCTTTATCACTCATTTCAAACGATAAAGTACAGCGTCTTACAGATATTCAACGTATGGCGCATATTCTAATTCCTGATAACAAAAAATCCGATCCCATTTGGCAGCAAGCGTCACGCAAATTATTCAAAGTAGCCGTGTTATATCTATTGGATACCCCTGAACGGCCAACTACATTAGGTGAAATAAATCGCCTTATAAAGCAAGCGGACTTTGATGATTGGTTAATCTCATTGTTAAAGGAAACTGACCATCTCGATCCTGAATTTTACCGTAACGGCTACTCCTATCTTAATAATTATGAAAAAACGAGAAGCTCAATCCTTGAAACATTCTCAGGCTATTTTGAGTTATTTGACGATCCAACGATTGATGCGGCAACCAGTGGTACTGATTTCGATTTACGCGAATTACGCTCTAAACCAATGACCCTCTATATTGGCTTTACTGATGACGATATGGAGCGACTCTCTCCATTGCTCACTTTATTTTGGCAACAATTAATATCGGTGATGATTAAGGAAATTCCCGACCCAGTAAAAGAACCTTATCCTTTGTTATGTTTGATTGATGAGTTTTCATCTTTAGGACGTATCGAACGCTTAAGACGCTCCCTTAAATTACTACGTGAATACCGGGTGCGCTGCGTCTTAATGATGCAATACATAGCCCAAACCTATGAACAATATTCTCAAGATGAGGCAAAAGCCTTTACTAATATTAAAACCAAAATCGCTTTTGCAACAGAAGACATTCACGATGCAGAATACGTAAGTAAGTTACTGGGTACTCGAACAGTTCAAGTATCGGGAGGCTCGGCAAGCATTCAACATCAAGGCTATTCCGAATCGAAAAACTATAATTACCAAGCTATTCCGCTGATGCGTCCTGATGAAGTAATGCGTTTAACCGAACATTTAATTCTGATTATGCGCACCGGTCACCCACCGGTAAAAGCTGGCCAATTTATTTGGTACAAAGACCCAGCAATGAAACAGCATACCTTTGAGCCGGTAGGCGTCCCCAAACAAGCCATACAGCATTATCCCTTTATTCGCCCACTATCGGTTCAATCATCTTTTTTGGAGGCACTAGAAACCTAATATGAAAAAACCACCCCAGCAGCCTAATATGGATGAATGGCTGCTTGATTCGCTGCATGGACTGCACGATGGGGATGACGATGAACAAGAGGTGCTTAGGCCTGAGCACTTTTTAAGTTCATTAACCTACAAGTACGTAAGTACACTACAACCCAAACAACATACCTTGGAGATTGAGCGGCAAATCCGAAAAATCATGTCGCGATCTCTTTGGCCTCGTATACTCATTTCAAGATGTCGATTACTGCTCGCCCATTCTTTGCCCTTAATATCAGATGGGCATTGGATTATTATGGACTTTATCCTCAATAGCCTTCGTTTAATACTGCATTACATAGGTATGCTTATAAATGGATTAAGGTTATTGATGAATCTTACTTTATTAGTAAAACCGCTTTTTACTGATTCATTGCCATTACAAGGGATAAAACAAGCATTATCTCATTCATGGTTTGAGTTATTTCTTGATGCACATAGCCTCATATCAGCTGTTTTACCAACCACTTTATTAAAAACTTCTTGTGCATTTTCTGCCTTAGAATTAGGTGTTTTTATGCTTCGAGGTTGGCTTGAGTTAAGGGAACTCTCTACCTTTAAACAGTCATTCAATGGAGAGATAACCAAAAACAATCTATCAGAGGAACATTTAATTGAAATGAAAAAGACAGAAGCTCATGCGGCCGCCTTGTATAAGCTTAAATTAAAAAAACTTGTACTTAATTGTGCTGTTTTATCTGTATCAATACTTTTATTTGTCTTTAAATACTTTATGTTACCGTCACTCTCTTTAACGCTAGTTAGCAATCCTGTAGTGCCTCTTCTATTTGCTGTTTTAGCATTAGGGCTTTCCCTAGCGAATCATTATGGTGGCCAATATTTAGATAAAGTAAAGCCAAAAGTTAAGCTGTCGCAATTGTCTGGAAAAGTTTCGTTCTTTAAAGCGAGCGCTCCTGTTGCTGAAGCGCCGCACGCTGTTGAATTGTTTTCGCAACTGCTGGAAGCGACCTCTGTAACGTACTCATCAAATCCTTGTTTATCATAATGGCAGCAGCAGCCGTTTGCAGTTTTTGACGGTGTTGCTCGCCTATCAAGCCTGCTGTTTTATTATTTTTCATACTTAATTGCTCATACTGGATTAGTTCAGGGTATTTTTTACAAAGCACACCCCATGCTCTTTCTTTATGTAGTTGTTGTATATGCTTGATTTGCGTAATCAATAGCTCGGCGGATTTGTTGCACGCTTTGGCTATAGAATTAATATGATATCTGTCTTTTTGAATATCAATCAAGCTAGCTTGGCTGATTACATGTTCTGATAATTTTTCTATTTGAGGGGTTTGAGCTATGGTAGTAATTGTTTTATAACGTTCATGTCGTTCAGCGTATGATTTAACAGTATCTAACCCTTTTGTAGTAATGTCATATAGCTCAATAAATTCTTTTTGCTCTCCAATAAGAAAAGCCGCGCTTTTATCCCTCTCCACACTTCTTTTATATAGTGCATCAAAGTTATGGTGTTCTGATTGCTTTATTCCTTGCTGACGAGCTTCTTTGTCGATAAGTCTAAACTGTTTTCGTAAATCAGCAGCCTCATCAAGTAGTTCGGCAATTTGATGGCCAACAGCTTTGACTCGATAATTTTGGGATGCATAGGCTTTGAGTTTTTGAGTATTCAAATAAGCTTCATAATTCACTATGTAATTCCACTTGCCTTTTATAAGGTGAGCCGCTTTAGTAAACGTATTAATGGTTTTTCCAATCAAGCTATCCGGCTCAAATCCAGCCCGCATGGCAAAGTCTAAAGGCCAATCAATTACATTATCTTTAATGGTGGTACGCGATAAAGTTTTAATTAATGACTGTACATCAGGATGATAATGTTTGCTGGTGTATATGTTTAACGACTCTCGATGGCGCGTCATAGCAACAAAAGCTAAATTCTTATCCCAATAAGGACTATCAACAAACACACTGATATTATCGCAGGTCATTCCTTGAGATTTATGCACAGTTAAAGCGTAACCATAATCAATGAATGAATAAGATTTTGGAATAATAACCTGTTCACCGCTATCCAATGTTGCGTGGAATTCATTAGTATTGATATGAGTAATTGTAGCTAACTCACCATTTCGTACACCTAAATCCTTATTGTTTTGGCGAAATAAAATTCGCTCTCCTAATGCCAACTGTATTTTTTGTGTGCCATTTTGGGACTGGTATTCATACCCTTCTTGCCCAATAACTCCTTGCTGTTGCATAACGGTGCGCGCTTGTTCATTAATTAAGGCAACAGAGGCCTTGGTAAATGCCAAAATAGTGTGTTCTTTAATGGACTGCGCATTTTGTTGCTGTGCCCATTCGTTAATAAGCAAGCTTACGGCCTCTTCACATTCATCTGAAAAGTGAACAGCTCCTTTGGTGGAGTAATGTTCAATGGCCTCTCTAACTTGGCCCCGCGCCAAAGCAAGGCTTGCTTTTCTGTCATCAAGATTCCTTTGTCGTTTGATCTGCTCTAGTTCAATATAACCAACCCGGGCAGCAATACCTCGAAAAATCTCTCCTTTATGGATTGGTTTTAATTGATCAGGGTCACCCACTAAAATGATTTTAGCCCTAGCTTTGTTCACGGACTCAATAAGATAGGACATACTCGAACAATCAACCATTCCCGCTTCATCAATGATTAACACATGATCTTTAGTCAAGGTTATTTGATTATTCCGTAACCGATAAATAAGTGAGGCTATGGTAGAGGATGCAATCCCTGTTTCCGCTTGCAATGCCTTTGCGACTTTACCTGACAATGAAGCGCCTAATACTTGATAGTTATTAGACTCATAATGCTCTTTAAGTGGCTTAAGTAACTCATGTTACGCACATAAACTTGTAGTTTGACTAAAAAGCATTAGAATTCCGCCCTTAATTTTAGGGAGGGAATTAAATGGATATGCTTGATCTTTATAGTGATTATTTGATTTTC
>NZ_RZGQ01000056.1 GCF_003989735.1 Legionella sp. km772 | reverse complement strand
GCTCTCCTGGCCTATGGACTTGTGGATAAGCCATTCTGAGAGTAAGGTGAATGAACTAACAAACCGGGAATAGCTCTTATTTTTCCTGAATTTTGTTCCAGATCCCCGGACCTAGCTAATACAGCCCTGTAAGAGACCACATAATTAATAATTAAACATACGCAGGGTATAAAATAATTTACCACTTTTAAGAAATAAGCGATATTGTAGGCGCTATCATAAGGCACATGAGAGAGTAAGATTAGATATAAAGCGGTTATAATCTGGGTAATACCTATATAAAAAATACAATGGGACAAAATACTGGGATATTTACGATATATTTTAGGATAAACAAACATTAAGATGAACAGGTAAATAACAAGCGAAATTCCTTCATAGGGACGCGAAATATGTTCCTGTTCGAACCACATTTTAGGTATAAATGAGGCGTTAGTAATGCTATAAATAGTTCCTGCCGCAAGGAGGAGCAGAAGGCAGGTAATAAGAGAAAAACTGGAAAACCGCAAATAACTTTTCTTTCTTGTTTTCAGTAGAATACTTAATCCTACCAGCAGAATCAAACCACTAACACTATTAGAAAAAGTCCAAATAAGCGCATCACAATTATTTTTTTGCTTAAAATTTAAACTCAATCCATCAATGAATAAAGTATGGATTGCTTCAATAAAACCAGAAAATAATATGGACAAACCAATAATTAGCGCTATTTTATCGCCACTTAATTTATAACGAGTAAAGGCTAATAGTACGGTTACTGCTGCGAGTGAAAAACCGGACCACTGTAATAAAGTTTGGCGGAAATAACCTCTAACTTGCGCTTCAAGCAAATAATTATGCATGGATTGGCCAGATAATTGGCTTGAATGGATACTAAAATCAAAGCCAAAATTCAACCCAATATAAGGAAGCCCTAATAATAATAGGATAATTAGAATTAAAAACTGAGGCATCCGCTTCATAGTGATTTCATCGAACGCTAAGGCGTTATCCATATTGATCTCTTTAATCCTTCTTTTTGCTGGGAAATTCTTATTATCTAAATAAAATTTAGCATATATTCAGAGTAATATCTTTTTACTCACTATTTATTCATTATTTCTTAATATAATTTTCTTTAGGTCTTGCCCTGGTAAATCTTCATGTGTATAATTTTTGCACTTATTTTTGATAGGATTAAGCCATGGGAGTATGTGGTTCTACATTAAGAAATACTGAAATTGAAGCCCTACCCGGTGAAAAGGAAGTTTTGGCAAAAGAGGGGAGTAAAGCACCCATTAAAGTGGAAACGGATGCAGTCCTGAAAACAAATCCACTTCAAGTTTTACCACGTAAACCAGTAGCGTCCGAGGGAGTTGATTTAAACCTATCCCATCCCTCACCCCCCATTTTCGCAAAGGATGAGCTCATTGATGAATTGCAACTGAAAGTAAAACAACAAAGAGCTTTAATGCATGAAGGAAGAAATGTTAGAGCAGCCTCATTAGGACATTTGCAAGCGAGCATGAAGGCTTTAAAACAAAGCATGGATGAATTACGAAGCCTATTATTAACCAATCCCCCAGAAGAGCTAGCCCTTAAATTAAAAAATAGTTTGGCGGGAATGGAGCGTGCTTATCACTTGCAACAGTTAAGCCAAGCAAGTGAGCTCTATACCTCAATTATCGAAAATTATCTCTTATCACCAGCAGACAAAGAGGAATTCGCCTTAGTAGGTTGGGTGAACTCCATGATTGATATGTTATCTAGTGAGGCCTTAGTCCCTATAAAAAAAGCAGGTATTTTAGCATCATCAACGGAATATATCGTGCATGGCCCTAAGGCAGTGTTGCTTTATTCTTTAGTTAACCTAATGCAAAATGCCATTAAATTTACCAAACCAAAATTGGCCTCTTTATCATCCAAACCGCTCGATATCACTGTTTCTTTAGTTGAGGAGGGAGGAAGTCTTTGGTTTTCTATAGTGGATCAAGGCATTGGAATGGATGAGGAGCAAACTGCTCGTTGTCTTGATGGTTCCCATAAACGCTTTACCGCAATAGAGGGGAGTGGCAGTGGCTTAAGTGCGGTCAATGCTGCATTAAAAAAAGTAGAAGGATCAATTAAGGTAGATAGCATAAAAGGAGTAGGAACGAGTTTCAAACTCACAGTTCCTTTAAGTGTGCTTAATAAATTAACTAAGTCGGAGGACTATAGTAAATTATCAGTATTAGTTGCAGATGATGGGGTTATAAA
The DNA here is from genome assembly GCF_003989735.1 of Legionella sp. km772. GTDB lineage: Bacteria > Pseudomonadota > Gammaproteobacteria > Legionellales > Legionellaceae > Legionella. Next base: position 14,774 of record NZ_RZGQ01000056.1, on the reverse strand, counting down.
TCGTAAATTAACGGTCAAGTTATTAAGAAAATTAGGTGTGCCACTAAAAAGCATTTTTCCGGTTGAGAGTAAAGAACAAGCACTTCGTGCCTTTACAACACAGTGTGATCTTGGAAGACCTATTAATCTAATCTTAACTGATTTGAATATGGGGCGGGGAACGGATGGATTTGAGCTTGCGGCAGAAGTACGGCGTTTTGAAGAAGAGAAGCGCTTTGCTTCGCGTACTCATATCCTTATCGTTTCTGCAACAGTCTGTACAACCGATAAAGGCTTTGAATTTACCGATGGTCAACTTCTTAAGCCTCTTAGTAAAGAGGATTTAGCGCTGCATTTGTCAAAAGCTAAAAATCCGCCACCCCTTTCAGCGAAAAGTTATTTTTCTGAGGCATCAACCCCGGCTGTAGTGGGCGCGGGATCATTTTGATGCGAATTACGAGGGTATGAGTTTTAAAATTTTGGGGTGTTTGTGAATCCAGATGTACTGATTGTTGGCGCAGGTCCAGTAGGTTTATTTACAGCAATTGAGATGAAATTGCATAATCCACGTTTAAATATCACCATTTTAGAGCGAAATGAAGAATATAGTCGGCATCATATTCTTCATTTAGAAAAGGACTCTCTAGAAAATTCAAAAGCTTATACAGCTTTTCCTAGCGTTAGGGCATTAAACGGTTTTGTACCTACCTCTGAGATTGAGGCGACCTTTTTGCAGCTTGCACAGGAACTAGGTGTCGATATTCAACGTGGTATCAACATCACCAACCGGAAAACCTTATTAGAACAATTTCCTACCGCCCATACCATCATTGGCGCCGATGGTGCCCACAGTACGATAAGAAAGCAATTTTTTGGCGATGAAAAAATTATTGATAATAATTTACAGTATATCGTGGAGCTTAAATATCAAGCAAAAGGGGCGACTTCCCGTCTACCAGTAATAACTTATGTTCCTGCTCTAGGGCAAATAGCTCATTTATTAACCGAAAATGTTGGAAAACTAAAAAATGGTACAACGCCGGTTTCTTTGTTTATTTTTGTGGATAGAGAAACTTATGACGAGATAAGAAAAACAAAGAATGCCCAATTAAAAGATCTGCAAAACACTAACAAGCGAATGGGCACTTTGCTTAACACGATTCGCCCTTGGTTGTCGTTGCGTAGGGTTGCAGTAGGCGAAGAAATAATTTTGGGTAGTGAAAAAATTAATGGGGTGGCACTTAACATCTTCCAGAGTGCGCATTTTGCCAAAAGACTGTTTGGAAAAAGCATCTATCTGGTGGGTGATGCAGCCGCTGGCGTCCCATTTTTTAGAGCATTAAATGCTGGGCTCATTGCTGCTACGCTCACCGCTAAAACCATTGCACTCCATCATTCTCCTAATCTAGATCAACTGAATGATGAATTAAGCGCATTAATGTATAAGGAAATTAAACGAGCAAAAAAACAAAATGCTAAGGTTAATTGGGGACGCGCCCTAAATTTAGTCTTGTCTAATGCCTCAAAAATAACTAGTGGTGCTTTGCTAAAACCCGGAGAAGAGGCCGCCATGCTTAATGCTCGTATTGAAAGGCCGAGCTTATTTAGACGTCATCCCCGTTATTTAATGACATTAGGATGGGGATTAGCGGCAACAACTGCACTGGCCTTTATTTGTTTTCCAACTCTGCCGCTTGCGCAAGCTGTTTTATATTCTGTACTGGGTGGAATTGCTATTGCAGGTCTTTCTGCTCTCTTATTTAAAATAATGCTTTATCTCAGAGATTCAATAAAACCCCCACCTATTCAAAGACTTGTCTTACCTTTACCCTGGGAGCTTGATGAGGGTGCCCGGCCGTTTAGAGACCTAGGACCGACCATGAAAAAAGCAGAGAGGGCTACTGAGTCAGACGTACTACATTTTAATAGTCCTTTAAAACCTAAAAGAGGAGTTGCTGCTGAGGAGAATTCTCACTTGTCCACGCTTAGGCCATCTTCTATTGCGAACTGCGTGTAATTTAGATATTTGCACTATAATCAATTACATAAGCATGGGAAGGGACTCATTTTATGTTGAAACAAATACGATATCCGGAAAATAGGCAATGGCATTTGCTATTGATTTATAATTTATATCGTATTCTCAGTGTGTTTTTATTTGTAGGGATGTATTCCTATGCCCCTAATCCTGTTTCTTATACGCATTTATTTTTTACTCTCCTTATTATTTATTTTATTTTAACGCTTATTTTTTTGTTTTGCGGCTATACCCGGATTTTTAGTTTTGATAAGCAGGTGTTTATTTCTGGCACCATTGATGTAATGGCTCTCGCTGCTATGCTATCACTCATTAGCAACATGCGTTCGGGACAAGGAATTTTACTTAATGTCACTGTTGCCGCTTTGAGTATTTTGGTTCCGGGTCGTTTAGCAGTATTTTTCGCAGCCTTAGCTAGTTGCTTGCTTCTGTGTGGAAATATAGTCCAATTGCTTCTTTATAATCAAAAAGATTTGGGTAATTTTTATTACAGTGGTATTTATGGCGCAGGCTTCTTTGCCACAGCGTTAACGGCTTGGTATCTATCCAATTGGGCGCGAATGTCTGAGAATTTGGCAAGAAAAAGAAGCGATGAATTGGTTGGAATGCAGCGAATTAATGAATATATTGTGGAGCGCTTGCACTCAGGGATCATCTATGTGGATGAAACGGAAGAAATTATGCTAATAAACTCTGCAGCAAGAGATTTCCTTTCTTTAAGCAATCGTCATCACACGCCGCATTTAGAAGAGATTTCTAAGCCACTTTCCGAGAAATTCCATAGTTTTTTAATAAAAAACAAACAAAAAGAGCACATTGCTCAAGCGATCATTGAAGATCCTTTACTGCGGGTTCATTTCTTTTCCATCGCTTTAGCAGATAAACCCGCCGTGCTTATTATTTTAGAGGATATGACCTATATCGCTCAACAAGCACAACAGCTTAAACTCGCGGCTCTTGGCCGTTTTTCAGCAAGTATCGCGCATGAATTACGTAATCCTTTAGGCGCAATTGCCCATGCGGCCCAGCTACTAGGGGAAGAGGTGCGTTTAAGTAAAGAAGATCAGCGTTTAAAGGAGCTAATCGTTAATAATTGTGAGCGAATGAATGGGGTCATTAAAAACGTCTTACAACTTTCGCGTAGAGAAAAATCGAAACCACAAGTTAATGAAATTCAAGCTTTTTTAGAACAATTTAAGCATACTTTTTGTCATAATAACCCTTGTGATCTTATAATTAAAGTACCGAAAAATAAATTAGTCATCGTTTTTGACAAGAGCCAATTAGAACAAATATTGATAATCCTATGTGAAAATTCATTAAAACATGGCAAGGATGAACATGGAGAGGCTCATATTGTGATTACAGCCAAGGCTACAGCCAGTACCATAATGCTTACCATTAGTGACTCAGGGCCTGGTGTACCTTTAGAATTACAAGACACCATATTCGAGCCTTTTTTTACAACTTTACGACAAGGAACCGGGATGGGCTTATTTATTGCACGGGATTTATGTGAAATTAATCAGGCCCGTTTAACTTTAGTCAAGGGAAGTAAAAAGGGCTGTGTTTTTTCTATCATCCAAAATACTTCAGATGAAATATTATTATGAATCAAAGCCCAATACTGATTGTAGATGATGAGCCTGACATTCGTGAATTATTGACGATAACCTTATCGCGTATGGGCTTATCTTGTGATACGGCAGCTGACTTTACAGAAGGAATTGAACGCATCAAACATCATCCCTACTCACTGGTATTAACTGATATGCGTTTGTCCGATGGTGATGGTATTGAAATCGTTAAGTTTATTCAAAAAACTAAACCCCAACTACCGGTTGCGGTAATCACGGCCTATGGAAATGTGGAGGGTGCGGTAAATACCTTAAAAGCGGGGGCCTTTGATTATATTTCTAAGCCTATTGATTTAAAAATGTTGAAGGAATTAGTTAATACCGCTTTGGCAACCCATAACCAAAAAGCGGAACATCATGAAGGTTTGGTGGGCGAAAGTAGGGTTATGCAGGAATTAAGAGAAAATATTTATAAGCTAAGTCGTAGCCAAGCCCCTGTATTTATACATGGCGAATCAGGGGTGGGGAAAGAGCTTGTAGCACAACTCATTCATGCCAATGGTCCGCGAAAACATAAACCTTTTATTCCGGTAAATTGTGGGGCTATTCCCAGTGAGTTAATGGAGTCAGAGTTTTTTGGTCATAAAAAAGGAAGTTTTACTGGCGCAATGACTGATAAAACGGGTTTATTTGTTGCAGCCCATGGCGGCACTTTATTTTTAGATGAAATAGCCGAACTTCCTATCACTATGCAGGTTAAGTTATTACGTGCAATCCAAGAAAAAGCAATTAAACCTATTGGTGAATTATATGAAATACCTGTTGATGTGCGTATTCTAAGTGCCAGTCATAAGAATTTACTTAATGAAATTAGTGCCGGTGAGTTTCGCCAAGACCTATATTATCGAATTAATGTCATCGAGTTACGTGTTCCTACTTTGGCTGAACGACTTTCTGACATTCCGGAATTAACAGAAGCAATTTTAAAAAAATTAGCAAAAACTCAAAATAAAGAAGCGGTAATGATTAATAAAGAGTGTATCGATTTATTAAAAAAATACCATTTTCCCGGTAATGTGCGAGAGTTGGAGAACATTCTAGAGCGCGCTATGGCCATGTGTGAAGGAGAACAAATTGAGGTAGGGGATTTGCACCTACCTACTAATCTAGTGGAAAAAAATACAGCAAAAATTGAGGATAGCGGTGATTTACCGGGTATTTTGCAAGATCAAGAAAAAGAATTAATCCTTGCGGCTTTAGAAAAAACCAAATGGAATCGCACCGCTGCTGCCCGTTTGTTAGGCATTAGTTTTAGAACCCTCCGTTATCGCTTAAAAAAACTTGGGCTTGATTAACTTGGTTGAACCATTCTTTAAGGATTTAGCTTCCAGTCATAAATTTTATCTCATCGATCTTAGCAGTGATTCTTGCGGTTAAATAAGGATCTTTTTTTGCTAACTCTTTCGCAACTTTCAATTGAGCCACAGCGGCTCTTGCTTCTCCTTCTAGAAGTAGACATTGGGCTTGAGTAAAGTAAGCATAGCCCTTGTGATGTGCTTGAGCTTGAGCCCGAGCCAATTCACGGCATAAGGCTAAATCGTTTTTATATTGTCTACTCCCTTTTAACAACACACTAATGGCTTTCTCTGTCTGATTCGCGGCTAATAAGCCTTGAGCGTATGCCATAAGAGCCGCATAATTATCGGGGAAATTATTTTGTAATTCAGACAGTCGATTAAGGGCAGCTTGATGTTGACTTAGCCCAATCTCTGCTTGAGCGTAAGCAATTTGAAAATAAAGATTATCTTTATTACTTGCCACCAGTGGTGTTAAGTGCTCGATAGCCTTTTGATAACTATTAGTATTTAATAAGGCTAGCGCATAGCCATATTCACAGGCTTCATGATTATTTTTCTTCTGGCATTGATGTGCATAATAGTCTAAAAGTTGTTTGCTCTCTGCTGCGACATCGACTCGTATTAATTCTTTAAACAAGAAATAATCTAATGAATCGGTATATTTTTTATGAGGTAGACGACTGATTCTATTTTCTGCTTCGGCAATGCGCTCCTCATCAAGGGGATGGGTTCTTAAAATTGCAGGTATATTAGCAGTGCAATAGTAACGCATATTTTCTTGCATTTTTTGGAAAAAACTAGCCATCGCTTTGGGGTTAAAACCAGCTTTGATGAGCATATCAATACCAATCCGGTCGGCTTCTTTTTCTTTTGAGCGAGTAAAATTAATATTATCTTGGCTAAAGCCGGATAATGAAGCCATCATTGCACCCATACCTACTGTGGGGTTAATCGCACCCAAAGCGGCCGAAGCCAGAATTGATGCGAGCATTGGAATGCGCATTTGCTTTTGGTGATCGAGCATACTGTAAAGATGATGTAGGCGTACGTGAGCAATTTCATGCGCCATAACCGCTGCTAATTCACTTTCATTATCGGTGGTTAAAATAAGCTGGGTATTAATGCCAATATAGCCTCCGGGTCCTGCAAAGGCATTAATTTCTTTTGATTTGACGATAAAGAAATAGGGGGTTTTAACGCGACCAGCGAAGGCGAGCTTTTCCCCAATATGGTTAATGAATTGACTGGCAAGAGGGTCACGTTCCACCGTGTCAGAGCGATTAATAAGCTGAATAAACTCTTTTTCTAATTGTTCGAGCTCTTTTGTGGAGTAAGGTGATAATTCTCCTGCGAAAATTGATTGCGTGATACCGCATAAGGCAATTAAAATAAGGAGTTTATTATAAAACTGGGAAAGTCTGTATTTTAAGTTCAATTGGCTCATAGAGGCTACTCAAAAATTGAATAATTTGTTATCATTTCTGCTCTTTTAAAAGGCGATTAATTAATGCACGAACAGTTCCTGCTTGCAGCACTAGAACAAGCTAAGCTCGGTCAAGGGCAATGCGCCCCCAATCCCTGTGTTGGGGCTGTTGCTGTGCAAAGTGGCAAGATTATAGCACAAGCTTATCACCAGGGCGCAGGAACTCCTCATGCCGAACAGTTATTGTTAGCACAACTTCCCCCTAAAATGCTAGGGGTGAGTGTTTATATTACCCTAGAACCTTGTAATCATTGGGGAAGAACACCCCCTTGTGTCAATGCATTGATTGATTATGGTGTTGAGCGGGTTTATTTTGCTTATTTTGATCCTAATCCTCTTGTTGCAAATAATGATTCTTCAGCACTGCTTCGTCAACACGGTATAAGGGTTGAACATCTTTCTTTAGAAGAAATCAATGTTTTTTATAGAGCTTATGAGCAATGGATTAACACAGGTAAACCAAGAGTTACCGTTAAAATCGCCCAAAGTTTGGATGGTAAAATCGGTGCCCGCAAAGGTGAGCGTATTTTGCTTTCTAATGAATTGTGCCAGCAGTTTACCCATGAAATGCGTGCGTGCAGCGATGTTATCCTTACTACTGCCAAAACAATTCAGGCTGATAATCCCCAATTAAATGTTCGCCTAAATGGGAAAGAAAAAGCTAAGCCGGTCGCAATTCTTGACACTAATCTGACCTTAGATGAGGCTTTAATTTTTTCCACTGCAAGTGAATGCCATATTTATCATCAAGAAACTGTAGCTCCTCCAATCGATAAATTAGCTCATTGCCATTATTATGCAATACCCGCCCAAGACGATGGCCTTAATTTGGAGTGTGTCATTAGCCACCTAGGTAAACTTGGTTATCATAATGTTTGGGTTGAGGCTGGTGGGGCGTTGTTTAGCTCTTTACATCAGGAGCGGTTAGTTGACCGCACTTATTTATACCTTACTCCGACTTATCTTGGTGAAAATACCGTTTCGGCGTATAAAAAAGAAGGGCTTTTTAGGCGTAAACATCAGGTATCTTGGCAAGTTATGGGCAATAATATGATATTATGTTTAGATTGGCAGGAGGATAAATGTTTACCGGTTTAATTGAAACAACAGGTCAAGTTATTACAAATCAATCTAATGGTCTAGCAAATCGCCTCATTATTTCAACTACTTTAAATTCCTTAACCATAGGGGAAAGTATTGCTGTTAATGGTGTTTGTCTTACTTTATTGCCTGCAGAGGCGCCCAATTTATTGTATTTTGATGTATCTCCTGAAACGTTAAAATTAACGACTTTAGGGAGTTTGCAGCAAGGTCAGGTGGTCAACCTTGAGCGAGCAATGTTAGCTTCTGCTCGTTTTGGTGGTCATTATGTCAGCGGCCATGTAGATACCACTGCTAAAGTTCATTCGTTCAAAACGGTCGGCGACTATGTCCAACTTGAACTTTCAGGGTTTGAAAAGCAAGCAGGCTTGTATTTAATTACTAAAGGCAGCATTACTGTTGAAGGTGTCAGTTTAACCATTAATGCAGTAATGGAACAGAAAATTCAATTAATGTTAGTACCTCATACTTTATTAAATACGAGTTTAAATGTATTAGAGGTCGGTCAACGTGTTAATATAGAATTTGATTATTTTACCCGAATTGTAGCCCACCAGTTACAATTGTTTGGGAAATTGGATGATGAGGTAAAGGCATGAAGTATTCATTAGCTACTATAGAACAAGCTATAGAAACGCTAAAAGCGGGAAAAATGATCATTTTAATCGATGATGAAGACCGTGAAAACGAAGGTGACCTGGTGATGGCTGCCGAATATGTAACAGCAGAGTCCATTAATTTTATGTCACGATTTGGGTGCGGACTTATTTGTTTGCCTATGGCGGAAGAGCTTATAGATAAATTGCAATTGCCAATGATGACTTCCCATAATCGCTCTCCTTATGGCACCGCGTTTACTGTTTCAATTGAAGCCGCGCAAGGAGTTTCTACGGGTATTTCTGCGCAAGATAGAGCGCATACGATTAAAGTAGCCATTGATCCTAATTGTGATCGTTCAAGTATTATCTCCCCAGGCCATATTTTTCCTTTGCGCGCTCGTAAAAAGGGTGTTTTAGAACGTATGGGACAAACTGAAGGAAGTGTTGATTTAGCTCGCTTAGCTGGATTATCTCCTGCAGCAGTAATTTGCGAAATTATGAATGAAGACGGGACGATGAGCCGCAGAGATGAGTTAGCTTTATTTTCGCAAAAACATAATATACCTATGGTGACTATAAAAGATTTAATTGAATACCGGGTTCGCCACGAAACCCTGATTGAAGAATCAGCAACCTCGACACTTCCGCTACAAAACCATGGCTCCTTTACCATGACCGTGTTTGAAAATGACTTAGACGATCGGGAGCATTTTGTTTTAATCAAAGAGCCCGTCAGTCCCAACAAAGTTCCCCTAATCCGTATCCACTCCGAGTGTATCACTGGAGACGTGTTCAAATCGTGTAAATGCGATTGCGGTAAGCAATTAGAACAGTCCTTAGCCTTAATAGCAGAAGAGGGTGGGGTACTCATTTATTTACGGCAAGAAGGCCGCGGAATCGGTCTTGGGAATAAACTTAAAGCCTATTCTCTTCAAGAAACACTCGGTCTAGACACCGTAGACGCTAATTTAAAATTAGGCCTACCTGCAGATAACCGGAATTATGCGATTGCTTATCAAATACTTAAACATTTAGGTATCGATGCTATACGTTTATTAACGAATAATCCTCGAAAAATTAAAGCTATTGAGCAGTTTGGTATTCAGGTTATTGAACGTGTTGCTTTGGAAATGGAATCAACCCAAGAAAACCATAACTATTTAAAAACTAAAAAAGAGAAGCTCGGTCACTTATTAACGATTAACTAGGATAAACATGAAAGAAATTAAAGCAAATATTGAGGGAACAGCTCATTCATTTCCTATAGCCATTATAGTGAGTATCTTTAATGAGCCTATTACTACTGCTTTAAAAGAGGGCGCGCTAGAACGTCTAATGGAATTAGGCTTTCGCGCTAAAGATATTATAGTTATAGACGTACCTGGTGCCGTTGAAATTCCCTTAGTAGCCAATATATTAGCTAAAAAAAACCAAGTTCAAGCCGTGATTGCGCTTGGTGCTGTGATTCGAGGCGAAACCAGTCATTACGATTATGTTTGCGAGCAAGTTAGTCAAGGTTGCCAACGAGTAATGTTGGATCATAATTTACCTGTAATTTTTGGTGTGCTAACTACGGAAAACGAGGCGCAGGCTTGGGATCGCTTAGGTGGTAATCATGGCCATAAAGGGCGTGAGGCTGCTGAGTGCGCAGTGATGATGCACTCTGTTACCCAACAGCTCCATTAAACAATGCTCTACCAGTTATATTGTAAGACGCGATCTTATGTAGTGACAGGTTTAGTTGATAAGGGCTGGACAAACACGCTCTTTTTTTTACAAAACTTGGGACAATTAAATGCTATTTATGCGGTTGCTGCTGAAGGTAGTTTACGTGACCGTGTCGAGCGGTTTAAAAAATTACGAGCCGATCCTGCCTCAGAACAAGATAAAAACTTCTTTGCTCAAGGTTTACTCGTTAATGATGATTCAAAACAGAACATCATTGCTAAGACTATTGCAGCGATTAGTTGGAATCCGCAGGCTATTAGCGACATGTTAAGTGCTTTAGACTCCATTGGTTTTTTTGCTGGAGCTTTAGCAGGAACACGTCTACACTACCTTTTACAAGCATTTTTTAGCTCCGATTCCATGGGCCACAGTGCATGTTTCTTTCTCTTAAATCCAAGGTATGTGCGCCACTTTTCTTTTATAGTAGATAAACTTTTTAGCCACGCCGCTTTAGGTAGAATGCATAAGGCATACTTTCTTGATGCCTTAACTGTAAAGGATCATTTATTATTTTTCACTGCAGCGCAAAATCTATCTACTTATTTGCTAGTTCGTCAATTATTATTGAAAACAGGATGCACTGCCGTGCAACTTGCCCAGTTATTAAATACAGCTCATTCGGAAACTATTTTTCAGAGGAAAATAAAGTGTACTCCACTGATGATACTGATTTTCAATACAATAGCTTATTCACAGCATAATTATGCTGATTTTATTGCGCTGATGTTACGTTTTCGAGCTGACGGCGCACAATTGACAGCAAAGCAAGCGCAAATAATGCGCCAACATTTAGAAGAAATAAAAAAGATAGTTAATAGTACCCGTTCACAAGTAGCTTTAGTTGATGCATGTATCACTATCCTACAGGAGGTTGTGGAGTCAGAGCCTATACTTTACTCCCCAAGTGCTCCCACATTTCAAGCAACCAGCAACTCTGGTTTGTTTAGCAGGGAAAGAAGAATATATAAACCGGTGGATGAGGTTTTTGCAGAGGATGATGCAGAAATATCGAGGGTATTAAACTCGGTTTAAATTAATGGGAATTTGGATTTTATAACCGAATTCAAGACTAAATTAAGAAAATTACTTTAAATTTGTGTCATTTATCTTTGCATTTTGTTACAATTAAACCCCGTTTATATGCAAAATTATTTGCACACAATTTATAGTGCTCAGCATGTTTTACGGGGTCAAAATGACAAGTTATATTTTTATTACAGGCGGTGTAGTGTCTTCTTTAGGTAAAGGCATTGCAGCAGCATCTTTAGCAGCTATTCTTGAAGCGCGTGGTTTACGTGTCACACTTATAAAGCTTGATCCATACATTAACGTTGACCCAGGCACAATGAGTCCCTTTCAACATGGAGAGGTTTTTGTAACCCATGATGGTGCAGAAACTGACTTAGACTTAGGTCATTATGAGCGTTATGTTAATACTACAATGACCAAAAGAAACAATTTTACTTCAGGTAAAATTTATGAAAACGTCATTCAAAAAGAGCGTCGAGGGGATTATTTAGGGGGGACAGTACAGGTTATTCCCCATATTACCAATGAAATAAAACGCTGTATAAAATTAGGTGCTGAAGGTTTTGATGTCGCGATGGTTGAAATTGGGGGGACAGTGGGAGATATTGAGTCCTTACCTTTCTTGGAAGCCATTCGCCAAATGCGTATTGAGTTGGGTTCCCAAAGAGCGCTATTTATTCATTTGACTTTAGTTCCTTATATTGCCGCTTCCGGTGAAACAAAAACCAAACCTACTCAGCATTCTGTAAAAGAACTTCGTTCTATTGGTATTCAACCTGATATTCTGGTATGTCGCTCTGAGCAGCCTTTATCTATGGCGGATAGGGCAAAGATTGCTTTATTTACGAACGTAGAAAAAGACGGCGTAATTTCTCTGGAAGATGCACAAAGTATTTATCAAATTCCTATGATGTTGCATGCCCAAGGTTTAGATGAAATTGTAGTTAAAAAATTGGGTATCAATGCTAAACCTGCTGATTTGAGTGAATGGAAAAATGTAGTTGCCATGCAAAAAATTCAAAGCAAAATGGTAAAAATTGCTATTGTGGGTAAATACATTGAATTAAGTGATGCTTATAAATCTATTAATGAAGCTTTAATCCATGCAGGGATTCATACTGAGACTAAAGTTGAACTTGTTTATTTAGATGCGGAACTCATTGAAAAGCATGGGAATCAACTATTAGAATCTGTGGACGCAATCCTAGTTCCTGGCGGATTTGGTGAGCGAGGAGTTGAAGGCAAGATTAAAACCATTCAATTTGCACGGGAAAACAAAGTACCCTTTTTAGGAATTTGTTTAGGAATGCAAACGGCTGTTATTGAATTTGCTCGCAATGTAGTAGGTTGGGGCGATGCTAATTCAACGGAGTTTTCTAAAACTACTTCCTATCCCGTTATTGCCTTAATTAATGAGTGGATGGATGCCGATGGCAGCAAACAAATTCGTGATGAAAGCACCAATTTAGGTGGTACTATGCGTTTAGGGGGACAACGTTGCCAGTTGGGCGAGGACACTTTAGCACGCAAGGTATATGGCAAGGCAGAAATAGTCGAGCGTCATCGTCATCGTTATGAAGTAAATAATACTTATCTCGATGAATTAGTGAGTCATGGTTTAATTGTATCGGGCACCTCCGCTGATGGTTCTTTAGTAGAGATGATTGAACTAGCAGATCATCCATGGTTCTTAGCGGGACAATTTCATCCGGAGTTTACCTCTAACCCAAGAGCAAGCCATCCCTTATTTAAAGCGTTTGTATTAGCCGCTAGAAACACCCATACTAAGGATAAAGAATGAAATTATGTGGATTTGAGGTAGGTTTAGATAAGCCTTTATTTCTTATTGCCGGGCCATGTGTCATTGAAAGTGAGGGACTGGCTTTAGAAACTGCAGGTTACTTAAAAGAGTTATGTCAGAGCTTAAATATTCCCTTTATTTATAAATCCTCTTTTGATAAAGCCAACCGCTCTTCGATTGCAAGTTATCGCGGTCCCGGTTTTGAAAAAGGTTTAATGATTTTAGAAAAAGTTAAAGCTCAAATTGGCGTACCAGTGTTAACCGATGTTCATGAAGATACTCCTTTATTAGAGGTATCGAGTGTGGTTGATGTTTTGCAAACCCCGGCTTTTTTATGTCGGCAAACCAATTTTATTCAAAAAGTTGCGGCTACCAATAAGCCTGTTAATATTAAAAAGGGACAATTCTTAGCGCCTTGGGAAATGAAACACGTGATTAATAAAGCCAAAGCGGAAGGAAATGAACAAATTATGGCTTGTGAGCGTGGTGTAAGTTTTGGCTATAACAATTTAGTGTCTGATATGCGTTCTTTAGTTATTATGCGTGAAACCGCTTGCCCGGTAGTTTATGATGCCACTCATTCCGTGCAGTTACCGGGTGGAAATAACGGGGTTTCAGGGGGGCAAAGAGAGTTTATACCCGCTTTAGCCCGCGCCGCAGTTGCTGTGGGAATTTCTGGCTTGTTTATGGAAACACATCCGGACCCTGATAAAGCCTTAAGCGACGGCCCTAACAGTTGGCCCTTAGATAAAATGAAAGCATTGTTGGAATCTCTAAAAGCAATTGATGAAGTATATAAGAAGAGTGGCGAGCTTATTTAATTTTTTAAATGTTGGTCGAGACTCGACCAACATTATTTACCAAGTCCCTACGTTTACTGCAGAAGCCCAAGGTTCCTGGGGGGGTAAGGGTTCCCCTTTTTGCAATAGTTCAATAGATATATCATCGGGTGATTTAATAAAGGCCATATAGCCATCACGCGGTGGTCTATTAATCGTTATTCCTAAGTTTTGTAAGCGAGCACAGATGTCATAAATATTATCGACGCGATAAGCTAGATGGCCAAAATTTCTTCCTCCATGGTAAGGCTGGGAGTCCCAATTGTAAGTAAGTTCTAATAGGGGTGCCTTAGCCATTTTTGCCAGTTCAACATCGCCCGGAGCGGCTAAAAAAATTAAGCTAAAGCGGCCTTTTTCATTATCTATCCTGTTTATTTCAACCAAGCCAAGCTTGTTGCAGTAAAAATCTAATGAAGCATCCAAATCAGATATTCTAACCATGCTATGTAGGTAATTCATTAATTCTCCTTAATATGCTGAGTAAATAGATAGCATTTATCTAAAACCCATTTCAAGATTTACTCATAGAATAATGAGCATCTTATCATATGGTTTTTATTTCAGCTTCCGAAAAGGGAAGATTCTTACCGGGATAATATTTCGCCAACTTATTGATAGCTGTTCATCCAATAAGTTGGCTGCAATTTCACTACTGGTAGTTAAACCGTGATCCTTCAGTGATTTGAAGAAGAGTATCGTGAATATCGCTGCGTTTCTTTACGGGATCCATAAAGCGGAGGGAATAACTACCACCACGTTCAAGTAGCCTTCTCTCCACCTCGCTTCTTAATTCTAAATCATGGACATACTCTTTCATTAATCCAGGGCTATCTGATTTATAATATACTTTAACCCCATATTTCTCAGAAAATGCAAATAATTTTTCAACTTCTAATTTTTCCCGCTCCAGATCAGTCATGGAGGCTGATTCTAGGCCTCTTTCTTCCGCCTCTTTGCGCACGCGTAAGGCATTTATTGCTAAATTAATGGGAATTTTCTTTTCCTGGCATAAGGGTCCAATGACATCTTCTTGTAAATCAGAAGTCACTAAATCCAATCCAAATACATCGGTAAGATCAGCTAAGTTATGCCTCGCTTCGTCTGAATAAGATTTTGTTGAGTGCGTATTTCACTCCAATCTGATCACCGATTTCACTTCAAAATGATCACTCATTTCACTCCAATCTGATCAGTGATTTCACTCTAAACTGATCACCTATTTCACTCAATCTGATCAGTGAT
>NZ_RZGQ01000055.1 GCF_003989735.1 Legionella sp. km772 | reverse complement strand
AAAACTCATTTAAATCACTTTGCTATTAAGTACAAATTGATTCTTAGAGCGAACCAGATTGCTTGGCAGGAGCTTAAAAATATGGCAGCTTAAAATTGACCGTGCGTAACATGAGTTAATTTGTTTAATTTTGTTTAAATGCCTAAATTGGGAATGAGTCGAACAAAGGTCTATGGCTTAATTTTTTAGGATAGTTGAGCGCCTCATGCGGAGCCTAGATCTCTGGGCTCGCTTAAAGATAATAAAAAGCAGCGCTGGCGTTAAACACTATGGGATTTATTTGAAATAAAACTCTCTTGATTAGGTTCTACCTCGATCTTGCTTGACCCGCAAAAAAAAAAACCTGCGTGCTCACCGGGATTGCTTCAGGTAGTAAGCTAAATGGCTGAGCACATCCCACTTTAAGGCATGATAGCGGTCAGAGAAGACCATGATGCGGTGTAAAAATAATGCATCGACCTTTTGAATTTTCTATAACCTCAAGCTGGTAGGATATTTTAGCGTATATAAAATTACATTATTCAGGGGGGGTTTGTGGTTCTTGCCATAAGGTAACAAAAAGTACCATGATCATCGGTCCTACAAATAAACCTAAGATGCCCAAGGTTTCTACCCCACCTAAGATACCAAACAGTACTGCTAAAAAAGGTAACTGGATGGCACCGCCAATCATAACCGGTTTGATAAAATGATCGGCGATAAACATGACTATGGTGCCCCAAACCAACACAATGATGGCACCTATTAAGCTGCCCATGGACATTAAAATGAAGGCGACAATGATGAAAATTACAGGAACGACAAAGGGAATCATCGCCGCTAAGGCCGTAATGAAACCTGTTAAGGTAGGAGCTGGAAAACCAACCAGTTCATAACAAAGCCCCATCAAAATACCGACACCCAATCCCACAACAATGGTTCCATTCACAGTTGACCGTAAGGCCTGGGGCAACCTTTGTGAATAACGATACCAACGCTGGCCTAAACAATATTCGCCAATTTGTTGGATTTGGACAATGAGCTTCTCACCGTCCCTATAAAAAAAGAATAAGGTCAATAAGGTAAAACCCACCTGGAAACCACGATGAGCAATATCAAAACCGATTTGTTTTATATAGTAGGTTGCGGGGGTCAAAGTGATGTGGATATTAGATAATAACTCTTTTAAATTACCAGGCTTACCTAAATTCTCATCCCAAAACTTTATAAGTTCCTCACTAACCCAGGGAAGTTTATTAAAAAAATCTGGCGCTGCGCCGCCGTTTTTATTCAACTCCTGCATAAAATTGACAAATATTTGCGATTCTTTAATTAAAATACCAATAAGCCAACTCAAAGGCAGAAGAAACAGTAAAGACATGAGGGTAGTAAAAAGAAAGGCGGAAAGATTTTCGCGACGACCAAAATAAACCTGCCATCGCTTATAGAGTGGGTAAGTAGCAATAACAATAATTCCTGCCCATACCATAGAGGGTATAAACTTATGAACAATAAATAAAGAAAGGGCAACGATGCTGATAGTTAGGCCAATGCTAATCAGTTCTTTATGATTTTGATTCATTAAGCAAAATTCCAAGCTATAAGTTGTAAGATGAGCCAAGCAGGTACGGCAGCTAATACATCATCAAGCATTATACCTAGGCCACCATGGATCTTCTTATCAACCCATCGTATGGGTTGAGGCTTCCAAATGTCAAAAATACGGAATAATACAAATCCTAGGAGCATCCACCATACACCCTTAGGAGCAAGAAACATGGTTAGTAAATAACCAACCACTTCATCCCACACAATTCCTTTATAATCATGAGTACCTAAATCCCTAGAAACCACATCACTTACTAATACACCTAAAATAAAAGCAATAAGGGTAATTAATAAATACCATCCCCAAGGCAATTCTGCGATTAAAAGATAAAGGGGAAGCGCTGCTAAGGTACCCCAGGTACCTGGCATAAAGGACATGAGACCTAAACCAAAGCCAAAAGCAATAAAATAAGTCGGATCTTGCCAAATTCGATTAGCGAGCTTTATTTGATTCATATTCCCTTTGCCTTATCGAGTAAAAGTGTTGCAGCCTATCATTAGGCTTGGCTCTGCCCCTAAAATTAATTATTCATATTAATTTCTATGGAGCGAACCTCCGTTGCTAAATTGTTTAAAACTCCATTAACATAACGATAACCATCCTGTGAACCAAACTCTTTAGTTAACGAGATGGATTCATCAAGCACCACCTTGTAAGGTACCTCAGGACAATGAAGTAATTCAAAGGCACCGATTCTTA
The DNA here is from genome assembly GCF_003989735.1 of Legionella sp. km772. Taxonomy (GTDB): domain Bacteria; phylum Pseudomonadota; class Gammaproteobacteria; order Legionellales; family Legionellaceae; genus Legionella. Next base: position 14,758 of record NZ_RZGQ01000055.1, on the reverse strand, counting down.
ATACCGTTAACTCGATGGGATTAAGCCCTGTAATTTCCCTATCTAAATAAGGCACTAGCTTTTCCTCTAAATCTTGGACATGTTCAGGCACACCATACAAGAGCCGACAGAAATAATCAGTATCTACTTTATCCATGTTATTTATTGTCCGAAATTGCGCTTCTATTTCATGGAGCTCACTACCAGACATTAGCCATTGATACAAAGCTTGCAAAGCAAATTTACGCGCCTTTCGTTTACCACTAATTAAATTTTTTTCCACTCTAACCTCAATGAACTCATCAATAAACTAATCCCTTCTCATTCGGTCTAAAACCTTATTTGTCCTGCTTATCTTCTTTCATTTCGTCTAATGCTTGCCTAAAATCACTCACGTCTTTAAATCGTTTATACACCGAAGCAAAACGGACATAGGCTACATGATCTAGACGATACAACGCTTTCATTACCAATTCACCAACCAACTGGGAATCTATCTCTCTTTCGCCCCGACGTCGTATTTCTTGAGTAATGGCGCTAACTGCTGCCTCTAAACTGTCGATACTTACTGGCCGCTTTTCTAAAGCACGGAGCATCCCGGAGCGAAGGTTTTCAATATTAAAGGCTTCCCGACGACCGTCCCGTTTTATAATCAAAGGTAAAATCAACTCTGCAGTTTCAAAGGATGTAAAGCGCTCATGGCATTCAAGGCACTGTCTTCTTCTGCGCACTTGCGTTCCATCGGCAACTAAACGGGAATCAACTACCTTAGTTTCTTCAGCATGACAAAATGGGCAATACATGATTAACCATAAACCGGAAATTCACGACATAAAGCCAATACTTGTTCTTTTACGCGAGTACTGGTCGTTTCATTATTTATGTCATCTAAAATATCAGCAATCCAATGAGCTAATAGCGTCATTTCCTTTTCTTTAAACCCCCGGGTAGTGACGGCAGGCGTACCTAACCGTAAACCACTGGTGACAAAAGGTGAGCGTGGATCATTAGGCACTGAGTTTTTATTTACCGTAATATTTGCACGCCCCAAAGCTGCATCAGCCTCTTTGCCGGTAATCCCTTTATTAATTAAATCAATTAAAAATAGGTGGTTATCCGTTCCCCCACAAACAATATTATAAGTACGTTCTTGTAACACCGAACATAAGGTTTTAGCATTTTTTAAAACTTGCTGTTGATAATCTTTAAACTCAGGGAGTAAGGCTTCTGCAAAGGCAACCGCTTTGGCAGCAATAACATGCATTAAGGGCCCCCCTTGGGTTCCAGGAAAAACAGCAGAATTCAATTTTTTTTCAATTTCTTCGTTGGCTTTGCATAAAATTAAACCGCCGCGTGGTCCACGTAGGGTTTTATGGGTTGTGGTCGTTACTACATCAGCAAAAGGTAAGGGAGAAGGATATAAGCCTACAGCGACTAAGCCAGCCACATGGGCGATATCAGCCATTAAATAAGCCCCTACCCTATCAGCAATGGCTCTAAATCGCTCCCAATTAAGGGTACGCGAATAAGCAGAAAATCCAGCTAAGATTAGCTTGGGTTTATGTTCTAAAGCTAATTGCTCTAAGGCATCGTAATCAATTAAACCGGTGTTCACATCAATGCCATACTCCACAGAATGATAGAGTTTGCCGGAAAAATTCACTTTCGAGCCATGAGTTAAGTGTCCACCGTGCGGTAAGGCCATGCCTAAAATAACATCACCGGGTGCTAACAGCGCCATCATAGCAGCAGCATTAGCTTGCGAGCCTGAATGTGGTTGCACATTCGCATAATCGGCCTTAAATAATTGCTTGGCTCGGGTGAGGGCTAAATTCTCTGCTATATCAACATACTCGCATCCGCCATAATAACGCTTGCCAGGATAACCTTCTGCGTATTTATTAGTTAATACAGAGCCTTGGGCTTCAAGTACACGTCGGCTAACATAATTCTCAGAGGCAATAAGCTCAATATGCTCTTCTTGTCGCTTTGCTTCTTTAGACAAGGCTTGAAATAGCTCTTTATCAAAGTTTTCTATTGAACCGCTGGCATCAAACATAGTAACCCTTAAGTTAGTTTAAACTAAATTATCGCGACTTCACTACAATAGCATTATGCACACTTTTCACACCAGGAACGCGAGAAGCAATTAATGCAGCACGTTGTTTAATGCGAGGATTATCAACAAAGCCACTTAATTGCACTACATCTTTAAATGTTTTGACGGTGACTGAAAAACCACTACTTCCTAATTCATTTACTAAACTCGCTTTAACTTTAGTGGTAGTAGCTGAACTGTCAAGGTACTCACCTGCGCTTTCGGAATTAGTAGAAGTACTGCATCCAATAATTAGCAAAAAGAATAATCCTATTATTATTTTAAATGAATCACGCATGATTGCTCTCTAAAGAAAAAAACTTCCGTAGAGTAACACAAAATGCCTGAAGAGAAGAAGAAAATCACCGTATAATTTTTGATCCTCTGCTAACCATCGCTCCATGGTCAATGCCCTTATATTTTGCGGACGTATTGAGCACTTTACTTCAATGACGGGTTATGAACTATAAATCCCAAGCTAGGACTTAGGATTTATAGTTTAAGCTCTAGTGGGTCGTAACTGTCGCACTTGGAGTTTGATTGGCATTTTCAGAAGGATGCTTTTTCACTGTATTTTTTGCAGCCTGACTAGCATGACCATGGTTATTTTGCGGATTAGTAGCTTGGCCATGCCCATGAGTGTTTTGGGGCACAACAGCTTGACCATGTCCATGGGTATTGCTTGGTACAACGACTTGTCCATGACCATGCATATTGTTAGGTACAACAGCTTGGCCACGTCCGTGGGTATTGCGAGGTACAAGGACTTGTCCATGGCCATGGGTGTTGCTTGGAATACCAACTTGCCCACGACCATTCACTGGAACCGTCGCTGTTTGGTTTCTCGGTCTAACAATAACGGGAGCTCCATTATAATGTCTTGGAACAGGCCGTACTTGTGCGGTTGGGTAAGCCCCCCGCACCTCATAGCCTCTATGTCCATGATAATGAGCAGGCTCATCATAGCGATAGACTTCGGCTCGTGGTGGAGGTGGTCCATAGGGGTCATCAACCACTGTGCAGGCCGTGATTAGGGGTAAACTAAATAAACCTAACAAGAAGTATTTCATGGTAAAACTCTCAAAAAAAAAAGGAAAGAAGCCTAAACTTCTTTCCTTATAAACTAATAACTAATGAAGATTATCGAGTAGTAATTTTCGCTTTAGCTTGTTTGTTCAAGAAAGGAACTACACGAATTGTGCTGTTAACGTTAGTCCAACCAGAATAAACAGTACCGAAAGGAGATGTAACAGTTAAGTACATACCGCTATGGCAGTAGAAGTAGTAGAATAAGCTAATGTAATGAGGAGATTCATAGCGATAAATGTTGAAACTGATGCTAGAACCATCATCAAAAGTACCATACACGTTAACATCAGTGAAACTGTCATTGATTAATTCGATTTGGCAAAAACCAGGATAAGTTAAATTCTTAGAGATTGATTTTTTATCAGCCGCATCCGCTTTAGGATGGAGGTGGCTATTTGCTGCGAAAACATTTGTAAATAAACTAAAACACAGTACAAACAAAAACGACTTTAACTTCATTATTATCCCCTTGGTAAGATGGAAGCAATATAGTAACAAAGTATTCAATTTAGTCAATAGGATTTTTTTATACTCATGGAATAAATAAAAATTTACTTATATAACAACAATTAGGCATGATAAAAAACATCTTTGTGATATATTTGCCGACAATAAAAAAACAATTTTTAAGCCAGGGGAAGAGCATGAAAAAACGGATGATCATAATGGGAATAGCCTTAGCGGTTATTTTCGGAGGAATCATTGCGTTCAATCTTATTAAGGCGTTTATGATTAAACGTTTTTTTGCAAGTTTTACTCCCCCTGCAGTTACGGTGTCATCAGCGGTTGCCCAAAAAGTTGATTGGCAACCTAAACTTAATGCTATAGGTAATTTCGTTGCTATAAACGGCGTGGAAGTTAACTCTGAAGCCTCAGGCAATGTAGTGAAAATAAGTTTTGAATCGGGACAATACGTTGCAAAAGATGATCCCTTAATTGTGATTGACGATAGTGTAGATCAAGCCTTATTGAAATTTAACCAATCAGACTTAATCCTGAAAGAACTCGATTACAAAAGACAAACTGATTTATTTAAACGAGGTGCTACACCGAGCTCTAGCGTCGATGCAGCTAATGCCAATCTTCAACAAGCTCAAGCTAAGGTCGAGCAAATACAAGCACAAATCAAACAAAAGCACATTGGAGCCCCCTTTGAAGGTCGCTTAGGTATTAGACAGGTAAACTTAGGCCAATACATTAGCCCCGGCCAAACCTCCATTGTAACTCTACAGTCCATGGATCCCTTGTATCTTGAGTTTTATTTGCCAGAACAACTTTACAAACAAATTCATCCTAATCAAACAGTCACCTTTTCGATTGAGGAATACCCTAATTATTTATTTGAAGGTAGGCTATCAGCAATCAACTCAAAAATCGATTTCAATACCCATAATGTATTGATCCACGCCACCCTACCTAATTGCCCCGTGGAAAGCATGAAAAATCCGGAGAAATCGGCTTTAGTTAAAACGCGGAAGGAAATTAGGGGAAGCAAAACCATTATTAGCTGTGATCAAAAAATCAATGAAAAGAACAAAATTAAAGATTTTGTCTTTATCCCAGGGATGTTTGCAGCAATCGAACTAGAGCAGCCGGTGCAAAAAAATACCATTATAGTTCCCTCAACTGCAATATCTTACAGTTTATACGGCAACTCCATCTATGTTATTGAGAAAGATAAATCAGGGAAAAAGAACGCTGATGGCAGTGATATTTTAATTGCCAATCGTATTTTTGTTAGTACCGGCGAACAACAAGGTAATTACACCGTAGTGCTCAAAGGCATTAAAGAAGGACAGGTAGTAGTGAGTACGGGTGATCTTAAATTACAAAATGGCACACCGGTTGCGATTAACAATAGTGTACCGCTTAATGAAATTCCTGATCCCGATAGTTTAGGCCAATAATCATCAGCTGGGCTTAGGCCCACCTAAAAACGAGATTTGATGTAACCCCTTAATGCAGGAAGAGTTATGAAATTTACGGATTTATTTATTAAACGACCAGTACTTTCTCTCGTAGTCAGTCTGCTCATTTTTCTTTTTGGACTTAATTCGATCAATAAAATGCAGATCCGTCAATATCCTAGGATGGATAATACGGTCATCACGATTACCACTGCCTATCCTGGAGCGGATGCAAATCTTATTGCCGGATTTATCACTACCCCACTCGAAAACGCTGTAGCTAGTGCTGAAGGTATTGATTATATGACCTCTTCCAGCGTACAAGGCTTAAGCACCATTACCCTTACCATTAAATTAAACTTTGATCCGCAAATTGCTTTTACGGATGTGATGAGTAAAGTACAGCAAACACTTAACCAATTACCTAAAGAATCGCAGCAACCGGTGATATTAAAGCAATCGGACTCCTCAACGGCGCTCATGTACATCAGTCTTGATAGTAAAGAAATGACCCCACAACAGATTACTGATTATGCAACGCGTGTCGTACAACCGCAATTACAAACCGTTAATGGCGTTGCCAAAGCCGACATTTTAGGTGGTGCAGTCTATTCCATGCGGGTTTTCCTAAACCCCATTAAAATGGCAGCCCTAGGCATCACTCCTGCAGATGTATCCACCGTTCTTGCGAATAACAATTTTTTAACCGCAGCAGGTAACACCAAAGGCGAATATGTCGCTATTAGCATGACGGCAAAAACGGATTTAAATAATGCCGAAGAATTTAGCAAACTTATTGTTAAGAGTGAAAAAGGCTCTATTATCCGGTTAAGAGATATTGCCAAAGTTGAATTAGGCTCGCAAAGCTATGAAAGTTCCGTGACTTTTAATAGTAAAAAAGCAGTATTCATGTCCATTACCCCCACACCTACAGCAAACCCTCTTACGGTAATTAGCGATGTCCGTAAGCTTATGCCCGATATTATAAAAGAATTCCCACCTTCACTAACCGGAACTATCGTTTATGATGCCACCGCCTTTATCCGCGCATCGATTAATGAAGTAATCCATACCATAGTGGAAGCGGGACTTATTGTTATTGTGGTTATTTTCTTGTTTTTAGGCTCAATCCGCTCGGTGTTGATTCCAGTAGTGACTATACCTTTATCGCTGGTGGGTGTTTGTACCTTGATGTTGGCTTTAGGCTATAGTGTTAACTTACTTACCTTACTCGCCTTTGTCTTGGCCATCGGCCTTGTGGTAGACGATGCTATTGTAGTGGTAGAAAATGTCCATCGTCATATTGAAGAGGGAAAAACTCCCTTTGAAGCTGCTTTAATCGGCGCCCGGGAAATTGCAACTCCAGTTATCGCAATGACCATTACCCTGGCTGCAGTTTATGCTCCAATTGGTTTTATGGGCGGATTAACCGGCGCTTTATTCAAAGAATTCGCTTTTACTTTAGCTTGTGCAGTTATAATTTCAGGGATTATTGCTCTAACCCTCTCGCCCATGATGTGTTCTAAAGTCTTATCAAAAGAAGTAAGTAGTGGCAAATTCGTGCAATTTCTTGATAATTTATTTAACAAATTAAAAGATAAATATCAAAGAAAATTACACAGCCTCTTGGATACTCGCTCGATCATTTTGGTTTTTGCGGCAGTAGTGATCTTAATGCTCCCCTATCTTTATACAACCACCGCATCAGAAACAGCCCCAGAAGAAGACCAAGGTTTCTTCTTTGTTATGGCCACAGCGCCGCAATATGCGACTCTTAATTATGTTGAAGCCTATACGAAACCCTTTGATAAAATTTATACAAGCTTTCCTGAAGCAGAAAATTATTTTACGATAAACAGTAGTCAACCCATCTCAGGAATGGTACTTAAGCCTTGGAATCAACGCTCAAGAAATGAGTTTGAATTAAAAAAACCACTGCAAGATAAATTATCACAGATAGCAGGCTTAAATGCCTTCGCTATTATCCCTCCCCCACTTCCTGGCGGAGGGAGCGGCACCCCCGTTCAGTTCGTAGTGAAAACTACCAATGATTTCCAAAGCCTTTTTGATATCTCTAGTAAACTGACTGAAAAGGCCAAGAAAAGTGGCTTATTTATATACATTGACAATCAACTTAAATTCAATCAACCACAAGTTGAATTTGCAATCAACCGCGCTAAAGCCTCGGAAATGGGCTTAGACATGCGGGCGATTGGCAGCAGTTTAACAAGCGCCCTTTCAGGTAATTATATTAACTATTTCAACCTTGAAGGAAGAAGTTATCAAGTTATCCCTCAACTCGATCGTAAATACCGATTAACCCCTAAACAATTGGGGCAAATTTATGTAAAAACAATTAATGGCACTATGGTTCCCTTATCTACAGTGGTTACCCCTGTTGCTAAAACACAGCCTAATGCAGCGACTCATTTCCAACAATTAAATTCAGCAACTATTCAAGCAGTCATGATGCCGGGCAAAACTTTAGGTGATGGGCTACATTTCTTACAAAAAGCCGCTGATGAAAGCTTACCCAAGGGCTTTACTTATGATTATGGCGGCCAATCACGTCAATTCATGCAAGAAGGCAGTGCCTTGGTTTTTGCTTTCCTTTTTGCCATTGTCATTATCTTCTTGGTACTATCAGCCCAGTATGAAAGTTTCCGCGACCCGCTTATTGTTTTGATTAGTGTACCGATGTCTATTTGCGGTGCCCTTATTCCACTGAATTTAGGTCTTGCAAGTATCAATATTTACACCCAAGTCGGTTTGATAACTCTAATAGGTTTAATAAGTAAGCATGGTATTTTGATTGTAGATTTTGCTAACCATTTACAACGTGAAAAAAATCTCGATAAACGGGCTGCTGTGGAAGAAGCTGCAGGCATCCGCTTAAGACCTATTCTAATGACTACAGCTGCAATGGTGTTTGGTGTCTTTCCCTTATTAATTGCCAGTGGCGCCGGAGCGGTTAGTCGTTTTGATATTGGTCTTGTTATTGCAACCGGCTTGCTCATTGGGACCTGTTTTACTTTATTCGTAGTCCCGACTCTTTATACTTATATAGCTGAAGATCATCGCCATAAAAAAACACCAGAGAATATACAGGATGAACCTGTATACTAGAAGTTATTAAGAGAGCGATTATTTCTTATTTGCCGTGCTTTGATCGCGGTAAATAAGCTTTACAGTTTTTTTTTAACTAGATTAAAAAATATCATTTTTTTAGGCAGATTTATGCCTTTTGAGCTACTCTTAAATACAAAAGGGGAATAATTGCAGTTGGGTACAAAAACCCATCATTTCACTAGGGTAGCTCATGTGCACGTATAAAAAAAATAAAACCTATCGCGTTTTAATCTTTTTCTATTCTATCTTTGTTGCATGTCTTGCTAATGCCCAACCCATTTTAATGGATAATAGCTCTTCCAATATCAGCTCATTAAGATTAAAAATAAACCTCCTAGAAGAACGAGCAAATAGCAAAGAAATACCCAGACAAGAGCAATTTATATTAATTCAACAAATAAAACACCTACAGGAAGCAATAGACGCATGTAATCAAAACAGTGCACAAAAATTAAAACAAATTAACCAATTATTTAAAGATATATCGCCCGCCAATACTGTCCCTTTTAACTATTTAAAAAGAGAATATAAAACTTATTCCACTGACGCGGCTTACTGTAAATTTTACACTTACCGCTTAGAAGAGCTCGAAAACCAAATTAAGTCATTAAAACCGATAGATGAAACATCCTATCTCTTAGAAAAGAATAAAAGCTTAGTCCAACTATTCAACGAAAGCATCCATCCTTCTCCCCTCAATCAATCCCAGCTTACTACCATGCTCAACTTAAATTTCCCTGAAGGAACTAATTTAGTTCTGCTGGCCATTTTATTAATGACGGGGCTTTTGTTAAAACTCTATTGGAAAAAGCACAGCCCTCAATGGCTTAAGAAAAGAGCGTATAGCCAAGTCTTTTCTGATCTTCCTTTTATTGCAGCTTTATTAATTGCGAGCTTATGTGTTATTTTTTTCGCTAAGCCAAATAATTTATTCAGCTTCTTACTCTATAGTTTAAGTATTTATTTATTAAGTATTTTTTTTATAAAAAATGTTCTATTTTTTGCTTTAAATAAAGTCAGCCTAGATTTATTACCCTATTGGCGAGTTTTTCTCATCTTATATTCGTGGTTTCATTCTTGGCTAATCGTTCTAGTTATCCGCGATGAAAAAGATTCCCTCATCATCACTTTGGTGAGTTTAATTTATCCCCTGATTGGTATTGCCTTTGTGGAAGGGATACTGCTTTTTTTGAGTAAAGCAAAAAATTGGCTGACCGTAAACCAAGCGAAACAATTAGAAAGCAAGATTATTTTATTTATTAGCCTAGTGTTTTTAAGTTATGTAAGTTATGTCACCTTAACTACTTTGAGCGGCCCAACTCCTTTCCTCGAGCTTTATAAGGTTATTCTAATAGCCTTGTTGAATTTAAGCTTAGTCTATTTATTAGAATTCATGCTTAATATTACTGGCTTCTTTAAAAAGGGGTACCCATCAAACAAAAGAAGATTTTTTTACCAAATCGGTTTAAGAAGTATTTTTCTCCTAAGTTTAATCCTCCTAGGACAAGGCTATCAAAACTTTGCCCTATTGCTTCTCCCCAATTTAATTTTAAGCGCGATAGTCTTATTTTTGATTTGGGATGTTTCCCGCTTCATCAGCAAACTTTTTCACCTTTTATATACATCCAATGAACCCCTAGCAAAAAAATTACGGGCTGTTATTGCTTTAAAACCTAAGGAGAGATTGATTGAATTGCTCCTCTTACGCGCGATTATAAATATTCCTGTTTTAGCGATTATGCTTTCTGGTTTAGCTGAGTTTTGGAGTCTTTCGCCCTACACCCTTGCCTATCACTTTAATAACATCCATCTAGGCTATAATATCTTTGGGTTTGTCATTCATATTGCTTTGATTATTAGAGCATTCAATGTCTTTTGCATTGTAGCCTTATCGGGACGAATACTTGCTGCCTACATTGAGCGTAAGCACTTGGTGTATGAAGAGCGACATACTCGTTATATGTTAACTTCTTTAATTCGTTATTTTTCTTTTGGTATTGCTGTGGCTCTCGCTCTATACATTGCGCAAGTGAATACGAAGGGAATTCTGGTGATCATAGGGGCTTTTTCTGTAGGTATCGGCTTTGGCTTACAAAGCTTTGTTAATAATTTTATCAGTGGTGTTATTTTGATGTTCCATAAACCACTAAGAATAGGTGATCATGTTGTTGTTCAGAATACTGAAGGTTATGTGAAAAAAATTGGCGCATTAACTACCGAGGTACGGACCATTTTTCAAACTGATATTATTATTCCTAACTCCACCTTAATTAATGAGTCAGTTACTAATTTAACTCGCCATGACAAGTTAAATCGCATCCAAATTAAGATTCGCATTAACGATACCACCAAGCTTGAGCTTGCCAAACAACTTCTATTAGACAGCACCAAGCGAATTAAGGGCATTAATCAAGAACCGAATCACCAGCCCTTTGTTTTATATCAGCTCAATTCTCTAACACTTTGGTGTGTGATATATGAAATAAATGACATTTCAACCATTTTAAGCGAGCTCAGTTTTGAAATAATGAACATTTTTAATCAGAATAAAATAGATATCATCGTGGGTAACTAAACAGCTTAACACAAGACTTCTTCATTCCCACCACTCTGTGATACCATTCACTCATTTTACAAAGACAGGCCCTACCATGGACAAAACCTACTCCCCCGAAGCAATTGAAGAGACACTCTATCAAGACTGGGAAAACCATCATTATTTCCAACCTCGAGGTGAAGGCAAACGCTTTTGTATTATGTTGCCGCCTCCTAATGTCACTGGCAGCTTGCATATGGGCCATGGTTTTCAACATACAATCATGGATGCCTTAACCCGTTACCATCGTATGTTAGGCGATAAAACTTTATGGCAACCCGGTACTGACCATGCAGGTATTTCAACCCAATTAGTAGTCGAACGCCAATTAGAGGCCCAAGGTTTATCTCGAAAAGACATGAAGCGCGAAGAGTTCCTTGAGCGGGTATGGGCTTGGAAAAATGAATCGGGTGATACTATTACTAAGCAAATGCGCCGGATTGGAGCCTCGGTCGATTGGACCCGTGAACGTTTTACTATGGATGAGGGTCTTTCTGCCGCAGTACAAAAAGTGTTTGTCCAACTTTATGATGAAGGCTTAATTTATCGAGGCACTCGTCTTGTTAACTGGGATCCGAAGCTAGGTACGGCCGTTTCAGATCTAGAAGTCCTTTCTGAAGAGGAAGATGGTTTTCTCTGGCATATACGCTATCCTGTTGTTAACTCAAATGAGTCTTTAATTGTTGCAACCACTCGTCCAGAAACTTTATTGGGGGATACCGCGGTCGCCGTTCACCCTGAAGATGAACGCTTTAAACATTTAATTGGCAAAATGGTTCAACTACCTCTTTGCGATAGAACTATTCCCATTATTGCTGATGATTATGTAGATAAAGAATTTGGCAGTGGCTGTGTAAAAATTACTCCTGCCCATGATTTTAATGACCATGAGGTTGGAAAACGTCACAACCTTCCTGCGATTAGTATTTTAACTAAAAAAGCAACTATTAACAAAAATGCTCCAGTGAAATATCAAGGAATGGACCGTTTTGTAGCTCGGGAACAGATCATTAAAGATCTCCAAGAAGCAAACTTTTTAGTCAAAACAGATCCACACCAATTAAAGGTTCCCCGTGGTGAAAAATCTAATGTCATCATTGAACCCCTGCTTACCGATCAATGGTATGTGAAAACTAAGCCATTAGCAGAGCCCGCGATTGCTGCAGTTAAAAAAGGCGAAATACGGTTCATTCCGGATACTTGGGATAAAACCTATTTTCAATGGATGGACAACATTGAAGATTGGTGTATCAGTCGCCAACTCTGGTGGGGGCATCGGATTCCTGCCTGGTATGATAATCAAGGCAACATTTATGTCGGTTATAGTGAAAACGACGTGCGTTTTAAATACAGTATTGATGAAGCCACTCCGCTTAAACAAGATGAAGATGTCTTAGATACCTGGTTCTCTTCGGCTTTATGGCCTTTTTCTACTTTGGGATGGCCTGAGCGTACGCCTGAATTAGAGCAATTTTACCCCACCTCTGTTTTGGTTACCGGATTTGATATAATCTTTTTCTGGGTTGCTCGTATGATTATGATGGGCTTGAAATTTACTGGAAAAGTCCCTTTTAAAGATATTTTTATTACCGGCTTAATTCGTGATAGCGAAGGTCATAAAATGTCTAAATCTAAAGGGAACGTTTTAGACCCTCTAGATATTATTGACGGGATTGGTATTGAAGAACTCGTTGAAAAAAGAACCTCTAATCTTATGCTCGGCTCAGCTCGCGATAGAATTATTAAAGCGACGCGCAAAGAATTCCCCGAGGGAATTAGCGCCTATGGAACCGATGCGCTGCGTTTTACTTATTGTTCCTTAGCATCAACAGGCCGCAATGTTCGTTTTGATATGGGACGCGTGGAGGGATATAGAAATTTCTGCAATAAATTATGGAATGCTACGCGCTATGTGTTAATGAATACCGATGAAGAGCAAATTGATTTTGGTGATAGCGCCCTGCAATATAGCCCTGCTGATCTCTGGATTTTATCGCGTTTACAGCGTGCCATAACTAAAGTTCACCACTATTTTGAAAGCTACCGTTTTGATTTGTTGGCAAATACCCTCTATGAGTTTGTGTGGTATGAATACTGTGATTGGTATTTAGAGCTTTCGAAGCCCATTCTTCAAGATGAACAAGTTCTCAGTGCGATGAAAAGAGGCACTCAAAAAACCCTGCTGCATGTCTTAGATCAGATTTTAAAATTACTCCATCCTTTAATGCCTTTCATTACCGAGGAAATCTGGCAGAAAACCAGTAAACTAACCAATGAGAACGAAGCCAGTATCATGTTATCTAGCTATCCCCAAGTGGATGAGACTTTTATCAATGATACCATCGAAGAAGAACTAGAATGGCTTAAAGCAGCGATTCAAGCCCTTCGTACCATTCGTAGTGAAATGTCTATTTCTCCGGCGAAGCAAATTCCACTCTACATTCGCAATGCAACGCCGATGCTTAAAGAGCGTATTGAGAAATACCAACAACTTTTTAAAACTTTAAGTAAAATAACTGAAATTTATTATTTAAGCGCTGAGGATAAAGCCCCTATTTCAGCCACAGCAGTATTAGGTGAAATAGAATTACTTATTCCTATGGCAGATTTAATTGATAAAGCCGCAGAACTCGCTCGCCTAAGCAAAGAAATTGCAAAATTAGATAAAGACATCAGTCTTGCAGCAGGTAAATTAAATAATCCAAAATTTACCGATAAAGCTCCTGCAGAGATTATTGTGAAAGAACAAGAAAAATTAGCGCAAGCTAATCAGTCTAAGGAAAAATTACTGCAGCATAAAGAGCGAATTGAATCTTTATAAGCTTAGTATTCAGTTTTCCCTAAGGCCTAATAGCAAGCTCTTGCTGAATTAGGCCTTTTAGCTTATTGGCTTAGAGACTTTTAAAAACCTGCTCTCGCCAGGTTTCCAATACATTTAAATTTCCGAAGCTAAAACTTAAAGGAAGTTCCGATTGATTTGGATTAAGAATCTGGTGGTTAAAGGCATCTATTTGATAAGTATAAAGCGATCGCGGTGCTTGTATCTTTATTTCTTGCGGTAATTTTTCACCATTTACTTGAATCATCATCTTATTATCGGTCTTTTCTGGCAACCAGGGATTAGAAAGCAGTTTTAAATGTCCTTTACTACCATATACCTCAAACTGCCAGCGCATTTCCAAATCATCTGCCGTAGAAATAGTTGCCATAGCCTCATCAGGAAATTTGAGGATCAACGTTGCACTATGATCACTAGTGCGCTGGGCATTGAGCCTTCCTATTCCTTGCATAGCGCTTGGCTCATTTTGGGCTAATAAACGTATTAAAGACACCGGATAGCAGCCTAAATTGCGGATACTCCCACCTTCCCGTGGATTAGCAAGAGACGCAATATTTGCTGTATAAACAGCATTATATAAACGCACCTCACCAATGATTTGCTGGGCTATAATCTCTTGCAGGGACTGAATAAGAGGATGATGAAGATACATGAGACCTTCCATACAACACACTTGAGTTTCCTCAATGACTTCTTTAATTTTTAATGCCTCGGCATGGCTAATAACTAGAGGCTTCTCACAAAGAACATGTTTTCCCGCTAAAGCGCAACGAACTATCCATTCTTGGTGCAAATGGTTGGGGAGGCCTATATAGACTGCATCTATCTCTTTATCTGCTAGGAGGCTCTCGTAATTGTTATAAAAATGCGGGATAGAAAATTGTAGGGCAAAATTCTTCGCCTTGTTCTGCTCACGGCTCGCTATAGCAAACAATTCACTGTTTGATGATTCAGTAATTGCTTTTGCCATTACCTCCGAAATAAAACTAGTGCCAAGTACCCAGGGTCACCTCATGAAAAATTTTGAGATAAGATAGTGGTTAAAATAGAATCATCCCATCCAGCATTTTTTCTGAGCCGCTTAATAGATTGCCTTTTCATCTGATTTTTAGTTAATTGAA
>NZ_RZGQ01000054.1 GCF_003989735.1 Legionella sp. km772 | reverse complement strand
GAAAATCAAATAATCACTATAAAGATCAAGCATATCCATTTAATTCCCTCCCTAAAATTAAGGGCGGAATTCTAATGCTTTTTAGTCAAACTACAAGTTTATGTGCGTAACATGAGTAATTAAGAGCTCTCCTAAATCCGAATTATTTTCATTTTTATATAAATTAGATAAAAATCTATGCTATAAATAAAGTGAACAATACAGCACTTCGATGAGCTTGAAAGAATTTTTAAATCTTTTTTTAGTAAATTGGTGTTTTTAAACACAATGAAAAGTTTTGATTATTTGGTGTTAAGTTAAATTTTAACCATGGAGAGTCTAATGAAAATCATTAATTTGGCCAAATTGCCACTTGCTTTGATGCTATGTTTACCATTTTCTACCGGATATACGGCAGCTTGTGCTATTGGTGAACCACCATGCAGTGAATGCGTACCCAATAATACTTCTGGTTGCGCCTCAGGGCCGAATTGCTGTGGAGATGGCGAATCCCATGGTTGTAATTGCACTTCAACAACGACGAATCCACAAACTGGCGAGACCGTCTGTACCAATTGCAGTTGGTAATTACTATTTTTAGTTTGAATCACCCTAGCTAAGGAAAATCAAAATGCAAAAAATATTTAAAGCCCTATGTCTTGCAACCTTTATTTTATCATTTTTTAATCCCGTTTATGCCGCGGTTTGCGCTGTTGGCGAGCCTCCTTGCAGTAATTGTCAAGCAGATCCTTTAGAACCATCTGGATGTTCAGTTTCTAACTGCTGCGATGGAAATGGAGTTTCTCATTCATGTACATGTAATGAGAAGAATGCACAAGGCGAATGCACCCAATGTGCCTTCTAAGTGTTTTAATATTCTTGCAGCCTGAATTAGCGCTCCATTGAGGAGCGCCAATTTAAGCTTTTATAGGTGGCCCTGATTTATTGGGAATAATAAACCTGCCTGAATTGAAAATTAGTAGAGGACCAGCTCTGCCCTAATTAAATTTAAATAGAAAACAGAGCGCTTGCACGAGCTCTTTCGACCTCATCCATTTGCACCTCAATAAAACGAAGACGTCTATCTAAAGAACCACCCTTTTGGGGCTTTAATAATTTTAAATCATAAATGAGATCTTCCACACATTCATAGGGAGTATGGATAATTTCATGCACCTTAGCCACGTGATGCCGGCCTAAATGGCAAGAAAACAAGCGGCCGAAAAATGAGCCTAAGAAAAAATTTTCTTTAGTGTAATCTGTTAATAAAGCCTTAATTTTCAAAATGTTCGAGTAGGCCTTAGGCGTTTTCCAAATAGCCTGATAGGAATCTGGAAAAAGGGAAGTTGAGGTGGCTTTGCTAAAAAACGACGTACTTAACTGTGATGTTCTTGTAGTCATAATACCTCCTAATCCATGGAAATTGATATTATTTAACGTACAAACAAAACACTAATACAGACCAATCCTTGTCTGACCTTAGTGGAACAGGATTCTAATGCTCTTTATTAATAAATCACATCACGATTTAGTTTACAAGCGAATTCATTGAACTATCTCCCTACCTAGTTTAACTCTAGTTGCTTTAAAGCCAGAGAAGTATCGAGGGTTTGCTGCTCAGCTTGCTTCGCTGCTACCTTAATAAAAAACTTAACCTTTCCACAATCATCTACCTCTAGCCGAGTAGACACCGATGAGGGGACTGACTTATCGCTTTGTTCAGGCAGCTCACTTAGCTTTTCTGATGCTTCCAACTTACCCATTACAACCGAAGGATTTAAGTGGTCTAACACCAGTAATAACTGTTCTATCTCCAACAAACGCTTACGAATACCATCTCGTTGTTGTTCGGCAACAATACTTTGTAAGGCCTCCTCTCCTTCCGGGACTTTAACACGGCTTGATAGTTTTTCTTGTAAACGAAGAAGGCCGTCCTTAAGTTCTAGTAAATGGGTGTTTTCAGCAAACGCTGAATAATCAAAATTAACTAAACAAGTTAAAAATCCTTGAATCCTTGCCCTAGCACAATTAACACAGGCTGTCTTTAATGTAAGCGCTAATGATGTCGGTTCAAGAGATTCATAAACAGAAATTAACTTACGAAGTTGGCCACTGTCGGCAAATAAATCATTAAATAAGGTTTTATATAAGCTCACGAGAGTTTGGGCCCGCGGGCTGGGAGAGCCGCATAACTTAGTCCAAATCTGGCGAACATCGCCTAAAATGCGAGAATCTTGAAAGGTTTTAGCGGGATTTACCCCTCCGAGCACCCAATACAATAAAAATTCATACGCTTGAGCCCCCTCTAAAGATTCAAACTTGGTTGACGCTGAATACATATCTCGACGCTCTATATAATCGATTAAAGCTTGATAGGCCTTTTGTTGGCCCTCTGATTTTAAAGCATCTTTATTTAACACATAGATAGTACGCATACATGTAGATAATTTAACTACCTGACACTCCTTTTCCACTTGCGCTAAAGGATCCTTTTCGCCTCGCGGTCTCATGTAATTATATAAGTGTAAAACAACTAAGTTATTAATATCGAATCGTGCCATATTTATAATCACAATGAGTAAGGGTGTATTTCATACTACATAGCTTAAACAATATGTCAATAATAAAATCTTAAAATACAATGTGCGTTCATTTAAAATTAAAAAAATTATTTCCTTATCCATCAAGTACCTTGAGATTTAAGTAGCCTAGTTATTCCAACATTAGATTTCTATGCACTATAATTTTGGAAGGAAGATTTAATTAGATTTTCTAAGGATGGAAAATGTTCTTAAGTGCTTTCATTTGCTTGATGATTGCGGCTATTGCTGGAATCGTTAATTATAAAACGAAGATAGCCACTCTTGCAGTAATCACGAAGATAATCCTTCATGTCTTTCTATTATTTTTTATTGTTCTATTGTTTATAAGCTTTTTTAGCACTCTACCGCCCTCGCCAAGAGAACCCTCTTTGCCCATTTAATAAATAAAAGTTGGGTCTAACAGGACCCAACTTAAAAGTCTTTGATTAAAGAATATAACGGGCTAAGTCCTCATCAGCCACTAATTGCGCTAAGTTCTTATCCACATAAGCCTTATCAATGAGTACCGATTCGCCTGATTTATCGGTTGCTTCAAACGATACTGTTTCTAATAGACGCTCCATTACCGTATAAAGACGGCGGGCACCAATATTTTCCATCCGCTCATTTACCTGCCAAGCAATCTCCGCAATACGTTGAATACCGCTCGGATCAAAATTAAGGGTTAAACCTTCCGTTTCCATCAGGGCTTGATATTGCAAGGTTAGAGAAGAAGAAGGTTCCGTTAAAATACGAACGAAATCATCAACCGTTAAGGCGGATAATTCAACGCGGATAGGTAGACGGCCTTGTAATTCAGCAATTAAATCTGAAGGTTTAGCTACATGAAAAGCGCCTGATGCAATGAATAAAATATGATCTGATTTTACCATACCGTATTTAGTAGATACTGTCGTACCCTCAACCAAAGGAAGCAAATCACGTTGCACCCCCTCACGCGAAACATCGCCACCACCCTGTTCACTGCGTTTAGCCACCTTATCGATTTCATCAATAAAGACAATACCATTTTGCTCCACGCTCTCAATGGCCTTTGCTTTGATATCCTCTTCATTGATAAGCTTGGCAGCCTCTTCTTCGCGTAAAATTTTCATCGCTTTGGCAATAGTCATTTTACGGGTTTTGGTTCGATGAGTGCCCACTTGTTGAAACATCGATTGCAACTGGCTCGTCATTTCTTCCATACCTGGAGGGGACATAATTTCAATGCCGATGGGAGCCGCAGCTACATCAATTTCAATTTCATTATCATTTAAACTGCCCTCGCGCAACTGCTTGCGGAATACTTGGCGGGCGGTTGAATCGCGTTCACTAGGAGTAAGGCTGCCTCGCGCTGGAGGAAGCAGAACATCGAGGACGCGCTCTTCTGCAGCATCTTCAGCTAAATGCGCCACTTTTTTCATCGCAGCTTCGCGCTCTTTTTTAATCGCGATATCCGTTAAATCACGTAAAATGGAATCGACATCACGACCGACATAACCCACTTCGGTGAATTTAGTAGCTTCTACTTTAATAAAAGGGGCATTAGCCAGTTTAGCTAGACGGCGGGCTATTTCTGTTTTACCCACCCCAGTAGGACCAATCATTAAAATATTTTTAGGCATGATTTCATTACGTAATACTGGATCTTGTATTTTCATCCGCCGCCAACGATTACGTAAGGCTATCGCCACTGCTCTTTTGGCCTCATCTTGGCCAATAATATGCTTATCTAACTCTTGTACAATCTCACGTGGAGTCATCATTGAACTATTTGCTGTCATCATTTAATTCTTCTATGGTTAAATGGTTATTAGTGTAAATACAAATATCAGCGGCTATTTTAAGCCCTCTTTGCACAATTTCTTTTGCGGACAAATCAGTGTTTTCCATCAGCGCCCGTGCCGCAGCTTGCGCAAAGGGGCCTCCTGAACCAATAGCAATTAAACTTTCCTCAGGTTCAATCACATCACCATTTCCAGTAATAATTAAGGAGGCTTTCGTATCAGCCACGGCTAAAATAGCTTCAAGACGACGTAGCATGCGATCGGTACGCCAATCTTTAGCAAGTTCCACTGCTGCTCTCACTAAATGTCCTTGATGTAATTCTAATTTGCTCTCGAAACGCTCAAATAAAGTAAAGGCGTCTGCAGTCCCTCCTGCAAAACCTGCAATGACTCTATCTTTATAAAGCCGACGTACTTTCCGAGCATTACCTTTCATAACGGTATTGCCCAAGCTAACCTGTCCATCTCCTCCGATCACCACCTGATTGCCGCGGCGCACAGAAAGAATGGTTGTTCCACGATATTGTTCCAAAATAAGATCCTTAGCTGAAGCAGAAACCCCTTAGATGGGGATGATTAATAAAAAATCAATGCTTGGAGAAAAAAAATCGGCAATCTTCGATTAACTGTAGAAGTTAAAGTTAAGTAATCAACTAGGAATGAGGGAAAAAAACGAGGCCATGAGTTAGGATATGTTCGAGTAGTGCCTCGTTATCGATAGAGTTTTTTAGGCTTAAATCAATCTTCCAAGGTAATAATAAATCATCAATTTGGGTTTCAATAGAAAAAAGTTCAGTTAAATTAAGAGAGTTAGAGTCAATGCATAAGTCAATATCAGAGCCATTACGGTAGTTGCCCAGAGCCCTTAAACCATAGAGCACGACCTTATTTATTTGCGGGTATTGTTGGAATATCGAATTTATTTTTTCTATTGCTGCGAGAGGCAATCCGTCTCTAGTAGCTTCTTGCATCCTTACTTACTTTTTAAGCGCTGCATATGACTTAAAAAATGGGCAAATAAAGGAAAATAAAGAGTAATTATTTTTCCCACAATCTCATCAGCTATTTTATGGTTATAGGTGTGTGGGGTTTGGTTACGACTTTTAATCATTTCCATCCAACCCTCACCTTCAGCAATCAATCCTTTATTAAAAGCTTCTCTAATTGCATCGGGTGAACCAGTAATATTAGGGTTACCTTGGTAGGAAAAATAATCTTTCATGACATTCCAAGCTAATTCATGAGTAAATTTAAAAGCTTGAATTATACCTTGCTTTTCTAAATCTGATAAAGCTCGCTCTTGGGCTAAATGCACTGCTGAAGCAAGCTGAGAAAAGGCAGTACCATAATTATTAAAGCGTTGTTCCCAGCGAATGTTAGCACTCATATCTTGCCTTAAAATAAATATCGGTCGAAGAAACTAAGCGGCTCTTAGTTAAAAGCCGCCAACTTATTAAAGAAAAGAAAGGCCATGCGCTAAAGGTGCCAGCCCTAAATGCTGGGCTAGGGTTTGGCCGACATCAGCAAAACTATCCCGACGACCAATAAACTTACTTTTAAGTTGCGGGCCATAGACAATAACCGGAATGTGTTCACGAGTGTGATCAGAGCCCGGTAGGGTGGGATCACAACCATGATCTGCAGCAATGACAACTAAATCATTAGGCTGCAGTATGGCAGTAAGCTCAGGTAGTCGTTTATCAAAATCCTCTAAAGCCTTCGCATAACCGGCGGTATCGCGGCGATGGCCATAGGAGGAGTCAAAATCAACAAAGTTAGTAAAGACTAGGCTACCCTCTGGCGCGCTGGCCATTGCCGTTAAAGTGGCATCAAATAAGGCCATATTACCATCGGCTTTAATCTCTTGGGTAACGCCTTGATGAGCATAAATATCCGCAATTTTACCGATCGAGATAACTTCCCTTCCCGCTGCCTTTAAGTAGTCCAGTAAGGTTTTTTCAGGAGGTAGAGTGGCATAATCTTTTCGATGAGCTGTACGCTTAAAACTTCCCTCTTGCCCAATAAAAGGGCGCGCAATGACGCGGCCTATTTGATAATCATCAACCAAGTCACGAGCTATTTCGCAAAGCTTATAAAGACGGTCTAAACCAAAATGCTCTTCATGAGCCGCTATTTGAAACACTGAATCGGCAGAGGTATAAACAATAGGCTTCCCTGTTTTTATATGTTCGGCACCCAATTCATCTAAAATAGTCGTTCCTGATGCGTGCTTTTCCCCTAATACCCCAGGCAAAGACGCACGCTTAATCAATTCAGCAATGAGCTTTTGGGGAAAACAATGCGCTTGATCAGGAAAGTAACCCCATTCAAAAAGTACGGGCACCCCAGCTAATTCCCAATGTCCACTAGGCGTGTCTTTTCCTAAGCTCTGCTCTACAGCATAACCATAATAGCCTTGAGGTTCAGAAAAATTAGCTAAATTGACAAAGGGCAGTCCAGAACTGGCGACCGCAGCCTGATATAGGCCTAATTGAGCCAAATGGGGCAGCTGGAGAGAGCCTTGCCGAACACCGGCCATATCGGCCTTACCTTGTTCACAAGCTTCATAGATATGCACAAAAGTATTAGCGCCCTCATCGCCATAGCGAGATGCATCAAGGCTAGCGCCAATTCCAAAGGAGTCCATTAATAAAATACAAACGCGTCCTGTCACTATTTATACTCAACTTGTCGGCAATGGGTTTCTTTTAAACCAAATAGCATCAAAAAAGCAACTAATAAACCAATAGGTAAAATCATTGCTGCATATTGATAAGCATCTAAAGAATACACAGGCACACCACTGACTAAATGCATGCCACCATAACTGGTTAATAAACTACTAAAGAGATTTTGAAACACTAAGCATCCACCTTGAGTCAAAATCGAAATCACACTGACTGCTGTTGCTGTCATAGCAGGAGAACTGCTTTCTGCTACTAAAGCATAACTAATGACTTGGGCTGAAGTGAATAAACCTAATAGGAAAAATAAAAAGGCCATTTGATTTACTGAAACGGGTAAGTAAAGTGCAGCAAGCAAGGTTGCCATTGAGGCTAAAACACCGGCTTTCATGGGCATAATACGCACACCTACTTTATCAGAAACCCATCCTAATAAGGGTGCGCCAATAATTGCGCCAAAAAACAGCATTCCATTAATCATGGACGCTTGGGCAGAACTAATTCCTAAACGTTGCTCTAAATATAAAGTACCCATCATCGCGCCAAATACGGCTATGGCCATATTCATTAAGCTGGTATAAAAAGCTGCACGAAGGTACTGACTGTTTAAATATGCCTTTTTTGCTGCAGCAAAAATATTGATGGGAGCTGCTTCCTTTTTAACGGCTACTTGCGGCCTTTCTTTAATGCCAAAAATCATAAATAAAAGCATGGCAAAACCAAGAATCCCCACATCTAGAACTGCTTGACGCCAACCTACATAAGCCACTAATTTAGTCAGAGGGTACTGAGCGATCAAGCCACCCGTCATGGCCATCGTCACAATTGCACCAGTGACTAGGGCCATACGCTTAGGCGGAAACCAATGAGAGGCAAGACGAACTGGGCCAAGAAAGCAAAAAGCACTACCTATCCCCGTAATAAAACGACAAAATAAAGCGACATAAAACGAATGCGAATAAGCAAGCACAAAGGTGCTCATCACACATAAAAACATGGCGAATAAGATCGTGTTTTTAATCGAGAAACGATCTAACACCATCCCGGCTATAAATAAAAACAAAACATTCGATAAATAATAAATACTGGATAAATAGGTCATTTTATCAGCTTGGATATGGAAGTCCTGCATGATGTTAGCGGCAATAGACGCAAACATATTTCCTTGAATAAATTCATAAAAGAAAAACATCGTTGCTGCAAAACATACTATCCATGGCAATAATGATGATTGAACTTCACCATTGTAGCCTCTAAAGTCATCTACTATCTGCATTCTTACTCCCCATTTATCGTTTGCAGTATGTTTCACGAGTTAATAAAACAGCAACTAAAGCAGCAAAAGCTGCAATAGGAAAAATCCATAGAGCGAATTGAAAATCAGCCATCGTATACTGAGCTGCGTTTTGGGCATGATAAGTCATTAACCAACCAAACAGCACCTGCCCCACCCCGGCGCCCCCCATAATGATGACGGAAGCAATGCCGGTAGAAGAGCCGGTATTTTCTGCTTCATTACTTTCGGCAATTAAAGGATAGGAAATCACTTGTGTACTAGTAAAAAAGCCGAGGGCAAAAAAGATGAGGCTTAAGGAAAATTGTGATAGGGTGAGGTCCATGAATAAAGGAATCACCGTAATTAAAGTGGCTAAAGCACCTAAAATCATTAAGGGTTTACGCCGCCCTTGGGAATCGGACAACCAACCCACTAAAGGACAACCAATAACACTACCCATAAAAATCAAACTGACTACATTACTAGCTGCCATCTCTGGTAAATGATGGACTACTTGTAAATAACTAGCCCCCCATAAAGCACATAAAACCATAATGGGAAGGTTCAATAAGCAAGTATATAAGCCGGCTAGCCAGTTTTGGGGATTCGCTAAAGCTTTAGTAAAAGCGGAAGTAGCCTGAGCTTGCTGTGCTGGTAAACAGGAGGGGGCATCATTGGGCTTATCTTTGACAATTAAATAAATCCACCCTAGTAAAGCAGCACCCACTGCACCATCAATCAGTAAAGCTTGGCGCCAACCGAACAATTCATTTAAATAAGCAAAAGGAGTATGGGCCATCATTCCACCGATAAAGGCCATAGTTACTAAAGAACCGACTACTAAGGCTTGTCTGCGCGGTGGAAACCAACGAGAAACTAAAACAATACAAGAGAGGAAGCAAAAGGCATTACCTATTCCGGATAAAAAATGAAAAAAGGAGGCGAGCCAAAAAGAATGAGTTAAAGCAAAACCCACCGTGCCAACGACACAAACCAACATCGCCGTCAATATGACTTTGCGGGTAGAGAAGCGGTCAAGGATGATGCCTGCGGGCAATAGAAATAGAATATCAGCCCATAAATAGGCACTCGACATCCAGCTCAATTGAGTAGCGTCAATATGGAAATCATCGCGTAGAGGTTGGTTAATGACATCAAAGATATTGAGTTGAAAAAACTCATATAAAAAGAAAAGGCCAGCTGATAAGCAAACGACCCAGGCCATTAAGTCACCGCGAGGTACAAATACTCTCGAATCTACTGTAGCTGAATGTGACACTCTAACTCCTAACATCAAGGCCTAAATGTTGCGGCACATTATATCAAAACTTAAAGAAGATTGGTATCTTTATTGAACAAGATCTCAGGTGCTTTTCCGTTTTTTGCTTCTTTACGCTTAAAATGCAAGCGACATGTTGAAACATAGGACTCATTGCCCCCTATCAATACTTGCTCCCCTTCCACCACGGCTTCGCCCTGAGCATCAATTCGCATATTCATAATTGCTTTTCGGCCACAATGGCAAATGGTTTTTAATTCAACTAATTCATCCGCCCAGGCCAACAAAAATTGGCTCCCGGGAAATAATTCACCACGAAAATCCGTGCGTAAGCCATAAGCTAAGACCGGAATGGATAATCGATCAGTAATTTCAGTGAGTTGATGTACTTGTTCACGGGTTAGAAATTGAGCCTCGTCAATCAAAATGCAAGCATAAGCTGAAACCTTGCTGTTTAAATCCACTGTGATCTCATACAAATTATCGCTATCTTTGAAAGCAAAAGCTTGATCGTTAAGGCCAATGCGCGAGCTAATTGTACCCTGTTGATAGCGCGTATCAATGGCGGGTGTAAACAATAAAGTTTGCATGCCCCGCTCCCGATAATTATGGCTAGATTGTAATAAAACGGTACTTTTACCCGCATTCATTGCCGAATAATAGAAATAAAGTTTTGCCATAATGCAGTAGTCAGTCAATTTGAAAGTGCGGCTAATGTACTATAACTCTGACTATTTGCAATAAGTGTGTAGCACTTTGTTTCCCGGTGCATAACGTAATAAGAAAAACTGATTCTTTCCTAAGTTTAAAATTTGTTTAATTTGAAATTGCAAAGTCAATTCGCGGGGAAAAGCGATAAAATCCACCGCGTTAATGACCAGATAAAAATCTTTTTGAGCGTGGAAAGCGCGGCATAAGTCATTCAAGGAGCTAAGTGGTTTTGCTTTCCCGCGCGAATAAAATTGAGCGGAGAAATCTACTGCGCCCCAATAAAATAATTCGCTCTGTGTGGAAGGCTTTAATTGTAACCAGGCATCAATAATTGGTTTTTGTGTTTTTGCCACTTGATTGGGGTTAATAAGAAAAACAGCCGTTGCCGTTAAAGCAAAAAATCCCGCTGTTAAAGCGACATAAGGCAGCCATAAACTGTTTTGAGCACCATGTTTAGTCCTTTTCCATACTTCCATAAATAATAAAGCAAAGGCAGGCAAGACGGGAAAAACATAAGGGTAAATAATATTGCCGGCAAAAGTAAAAAATAATAAAGGCATCAAGGTAAATAAGAATAAATAACTCATCCAGCCTCTATCCTCTTGAGCAATAAAAACTTCTTTTCTATATTTTATTAACCAAAAAAATAAAATCAGCGTCCACGGCATCAGGCCAATTAGGGCATAAGGCCAAATCATGCCTTTAGGGGCATGGTGAGCCATCCCGTATTTATCCCCCGCCCAACCAGGCGTAAGAAAACGGTGGATGTGTTCGCCCATAATAAAATAATTTAAAAAGCCAGGAGTATGGCGCTCGGCTAAAAAATACCAGGGCAGGGCAATAAGCCCCATTAACAGAGTCCCTTTTATCCAGGGTAGTTTTCGCCATAAACGAAGCCATGCGTTGTTAATTAATACCCAAAAAAAGAGGGGTAGACCTACTAAAACTAAAGCAATCGGACCTTTGGCCAACAAACCTAGACCTAGACCAACAAAGAATAAATAGGACCACAGGACCTTGTCTTGCCGGACCGCAAACCAAAAGCTGACGAAGGCTAAGGTGGTAGAGAAAATAAGTGCCGGCTCAGTCATTACTGCACCGGCATCTAAAAAGAAATAAAAGCTGCCTGCTAAAACGACTACGGCGACTAAAGCGGCAAGCTCATCTAATTGTTTTCTAGCTAATTGCCAAACTAGGGCCAAAACAGCGAGGGATAATAATAAAGAAGGAAAACGAGCCGCAAATTCATTAACACCAAATAATTTCATTGAAAAAGCGGCTAACCAGGTCGATAAAGGGGGTTTAGCCCAAAAAGGAATACCGTAATCATGGTACAAGGTTACCCAATCTCCGGTTTCTAACATTTTTCGTGCAATTTCACTGTAGCGAGCTTCAGTGGTGTCATTAAGGGGAATAATAAAATTAGCAAGCAAACGACAAAGGAGTAAAAAAATTAGAGCGCAAGAGCTCAAGACATAAAATTTTTTATACGCCGCAAAGCGCTCAGCTATTAATTTCAATTAAAACTCCGCCTTTTTGGCCGATTAAGAAAAAAAGCAAATGTTAACATGCTTTTTCTAACGAGCCTTATTTTTTAAATACAAAAGGTGCTCATTTTTTTATCTTTATGAATATTATCGTTTTTTATATGTTTTTAAAACTACATTATGAAAAAGCATGACGCAATGACAACTTTCGTTTACACTAGTTTTCTGTAAGTAGATGCTTACATTACTTTGCTTTGGATCTAGGAGATAAAACATGACGTTTGAATTAAAAGGATACAATGAACTAAAAGCACATTTTGCAGAAACTGTAGAAATCATCAAAAAAAAATACAGCACCGAAGCCATAAAAATAGAAAGTCTTGAGCAATTAACTGAGCCAAGAAGAAGCCAGCTTAAATTTATCGAGTATACTATTGAAAGTTTAGATACTCGTCTTGATGCAACAAAACCCATTAATAAGCCTAGAGTCCTGGAGGAAGCCACGCGGACCCTCAATGGGGCCATGTTATTAGTAAGCACTCAAATTACTGAAAATTTAGGACCAATTCAACGCAATAGCCTCCTAAGAGATCGTTTAAACTTAGGCATGGGTATCACCGCTGAACATGCGCCTAGTCATTTTGATTTAACTAAATGCTACGAAGAATTAAACAAATTTTTTAAATTAGTCTTTGTTGAGCGAAATTCCCGTAAAGGCCTTAAAGCCGAACACGATTTACAATACATTCCTTTAGATACGCTAGTCGCCTTAATGAAAAGAAGCTATGAGTTAGAAGAGCTAAGTAATAAAAACGCCTTAGCAGAATATGCCCCTGGTGGTAAGGCAGCAATTCTTGCCAAAAATTTCAAAACTGAGGCCGTTCCTGCAGCAGTAACCGCAACTTTTACCGATTGGGACACTATCCAAGAAGCCTTACAACAGTTAATGACTGATGAACTGGGTGATAAAAACGTCGCCGAAATTAACTTGCTTAGCAAAGAGCGGGCCGCGCAATTTAATTTCTTAATGACTATAGTCAAAAATTTAAATGCTCTCTCTGTAGAGTCTGGAAGGAAAATCGCTATTTTAGCTGGAGCGATGTGCATTGTCAGAGAACAAATAGGCCAAAGAGAATACTCAAAACCCGCCTTAAGTCATGATGATATTCCAGGATCATTAGTCCATACCGGGCTTACCAGAATTCTTAAAGCAAAAGAAACCTCTCCGGAGAATATTGAGGTTTTATTACGTGCAGCTAACGATTATATTATGTTTATGACCACTGAGCCTAAGAAATTAAAAGAGAAGCACATTTTCTCTGATATTAAAGATTTTTCTTTAGTAGGCATTTTAGAACTTATCCAATCCACTATTACTGTTTGCCGTAAAACAGCTTTAGATAGAGAGGTTGCCGCTTATAAACGTCTTGCAGCTGAAAAAGCAGAAGCGGAGCGTCTGGCCAAAGAAGAGACTGACAGTGCGACTAAACCCACTGCCTCAACGGGTGGTTTGGCAGGACTCTTAGGCGCAATGATCTGGGGCACACCAAAGCCTAAATCTGTTGAGAAAACTAAAGTTGAAGCCGAGAAAGAAAAAGCTGCAGTTAGTCCACACTAAGTTTATTCTTAAAGCAGCGGTGTACACTGCTGCTTTATCCCCTAATTAATATTTCTTTTAAGATAAGCCATTTCGCTTAATTTTTGCTACAATAACGTCCATTAATTAATCGTACCCTATTAAAATTTGTAATTTCTAATGAAAATCAACTCACTTATCGCAAAAACTGCCCCACTTGTTTTATTCTTATTTCTTTTGCCATCTCTAGTATGTGCTCACAAGACCGTAGTGATTACTATTGATGACTTACCCTTTGTCGGCGACTACCGTAATTTTCATTTAAATATGATAATGGAAACCCTACAGCAACAACGCGTACCTGCTACTGGCTTTATTATTGCCAGTGAGGTGCGTCATGACAATTGGGAGATGTTACATAAATTTAGGGATGCAGGCTTTGGCTTAGGCAACCATACTTTTTCACACGCTAATTTAAACCGCTTATCCGTTGCCGAGTACATTCAAGAGATAAAGAAAGCGGATTCCCGCCTAACACCGGTGTTAACTAAGCCTAAATACTTCCGTTACCCCTATTTAGCGATGAGTAATGGCGCCAAACGCAACGCTATTTTATGTTATCTTAAGAAAAAACAGTATACCGTGGCCCCGATCACTATCGATAGTAAAGATTTTGTTTTTAACCAACGCCTGCTCGCCGTGCCGGAGTTAAAACGGCGCGATTATTTTTTACAGGAATTAAAGCCTTTTTATCTTGATTTCATCTGGCAACAAACCCTGAAAGCAGAAGAGCATAGCCAATACCATCATAATCCTGAGCAATCACAAATTCTTTTAATTCACGCTAACTTGCTTAATGCCTATGCACTGCCAGATATTATCAAACTTTATAAAGAGCAAGGTTATAAATTTGTAAGTTTAAAGAAAGCTTTAAAAGGCTACGAGGTAGCAATGAATTGCAAGCCTGCTAAGCCCGCACCGCCTACAGTTGCAAGCCCTGATCCCCATATTGACTCGTATGTCGATTGGGATTAAAAGCTGAACCCTGTTTAAGAACAGAGTGAAGGATGAAACGGCTTTGGCACAATGTTACTACTCAATTCTAGATTGCTTCGCTAAAGCAGTAAGGGGAGGATGTCGAGCATAGCTCGACATCTTTTGGCTGTTAACTTAATTGGCTTTGAATTTTCTTCGCTGCATCTAAATGATGTTGAACATGTTTAGTGGTATCTTCAAGGTGTTTTTTCAACTTAGGATTTGTCACTTCTTTCAAGTAGCCGTTTAATAAAGTCAATGCAGCTTCATGATCTTTAACCATATCGTTAATGTAGGCTTTATCAAAATCAGTGCTGGATAATTTATTTAAATCACTCGCCTCTTGCTGGCCTTGAGTTTTTAAATCAGTAACATTTTGATCATCAACAGGGGTAATATCCTGCTTTTTGCTGATTTTCAGCGTTTCTTTTAAATTTTTATCATGTTCTTTTTTCATTAATTTAGCATATTCTTTGACATGTTTATCATTTGCTTTACCTAAAGCAAGATCAGCAACAGTAATTTCATTGTTATTTAAGACTACTAAGCCTGCGACGATTTCTTGATCAGGATTAGTTTTAGTATCGGTATTATTGGCAAAACTTAAGGGTGCTACTAAGAGCAAGGACAACATTAAAGAACAGGCTTTCATATCTAAACTCCCTTTAATAATGATTATTTTAATTTATTTTCCACTATACTGGTATAACTCAGAATTACTCATCGGAAAATTAGGGTATACCCTATGTAACTGTAGACGCAAATGACTAGAGTGCAACCTCTCTCTTTTAGTATTTCACTAAATCCCCCTGCTCATGATAATTTATGGTACAATAAGCCCAAAATTTTAAATTGATTTAAGGATATTAATGAGTTTTGCCGATTTAGGTCTTATACCGCCTCTTGTTCAAGCCACCAATGAATTAAATTACCAAGAGCCTTCCCCCATTCAGACTAAAGCAATACCTGCTGTTTTAAAAGGCCAGGATGTTTTGGCTTCTGCACAAACCGGTACAGGAAAAACAGCAAGTTTTGTCTTACCGCTTTTACAAAAACTAAATGGAACCCGCGCCAGCTCTAATCGTGTTTGTGCCTTAATTCTTACCCCCACCCGCGAGTTAGCGGCTCAAGTTCACGACAGCATTAAAAATTATGGCCGGCATTTATCCTTACGTTCGACCGTAGTTTATGGTGGGGTAAAAATTAATCCCCAAATGATGCGCTTACGCAGCGGGGTTGAACTCTTGGTGGCCACC
Source organism: Legionella sp. km772 (assembly GCF_003989735.1). Classification (GTDB taxonomy): domain Bacteria; phylum Pseudomonadota; class Gammaproteobacteria; order Legionellales; family Legionellaceae; genus Legionella. The sequence continues at coordinate 1,586 of NZ_RZGQ01000054.1, read as the reverse complement.
CCCGGTCGTTTATTAGATCTATATCAACAAAAAGCCATTCAATTTGATCAAATTAATACCCTAGTACTTGATGAAGCCGATCGCATGTTGGACATGGGGTTTATTCATGACCTTAAGCGGATTATTAAATTATTACCTTGGCAAAGACAAAATTTACTTTTTTCCGCTACTTTCTCCGATCCTATTCGAGCCATTGTGAAGGATATTTTAAAAAATCCCGTAGAAATTGACGTCGCTCCCCGCAACACTACAGTTGTAGCCATCAAACAAAAAGTTCATCCTGTAGATAAAAGTCGTAAGGCCGCCTTGTTGAGTCATTTAATTCATAAAAATAAATTAGGTCAGACCCTTGTTTTTACTAAAACCAAACATGGGGCGAATAAATTAGTAAAGCAATTAGCCGATGAACAAATTCATGCCGCGGCCATTCACGGCAACAAATCACAATCACAACGAACCAAAACGCTGGCTGACTTTAAAGCAGGTGAATTGCACGTACTGGTAGCCACAGATATTGCAGCCCGTGGCATTGATATCAGCGGACTTCCCTGTGTGATTAATTTTGATCTTCCGCAAGTTGCGGAGGATTATGTACATCGCATTGGCCGCACTGGACGTGCAGGAGCTACCGGCTTAGCTTTATCTTTAGTCTGTGCGGATGAAATAAATCAGCTCAAAGCCATCGAGCGTTTAATTAAAAAAACGTTAGAACGGATGGAAATTGATGATTTTGAACCGCAACACAACTTACCTACTACGATAAATAAAGCAACCAATAAACCCACGCGTGCTTTTAAGAAAACCCCAGCTAAACCAAAAACGCCAGGGAAACCGCACGCGCAAAATAGGCAACAGTCGTTTAAAAAGAAAGCGGCCAAAAACTAAGGCAATACTATAAGCGTTAAATCCAATTACCCGGATTTTATCCGGGTGCTCCTACTTTCTAGCTATAGACTCCAAAATTATTCCTTCTTATTCACCCCAAAACTGCAACAAAACCGACTTAACTGAACAAAATAAAGGCATATGGTCTATAATTATTGGATAAAAGGACTTTTTTACTCTGGATAAAATGGCCTATCTCTTTACCAAAATGACTCAAGTATTTAATTGCCAAAACCAAGGACTCTGGCAGCCCAGCTCTCTATTTTACAAAAAAAAACAACACCTCCCTAGCATAAAAACTAATGAGACAGGATTTACCCTAATTGAGTTAATGATAACTCTGTTCGTCTTGGCTGTGATGGTTACCATAGCAGTCCCGTCTTTTCGGACCATTATTTTAAATAACCGTTTAAATACGAGCGCCGATGCCCTAGTGAATGCCCTTAACTACACCCGCAGCATTGCATTAAATAATAATAGCAATGTACTAATTTGTCCTTTTAATTCGGCAAATTCAACTGCCTGCGGTAACGATTGGAGTCAAGGATGGATAATAGTTACCCAACCAGCATTAGGAGCTGGGTTAGCTAGGTCCGGGGATCTGGAACAAAATTCAGGAAAAATAAGAGCTATTCCCGGTTTGTTAGTTCATTCACCTTACTCTCAGAATGGCTTATCCACAAGTCCATAGGCCAGGAGAG
>NZ_RZGQ01000053.1 GCF_003989735.1 Legionella sp. km772 | reverse complement strand
AAAAACTCATTTAAATCACTTTGCTATTAAGTACAAATTGATTCTTAGAGCGAACCAGATTGCTTGGCAGGAGCTTAAAAATATGGCAGCTTAAAATTGACCGTGCGTAACATGAGTTATTTATTAGGAGTTTCAGCAGATTTATATACTACTGGAGCCTGAGCTTGTTTATCAATGTCTAGCTCTTGCAAGGTAGTGCTATTTGTTGCCCGAGGTAACTCACCTGCTTGAGCAAAGGCGCTGGGGCCAAAAAATAAAACAGTTATAAAAGCACCTAAAATAATTTTCACGTTCATGGTTCACCTATAAGTGGATATAAAATTTAAACCTTATTTTTGCGTTTTGGGAAACGGGGGCATTTTTGGTAATCACCTCACTCTAACCATTTATCCATAGCTTTCTAAACAACTTAAACCCTATTGCCTAGGGGGTATTACTCGTTACTAGGGATTATCCTTGTTTTTATCTACCTTTTGCTCGCTGTTGGGAGTGGTGTGTTGTACTTGCAGAGCCTTATCTATTGAATGGGCATCTAAGGCGCCTGCAGAACCTCCCGCCGAAGCAAAAGCCGATCCAGTAGGGATTAGTGTACTCAACAAGAAAGCAAAAACAACTTGAATTTTCATATAACCTCTAATTATGAAAGGAGTCATTTTTATTATAGTTTAAATTTTCCACACTTTATTGTTATGTATAAATTAAATCTTGTCATAAGCTAATGAGGAGAGGTTTAAGTATCAGAACTTTGGTGGCAATTGTGCCCGATGAGATAAGATTCTCTCGCCCTTAACTCTTGGCAAGGGCACGAGCATTAAAACAGGTCAAATTTTAAGTTAAACTATTGCGCTTTATCTCCTGACTTATCTGACCTTTGCTCAGTACTTTGAGCAGAATCTTGCACTTGGGTTTGTGCTTTATCCAGTGAATTTGCGTCTAATGCACTTGCAGAACCTCCTGCTGAAGCAAAAGCTGAACCTGTGCTCATTAATGCGCTAAATAATAGAGCTGAAGCAACGTGAATTTTCATATAACCTCTAAGCATGGGGCGGAGTCCATTTTATTATAGTTTAATTTTTGAACTTTTATCTTAGGGAATAAGCAAAATTGTAGAATATTTGTTTTGCAGCGGTTGGGCTAAGGTAGGTGCCTATTGTTGCCAGCACCTACATTTAAAGCTTAATTATTACCCCGCACCCCATATTTTTTCCGTAGATAAGCCAACAAGGCAGGGAGGAGCATGACTAGGATGCCGAGGGAAAAGACGCGCTGAAAATGGCTAGCTCCACCGACATCCATCATTTGTTCAGGTGGAATAAAACCCACAATGAGCGTGATCGTGCAGCCAATTAAACCCAGGATGCATACGAGATAATAGCCTAGTTTTCCTCCGGGAATGGCAAAAGGCCTAGTGAGGGTTGGGAATTTCCCCTTAATGCGCCAAGCCGCGATAAACATTAAGACATACATCATAATATAAAGTTCAGTGCTTAAATCGGTAAATAGCCAGTAAATAGCATTCACATTCGGGAATAATAAAAAACCGCTACATAAAACACTTACTACTATCGCTTGAATAATTAAAATGCGTGAGGCTATGCCGTGTTTATTTAAAGCACATAAAGACCTGGGCAAGTAATCATGTTTTGCTGCCATTAATAAGCCTTTAGCAGGAGAGATAATCCAGTTGACCATGCTGCCTAAACTACCAATCAATAATAGGCCCACGAGAACTGGGAGTAGCCAAGGCATGTGATAAGCTTGTAGAAAGTTATCAAAAGCACGCATTACACCGTCGACTAAACTTATTTTATCTTTAGGAAGTACAAAGGCAATCGCTAGAGACCCAAAAATCATCGTAAATAAAATCAGCACTACTGAGCAAAACATGGCTTTTGGGAAATTAGCCTGCGGATTTTTTACATCCCGTACATGTACCGCCGCCAATTCCATTCCCAAAAATGAAGTCATAATGGCGGTTAAAGACACCCAGGATTGGCTGTCATGCCATTGGGGGATTAAATGAGCAGGAGCTAGGCTTATGGCAAGTGGGTTCCCCATAATCAACCAAATGACTGCGAGTAAAATAATAAAACCCATGGGAATAATCATACCCACTACCGCACAAAAGCCAGCAAACCGGGCAGAAGCTCTTAAACCAGACATCCCGATAAAGGTTAATGACCAAAAAGTGATTAGAATCACTGAAATAAGATAATACTTATTTTGGGCTAAGTCTGGATTAATTAAGTAAGCAATTGTTCCGGCAATAAAAGAAAGAATAGTGGGGTACCAAACTAAGGTGTTAATCCATTGCAACCAAATGGCTAAAAAAGCAATACCTTCACCAAAAGCATGTTTTACCCAGCTATAAATTCCTCCTTCTTCCTCTGACCAAGCCGATGATAGCTCAGCTGATACGAGGGCGACAGGAATTAAAAAAACGATGGCGGAGAAAATAAAGAAAAAAATAAGGGTTGACCCAAATAATGCAGTTCCGGGTAAATTACGGATGCTATCAATAGCACCTGTAATAAGGAGAACCAGAGCAAAGACAGAAATTTTTTGCACCGAGCTGTTGTTCATTTATTTGCTAGTCTATAAAAAGTCGTGGATTATACATGATGCATGTTCTTTGAGTGAATATTTTTCGCATTATTTGCCTATTTATTTTTATACCCATCACGACAGGGGGGCGATTTAAACCCAGATTTATCCTGACTTTCCCATTCGGTCGGCGTGAACAAGTGCATACTCAGGGCATGCATCCCGGTATCAAACTCTTCTTGGAGAAGTTTATTAACTAAACGATGTCGATGTACTCGACTAAGCTCGTTAAATTTAGGGCTTGCCATAATAATTTTGTAATGAGTTTGGGCATTTTCCGGGACGTGGTGATTGCTGGATTCATCTTCAACTAAAAGAAAAAGAGGATTAAATTCGTTTAATAAGTGTTCTTGAATGCGTTCTTTGCGGGACATTAGCGGCTCTCATTTCTGCTGATTATGGGGGTACAATTAAAGTATAAAAGATTAGATCTCATTCTCCTAGAATTTTGTCTTGCAGAAATGTGACCATAATGGTGTCATTTGTTTTTATGTTTGTCAAAATGTGACATTAATTGTCAGTTATTGATTTTAAATAGAATTAACTTTAGATTGAAAAGAATATAACTTGTTGATTATAATTAATTTTAATTATTTATAAAGAATAATTAAAAAATTGGCATTTGCTTTGCATGATGACAGATGTATGAAATATTTTGGAGAGGAACATGAGACAAAAGGGTTTTACATTAATTGAATTGATGATCGTGGTCGCGATTGTAGGTATTTTAGCCGCTATTGCGATTCCTGCGTACCAAGATTACACGACGCGTTCTAAGTTATCTGAAGCGCTAGTTATGGCCGAACCGGCTAAAACGGCTGTGGCAGAAACATCAAGTAGTTTAGGTGGCTTAGCCAACGTAACCGCTGCGAATTCCGGCTACGTCTTCCCTGGTGCTACAAAATATGTTACTAACGTTGCCATTACTGATGGTACTGGAGTAGTAACCGTGACTAGTATCGTACCAGGTGCAGCAGGTACAATTACTTTAACTCCACAAGATGTTGGTGCAGGCCAATTAAGATGGGTTTGTACCTCTGGTATTCAAGCTAAATTCTTACCCGCAGCTTGCAGACCTGGTGATGCCCTATAATTTAACCCTACTTTTGAAACCGCCTACGGGCGGTTTTTTATTTCCTAAGTAAGCCATTTATTGGCCGAAATTTAGGACCTAAGTGTTGATGTAAACGATTGATGGGTTGCGGATCCGCAAGGATCCGCCTAAAACCTTACAGCTTTTTATCCACTAACTGGTTTTTCAAACGAACATAATTGGGAATACCCTTGCTATAACTCGGATAGGCTTCACCTTGGATTAGGGGACTTAAATAACGTCGACATGCAGGGGTAATCCCCATCCCATCTTCGGCAATGAAGTCCTTAGGCATGGCTTTTTCTTGATTGGCTACTTCGGCTAAGGCAACATGACTAATGGACCAGCGGTAAGGCTCATCTTGTTCACGTACTATGATAGGCATAATGGCGTTTTGTCCTTTCACTGCATATTCCACTGCAGCTTTTCCTAAAGCGTACGCTTGATCTAAGTCCACTTGCGAGGCAATGTGGCGGGCAGCTCTTTGCAGATAGTCAGCAACAGCCCAATGGTATTTATAACCCAGCTCCTGCTTAATTAATTGGGCAATAACCGGGGCAACGCCACCTAATTGCGCATGGCCAAAGGCATCTTTTAATCCAGCATCACTTAAAAATTGCCCTTCTTTATTACGGATCCCTTCAGAAACGACAATAACGCAATATTCGTTTTGCTCAACACATTTACGAACCTTTGCTAAAAATTTTTCTGGTTCAAAGGCTACTTCGGGTAACAAAATAATATGCGGCGGTTCTTCGCTTGTTTCACTCGCTAAAGCACTGGCTGCTGCAATCCATCCAGCATGACGTCCCATTACCTCTAAAATAAATACTTTAGTTGATGAGGCTGCCATGGACGCCACATCAAATCCTGCTTCTTTGGTTGAAATGGCCACATATTTGGCTACCGAACCAAAGCCTGGACAGGTATCCGTAAAAGGTAAGTCATTATCGATGGTTTTGGGTATGCCAATACAAGTGATGGGATAGCCCATTTTCTCCCCCAATTGCGATATTTTATGCGCTGTATCTTGGGAATCGCCACCGCCGTTATAAAAGAAATAGCCAATATTATGTGCTTTAAACACTTCGATTAAACGCTGGTATTCATCGCCCTCATTTTTTAATTTAAAACGGCAAGAACCAAATGCACCAGAGGGAGTTTGCAACAAAGCGGCAATGTCTGCTTCTGTTTCAAGCGAGGTATCAATTAGCTCCTCGTTTAAAGCCCCAATAATGCCGTTTTTTGCGGCATATACGGTGCCAATCTGTTGGGGATATAATTTAGCCGTTTGAATAACTGCGCAAGCAGAGGCATTAATTACTGCTGTTACGCCGCCCGATTGCGCATAGATGGCATTTTTTACACTCATAGATACTCCGTAATGATTATTTTTTCATTTATTTGGTATTGGGTATTTTAGCTTCAACTAATTTAGCCCTATTCTAACTCTTTTGATATTGATTTTCATATTCATTGATTACTGCATCAATATGTTGAATTAATTCTGCAAAAATGGTTTTTAATTCTTCTGCATGGGTGGCTCTTAAGGCCATTTTTTCTACTTGGATGACTTTCTTTTGTAAAAATGGAACTCCACAAAAGCAGCAAGCACCGTGGAGTTTATGGGCTAAATCACCTAAAGCCTTCACCTTTTTTTTATGCATTAATTCAAGGAATTCTTGGCGATTTTTATATAATTCCTCCACAAATTTAGCTAAAAACTCCTCCGCTAAAGCTTGGTTACCAGAAACTTTTTGTACGCATAACTCCCAATCTATGGCCGAGTGTTGGGCTTTATCTGCGATCCTTAAAATGTGCGTGAGTAGTTGTTTTTCGTCTATGGGTTTTTGTAAACAAAAATCAATACCTGATTTTTTTATATCAATACTACTTAAATCACTACTATTGGCACTGATTAAAACAATAGGTGAATGTTTATTGAGCAAGGAGTGTTGGCGGATCATTCGGGCTGCTTCCAAGCCATTTAATTTGGGCATATGCAGATCAAGCAAAATAATATTAAATTTTTTATCATTACAGGCATTCACCGCCATTTCACCATCATCTACAGCACTGACTTGCGCTTGATCTTTAAGTAGGGAGTTTAAAAGCATTTTATTAACGGGATTGTCTTCAGCAATCAGTAGCTCAGGATGGAGAAAACGCAATTGTTCCCGCAAACTACGCAATTCATGCTGCGGTGTTTTTTCCGCTTGCTCCTGGTTAGTTAAGGATTCAATCATATCTTGCAATTTTTGAATACTGATCGGTTTGTATAAAAAGCCTTGGGCACCTATAGCAGTGTAATCATGGATAGGCCACTTAGAAATTAACACATAAGGAAGATGATTATTATTGCTAATTAACTCTTTAACTTGCTGTTCACAGCCTTGATTGACGTTGATAAATGCTATTTTACAATCTTTATTTTCTTGTAAAGTATTAGCAATTTTGTTAAAGGCATTAACCGAAACGCATTCAATTCCCCAATACCCGAGTCCATTACATAAGGCCTCTAAATGAAGGGGATTTTCATCAAAGCAAATAATTTTTAAATGGCCAAAGCGATGGGTTTGATGTTTTTCAACTTCATAGGCGGTCAATTTTTCTACTTTAATACGGGCAGTAAAGGTTGAACCCTTATTTAATTCACTGGTTAGACTAATTTTCCCCTGCATTTCTTCACAGAGTTTTTTACAGATGACTAGCCCTAAACCGGAGCCACCATAGCGGCGAGTGATACTGGTGTCGGCTTGATTAAAGGCGGTGAATAATTTATTTTGATCTTCAGGTGAAATCCCAATCCCTGTATCAGTAATCGTAATCTGCAAGGTGTAGTCTTTATCTGTTTCTTGCTCTATTTTGGTTCGGATGCACACATAACCATGGTCAGTAAATTTCACCGCATTAGTAATAAGATTGCTTAGAATTTGTTTGATGCGGAAGGGGTCACCTAAAACGGTTTTCGGTACATTAACTTGGGTGATAGGAATTAAGTCAATACCCTTCTTATGGGCATTAGGACTGGCCAAAGCTAAAACTTCATCAATACAAGCCCTCATGTCCAAAGGAATACAATCTAGATGTAGCTTTCCTGCATCTATCTTAGAAAAGTCTAAAATATCATTAATAATGGCCAATAAATCTTGCGCTGATGATTTAATTGTTTTTACATAATCTAATTGCAAAGCGTCTAATTTTGATTCTAATAACACATTAGTAAAACCAATAACGCCATTCATGGGGGTGCGGATTTCATGGCTCATATTGGCAATGAATTCGGATTTTTGCCGGCTTTTTTCTTCCGTCTTTTTCTTATCCAATGATAATTCAATATTTTTTTCTTCTAGGAGCTCTAGGCTTTGCTGTAAATCATGAGTAGCCTCCTCAATGTGCTGAGAAAGATCATTGATGGTATCTAAATATTTCTTTTGCAGATGAGCACAACCGCGCTCGATAATCCCTAATTCACCTTTACTACTAACTTTTATTTCCGTTTCAAATTCATTTCTTAGAATTTGCTTCATGCTGCGGCGCATGCGGGATATAGGTAAATAAATTTGTTTAGATAGAAAATAATGGATAGTTAAACCCATTAATAAACCGAATAAAGTAATAAAAATGGTAATAATCAGCATTTGATAACGCTTGATTAGAGTGGATTGGGTATCAACATCTATTGATAACCAGCCTAAAATATCATCACCCTGGAGTGCTGCTGGACTGGGGATATATTTAAACGGTGTATTAGAGTACAAATCAAATTTAGGAATAGTGATTGGAGCAATAAAATTAATCAGGGTGGAGCTGATTTGTTTAGTTTCAATAAAATCACCAGTATACCCGGGTGGGTTAAAAGGTTTATGAATGGAGTGTTTCCCCCCATTGTAGGCTAATAAATGGCCTTGGGCGTCATAAAAGGCTAAAGCTTGAACTTCGGGGTTCACAATAGAGGCATTAATTAAGCTTTGTAATGCGCGCTCATCATTACGCAACATCGCAAATTGGGCAGCAGGGATTAATTGCCTTATAAAGGCTTCTCCCATATGTGTCATGTGTTGTTGTAAATCTTTGCCAAATTGACCATTGTAAAAAAATGCAAAGAGTAGGGCGACTAAGAAGGTTGGAATAAGGGTGGTAATGCGTAACTGATATTTAATACCAATATTTTTCAAGCTAGCTCCTGAATTCAATGCATGACTTCATGCAAAAGAAGTCTAATGAATCTTTGCGTTGCAGGCAAAGTGGGCTATTATAGCCCGATTATTTTATTCCTTACAATGGACACTTTTTTATGACAGTAAGAACTCGATTTGCCCCCAGCCCCACTGGTTTCCTGCATGTAGGTGGAGTACGTACAGCTTTATTTTCTTGGCTATATGCCAAGCGGCATAAGGGGCAATTTGTTTTGCGGATCGAGGACACTGACCAAGAGCGTTCAACGCAAGAGTCTGTTCAAGCTATTTTAGATGGAATGGCTTGGTTAGGTTTAGATTGTGATGAAGGTCCTTATTATCAGACAGATCGCTATGAGCGCTATAACCAAGTTGCCCAACAGTTTTTAGACGAAGGAAAGGCCTATCGTTGCGAATGCAGTAAGGAGCGTTTAGAGGCTTTGCGCGAAGCCCAGTTGGCTGCTAAAGAAAAACCACGCTATGATGGCCATTGTCGTGCTAAGAATTTACCGCTCACTGACAAGCCCTATGTCATCCGTTTTAAAAACCCAGACACGGGGATTGTATCTTTTCAGGATGAGGTTTATGGAGAAATCCATATCGATAACAATGAATTGGATGACCTAATTTTAGTGCGTTCAGATGGGCATCCAACCTATAATTTTGCGGTAGTTATTGATGATTTAGACATGAATATTACCCACGTGATTCGGGGTGATGATCATATTAACAATACGCCAAGGCAAATTAATTTATTTAAAGCTCTAAATGCACCAATCCCTACTTTTGCTCATTTACCCATGATTTTAGGGGATGATGGTAAGCGCTTGTCAAAACGACATGGTGCAGTCAGTGTGTTACAGTTTAAAGAATTAGGCGTTTTACCCCATGCTTTATTGAATTATTTAGTGCGTTTGGGTTGGTCCCATGGTGATCAAGAAATTTTTAGTGTGGCGGAAATGATTGAACATTTTGATCTGAAAAATGTTAGCCGGGGGGTCTCAAGTTTTAATTATGATAAATTGTATTGGTTAAACCAGCATTATCAAAAAAGTGATGCACCTGAACTAGTTGCTAAAGCTTTGGAATGGCATTTTCAGCAAGCAGGAATTGATTTAAGTAAAGGGCCTTCCTTAACCGATTTAGTTCAAGTGCAAGCCGAACGTTGTAAGTCTTTAGTAGAATTATGCCAAATGAGCTTATATTTTTATAAAGATCAGATTGAATACGATGACGAGGCTGTAAAAAAACATTTACGTCCCGTTGTATTAGAACCTTTAACTGCCCTCTATGAGCGTTTAAAAACAAGTGAAAACTGGCAAGCTGATAACATCCAAGAGTATATTAATGAAGTATGTGTACAATTTGACCTTAATATGGGAAAAATTGCCCAGCCCCTACGTGTCGCTGTAACGGGAGCAGGGATGTCGCCCTCAATTGACGCAACCCTCGCTTTGTTGGGGCAGGAGAAAACCTTAAATCGACTGGAAGTGGCGTTAGAGAAAATTAAAGTTCGTGCTGCTAATGCCTGAACTTTTGTTGTCAACACTGCCTTTGCACCTAAAGTAAAATAGTCTCACGAGTCGGAAACTGCGGTTATTTTTACTAAGGCGTGCAAAGGATCAACTGGATTGGATATTGAGCACACCACCAAGGCACTTGTGCTCATTGTTATTAAAAGGAGCTTAATAGATGAAAAAAAATATATGTTTATTACTCGGTGCTGTCAATTTACTCCTATCTACATCTGTTTTTTCTAATGAACCGCTTGATAGCCAATTACAAGAAATAGTGGATAATTATTTAGAAAAATATGCCTCCCAAGAGCAATTTACTGCTATTGGCGCTTCTGTACTCATTCCACATGATAAGCAGCTGGATCTTAAAGATATAAAAAATTTTAGTGCTGGAACCATTGGTAAAGCTCCTTTTTTACGAAAGGTTACCGCAAATGATTTGTATGATATTGGCAGTATTACTAAATCCTTTGTGACCGTCTTGATACTGCAGTTACACACCCAACAAAAATTGTCTATCGATGATCCTCTGGGTAAATGGTTGCCACAATATGCCCAATGGTCGAAGGTCACTATAAGACAACTTTTAAATATGACAAGTGGCATTCCCAATTATTCAGCCGATCCTGCTTTTGAAAAACGGATGGAAGAAAATTTAAATTATTTTTGGACTGATGAAGAATTATTAACTTATGCCCACCCTGAAAAACCGATAAAGATAAACGAAAAGAATTTATTTAATTACTCCAATTCAAATTATATTCTTGCAGCAATGATTATAGAAAAAGTAACTAAGGACAGCTTCGCTCATCAAGTCGAACAATTATTTAAACAAGGAAATTTAAAAAATAGCTTTTATCTAGCAGGTCCCCAAGGTAAAGAAATTAAAAATCAAATTGCAACTCGCTTAACCCATGGCTATTTTTACGATGAAAGCAGTAAAAAATTAATAGATACCTTTAATGGCAATTTATCTTGGGCTGCTGCAGCCGGTGCTATAGTAGCTAATACTGAGGATGTGGCGCATTGGGTACAATTACTTTATCGCGGCAGTTTAATTGAGGCGCGTTACCGAGAAGATGCTCTGGCTGATATGGAAACTATAGTTTCCATGAAAACTGGTCGCCCTATCCCTACAGTGAGTGAGGAAGACCCTACCGGTTTTGGATTAGGGGTAGGCGCTTATTATGATAAAGCATCAAAACAAAAATTTTGGGTTTATCAAGGCAGTACCTTAGGTTTTCGGTTTATGTATTTTTGGAACCCTTGTAATGATATTACTACAGTGGTGGCTTTGAATAGTAAAGCCGGCGAGGGCGATCCGGACTCTAAATTGGGAAATCATATTGTCCAAGCTAATCTTGATTTATATCAAGCGGTTATAAAGAACCATAGTGAATTACAATGTCAGCTATAATTAAGCAATTACGTTTATTTGACGCTAAGGATGAATGATGACTGCCTATTTGTTTCCGGGTCAAGGCTCACAAAAATTGGGAATGGGGGCAGAGTTGTTTCCTCTCTTCCCGGAGTTGGTTGAAAAAGCGGAGCAAATTTTAGGCTACTCCCTGGTCGACTTATGTTTACATGATTCTCACAAGCAGTTGAATAATACAGCTTTTACCCAACCCGCTTTATATGTGGTAAATGCGCTGAGTTATTTAAAAAAAATCAATGAAGCAGAAGGGAAAAAACCAGATTATTTTTTAGGCCATAGCCTGGGGGAATATAATGCTCTCTGGGCTGCAGGAGTCTTTGATTTTGAAACAGGCTTGATCCTAGTTCAAAAAAGAGGCCAGTTAATGAGCCAAGCAGTTAATGGTTGTATGGCTGCGGTAATTGGATTGAGCAGTAATCAAGTAGCTTCAATCCTGGCAAACAATAATCTAAGTGAGCTCGCCATTGCTAATTACAACTCTTATTTACAACAGGTAATCTCTGGACCGTCTGCAGCAATTAGTAAGGCAAAAGAGTATTTTATTAATGCAGGCGCTAAACTATATTTGCTTTTGGCTGTAACGGGCGCTTTTCATTCCTCGCTAATGGAAGCAGCTCGTCTTGAGTTTACTGAGTTCTTAGCACCTTATCATTTTTCTGCCCCGGAGTTGCCGGTAATTGCTAATTTAAACGCTCAACCTTATCAAGCCGCGGAAATTCACCAAACTCTAGCTTTACAAATTGACCATCCTGTTCAATGGTTACAATCCATTCGCTATTTAGTAAGGCTTAGTGAAGACGATTTCCAAGAGGTTGGTCCTGGTAAAGTGTTAACTAATTTAATTGTCCGCATTAATGATGGGCAGTAAGCTTATTCTTGCCAGTGAGCTTTATTTACAGTGTTTTTGATTGAGTGTACCTTCTCCTATTTTGATGGTAATATATGCTCATTTCGGCCTCATTTGATGCATTATGCCTATTTCCCTAAATCTTGATGATAGTCAGTTTTTTATTGCTATTGCTAAAAAGCAGGCCCATTCTTTTGTAATGCTAGGAAGTTATAAAGACAATAAAGTGCAGCAGCTTTTGTGTAGGGTGGGTAAATTTTTTGATTTAGGAGAAAGTGATAATAGCTTAGGTGAAGCCTGTTCAGTATTTGGGGCTTTAACAGGGGCTGCTTTTTCTTCAACGGCTGCGAAAATAAAAGATGAAGGCATCACTAGAAAACAGCGAGGTCACCAGGCGATTACCTATCAAGCCTATGATATAAGTTTTAGGCAGTATGTAGAGTTTATCCAAATGTTGGAGACACTACAGGAACCAAAAAATAGTTTTCACTGTTATAAGCCTGTGAGCCAACGCAATAATTCAATATTATTAGAAAGCACAAAGGATAAGCTATTTAAAACACGACCTTTGTCAGGACCCTTGTTTTCTGCTGTTAATCATTTGTCGATAAACAACAATTGTCGCCATGGGGCAATTAAGCTAGTCGAAGAAGTTCTGCATCACCCGATTTCATCCATGGTTTCCACGCATTTCTTTAGTAATCTACCCTATAAGACCTTTTTGGACTTTGGAGTTCCAAGCCGGGACCTTCCTTTTTATGTGTTACCCCCTCCGCCCAATACTTATACCTCTGTAAAAAAAGAAAAAAGACAGGTCTTAGAGCGTCTTTATGAGCGAATGGAGCACATGCTATTACTAGAGCCTAGTTCGGACGACACTCAAAAAAAATTTAGCTGTGTCAAAGATTTTTATAATCAACAGGTTGCAGCGGAAGTGCAAGAGCCTTCTATAGAGCGCTTGTTAGTTAATATTCGAATTTGGAAAAAAGAACACTATCAAGTATTAAATACCTTAAGAAAAACTTATTTTTGGGATGAGTTTATTACCCGTAAATCAGCAACCTTAACCATCATTGAAGAAATTGAAGAGGATTTACTAGCTAGTGAATCATCAGCTGACTTACAAAAAAATAGCTATTGCGCCAGCACTTTTTTTGGGTAAACAAGCTTACCTAACTTGAGCTTTATTGTGGGAGAAAAACCTTGATTGATAGAACTACTTTTACCGGTGGATTGAACTTAAATTTTTTCGCAGAGGCAGAATTTGAATCTATAGCGACTGTGCCTTATGAGAATCAACCCCTTATTGTGGCACGTAATGCTCTGCGGTTTTTAATGATGGGCTGGTCTAGCTCATGGACCGAGCTGATTTCCTGGCCTATTTTTAAGGCCATTTATATTCAACGCGATCCTACCTTGGTTCGAGCCATGCGTTTAGCCTTTCAACAAGGTTTTGAGCACTTATTCAATTATTTAAGTCCATTAGAATTGAATGAGCAGCAGAAAGAGCAGGTTCAATTGTATTTAAGTAATTGCATTAACCTCCTTCCTTATTCTGATCTGACCCCTTACGAATCAATCAAAATCCCTCAACTCATTGGGAATAAATGGGAGCTAATTGATTATTATGTAACGCCGATTGAACTGACTTCGCAAGAAGGTATTAACGGTTATTTCATTAAAGATCACGATCGTGTTTTTGCCTATGGTTTACAAGCGATTAACAATGAGCGCGCCCAGACACATCTAATTTTTATGGGAACGACCTATCCTGCAGGACAGGGTTTCGTCCCCCAGGTCGATAGTGATCTTAGAGCTTTTGATAGTGTTGGAAACAGTTTGTATCAAAGCGGTAGAGAAAAAATTTTACAATGGTTAGCTGAACAAAAACAAAAAATTCATGTTTGTGGTGTCAGTTTAGGTGGCGCTTTGAGTCTATTATTTGCTTTGGATCAAGGGGAGCATATTGATAGGGTTGATGCGCTTAATCCACCCGGATTAGCAGAAAATTGGGGAGAAAACCCCTATGATCGTTGGGATAGTTTAACCAACAAGCCCCAAGTAGTTATTCAACAACAAGCCGATGATCCCGTTTCTATCTTTGGCGAATGGAAAAATGATTGGCAAATCATCCAAGTTACACCTCCTAAAGATAAAAAAGGGCCTAACGCTTTTTGTGATCACTTTCTTAATTATGCCGGTTTTGCTGAAACCACCTTTTCTTATGTATCTGCTGAAGAAGAAAATAAGAAAAGAAAATACCGTAATTTATTTATTTTTTCTTTAGGAAGAGGAGCCTTATACTATAGTGCAATATGGCCCTATAATTTTTTATTACGTCCTTCGATTTATTTCCTTTATGAGCAGTCTTTAAAGAGAAACTTTCTTTCAGCCCTTGGTATTAGCATAGGAATTGTTTTACTTTTAACTGCCTTAAGCCTTCCGCCACTCTATATAGCCGTCAGTTCTTTATTAGCGGGGGTATTGAGCTATAATTTTATTTTACCGTGGTTCTTTACGAGTAACGTTACCAGTAATAAGGACGACAAGGCTAAAAAAGCAGGCTTTGCACATTTGCATGACCCACGCTTGCCCAGAAATCCAGAGTTAGATATCTATAATCCAGATAATGCTATTGAGCAAGAAGTCAGTTATGGCGATTTGAATACTTACTACCGCGTCATGCGATGTTTGGTGAAGAATAAAGATTTTTCTCCCGTTGAGGATAAACCCTATAAACACCATACAGCGCTTTCTAAAAAAGCGGTGTTACAACACAGTGAAGACCCTGAGTTTAAAAATAATCTCATTCCTTTACATCTTTCTAAAGCCAAGGCTATCACTATAAAACGTACTCTGGCTTTAGTGGATAAACTAGGTCTGGATAACTCGAGTGAATTAAAAAAGGAAGTTGAACAAGAATACCAGCGCTATTGTTTAGGTAAATAAGACTTTATGCTTCTCTTCAGATTAGCTACAATATTTGTTTATTGTCGAGTTAGTCTAGCTCAACTAAATGATGGTTTAAAGGTATTCAATATTTAAGAGTTGGCTGTGCATCATTATCAAGATTTAATTACGCTATTTAACCACTGCTTTGCGGAAGAGTATAATACTCGATTGCTAAAAGGGGATGATGAACCTATTTATCTACCTGCGAATGAAGAGCGTCCTTATCATGCCCTTTTTTTTGCTCATGGTTTTTTTAGTAGTGCCTTACACGAATGTTCACATTGGTTGATTGCCGGTACACATCGTCGGACTCTAGAGGACTTCGGTTATTGGTATGTCCCAGATGGACGTAATTCCGAACAGCAAGCTTTATTTCAACAAGTAGAGGTAAAACCACAGGCCATCGAGTGGATCCTATCTGTTGCTGCAGGTCATAAATTTCGCGTGAGTATTGATAATCTCAATGGAGATGAGGCTGATACTGTAGCCTTTAAAAAAGCTGTTTACCGACAAGTAGTTCATCATTGTGAACATGGTTTAACAAATCGAACCGCGCGTTTTCGTCGGGCATTATGTCAGTTTTATCAAACCTCCTTGGAGTTAAAAGCGGAACAATTCGATGTTAATCTTCTTTAAGTTTTAATATTACCTTAATCTTTGCACTATATAATTTTCATTTTTTTTATTGCGTCCCTATGAAAGAGTTAAGTGCTATTTTAACTAAAGATCCTGATTTTATTCACGACCTAATGGCAGAAATTAAACAGCAGTTTAAGTGGTTAATGCCTTTTGGTGCATCGAATTTAAACAGTTTTAATGAGATCTATTTTGCGCTAGATGAGAAAGATATAAAAAAATTACACTTTCCTCCTTCTCTTAGCTTATTTGAGCGGGCTAAGCTTATTGCACGGCATGAATTATCTTACCTGTCCGAGCCTCCGCATGTTGAGGTATTTATTAAAGGTACAGGGGGCTGCTCCCATTTAAATTTTTTTGCTTTAATGGTTCTGGCCAAAAAATATAATTTTGTCGCTCGTTTAGAAAATATCCATTCTGATGAAACTCATACCTACGTTGTCCTAAGCGATGCTCATCACAAAGAATATATCTTGGATATATGGTCAGAATCCGCCTTAGCCTATGATAATAGCTTGGAATGGAATGAGGTTATGCCCGCCCAATATTCTAGAAAAGCAGGAGCCACAGTATCGGTTGACTCGTATTGGACTGCTAGTTACTTACGGACTTTATGGTCTCAATTAGAAACCTCTACCGTCTTAGAGCAAAAGAGAAGCTACTATGATTCGGTAATGTTTCGAGCTATAAAAAGTAGGGGACCGGGTTTCTTTCCCCCGCCAAGTAATATGAATCAAGAGCAAACAGTACCGATGAATATTACCAGAGGTACAGCACCGGCAGGATAAAGCAATGAGTAAATCTAGGAGATGCCATGTAGGTGGATTTAATACACTACATGGCAGAGGTTATTTTTTAATAGCACTAACCTTAAACTTAACCGTTACGTCATCTTTAATCTCATCGGTACTCGCCCATTCCCCTTGGCCAACGCCAAAAGCGCTGCGTTTAATGACGGTGCTGCCTTCAACCATTCCTTTATTTTCACTAGGAAAGGATGCGGTAAAAGTTAATAGGACTGGTACTGTTTTATCGCGGATAGTTAAATTGCCTTTTGCTTGATAAGCATTATCGCCTGTCTTAGTGAAATCAGTTGATTTAAACTCTGCTTTAGGGAACATTTTTACATTAAACCAATCCGGAGTAAGCAACGTTGTTTTCACTTCTCCATAGGAGGCATTGAGGGAGTTCATATCAATTATGATATCAATACTGCTATTTTTTAAATCATTGACATCGACTTTTAAATCTGCAGTAAAACTTTTAAATTCTCCGCTAATAGGCGAATCATTTTGGGTAGCTGTAAAGCCTAGTTGGCTTTCTGAGGGTATCATTTCCCATTGCGCGGGCGTGGCGTAAAGTTGGCTTGTCAGCAAAGCCAATGATAAATAGGGTATTTTTTTTAATCTCATGAGATCATTCTCCTTAAAATATCGTCCTTATCAATAAAATGATGTTTTAATGCTGCTAGAGTATGAACAGAAATAATTGCAATTAAGCCATAAGCCAACCATTCATGAACGAAGGCAAACCATTCTCGTAGTTCATCATTAGGAGCCACTAAATTGGGTAGGGTAAATAAGCCAAAAAAAGAGGGGGCTAAACCTGCTGCTGAACTCATTAACCAACCAGAAATGGGCATTGCCAGCATTAAGATATATAAGGCTAAATGAGCAAGGCGCGCTGCAATAAGTTCAAGTTTTGGTATATTTAAACTGGGGGTTTTATTACTAAGACGCCAAATAATCCGTAAAATAGCTAATATTAAAACCAAAATACCAAATGCTTTATGCAAACCGTATAATTTAAGTTTTTGAATTCCAATGGGTAAATCAGTCATATATAGGCCTACTGCTAGTAGACCTATTATTAACTCATGTTACGCACATAAACTTGTAGTTTGACTAAAAAGCATTAGAATTCCGCCCTTAATTTTAGGGAGGGAATTAAATGGATATGCTTGATCTTTATAGTGATTATTTGATT
>NZ_RZGQ01000052.1 GCF_003989735.1 Legionella sp. km772 | reverse complement strand
ATAAAAACTCATTTAAATCACTTTGCTATTAAGTACAAATTGATTCTTAGAGCGAACCAGATTGCTTGGCAGGAGCTTAAAAATATGGCAGCTTAAAATTGACCGTGCGTAACATGAGTAACTTAAACAAATAGGATTAAAGCTTGAGATTAATGGCAAGGGTTTACTTGCAGGCCAACTTTTTTTTAATAATGCCAGTATTTGTTTCGCCGTATCCCACGCTACCTTATTGGAAGCTTCTTGGGTAGTACAAAAACAAGGCTTAATTTCAATATTAGCATTTAGATTACGGTAGGTTAATACAGCAATTACTTCACTTAAATGAGGTACTTTTTCGCGATGGTATTCGGGATTGTTGGGAAATAATTTTTTTCCGGCATTTAAAGTCCGGATATAGGCATAACTACGATCCCCTACCCGACCTTCGCCATTAGTGGTTCGCTCTAAAGTATCGTCATGAATTATTATCGGCTCTTCATCTAGAGTAAGCATGACGTCAAACTCGACCCAATTAGACTGTTCTTGTGCAGCTAACTCGAAGGCTGCAAGAGTATTTTCTGGAGCGCGGCTACTTAAGCCGCGATGAGCAATTAGTCGCATATTTTTAAATCCTTTTAAAATAAACGGTAATAGTATTATTTAATTTCTGAATTAGTTACCCGCTTTTTAATCCACCACCCTAAAACCAAGGTTGTGCCAACTCCTAAGTAGGCCCCTACTTGTTGCCAAGAATCTCCTACTAACTGTAATGCATCAGGGCTATGAAATAAAGAGAAAGGCACGGCTAATAAGACATCCATTAAGGCAGAACCTGCAACCAAACCACACGCAATTAACGTTCCTTTCTGCTTACGCACCATATTTTCTTCTGAAGATAAGACTTTCTTTTGTAATTGCTTTTGCACCAATAGGGCAATCATTCCACCAATAAATAAAGGAACTGAGGAGGAAAGCGGTAGGTACATTCCTATTGCAAGACCTAAAATAGATAGATTTAAGATTCTTTTTAAATTAAAAATGCGGTTTATAATAATTGCTAGGAGAATAATACCAGCACCAATGAACATCATATTCCAGGGGAGTGTATTTCTAAATACCGCCTCAGTAATTGCAGCCATCAAAGCAGCTGTAGGAGCAGGTAGGGATTGTGCTGCATCCATACCTTCATGCGGCATAACTCCGGCAATGCCATAAACATTAAAAAGTAATTGCATCACTGGTGGAATTACTAATGCTGAGATAATAACCCCAAGAAGCAGCATCACTTGTTGTTTCCAAGGCGTGGCGCCAACCAGCTGCCCTACTTTTAAATCTTGCGTATTATCATTAGCAATAGCCGCTATCCCTGTAACAACGGAGCCTATAATAATAGTAATTGCTTCAGCCGCATGAATTTGTTGGGGGCTTAAAGGTAGAGGTAATAAATGATCGGTGACTATTAAAAGCAACCAGGCGGCAAATAACATTCCAGATATAACAATTGAGCTCCCAGGGCTTGCGGTAACGCCAACCATGCCCGAAAAATAGGCTGTAATTACTGAAAATAAAAAACCTACAAATAAAACGTATAAAACACCCAAAAATACAAGGGTTGGTGCATACGCATGATCTAATCCTGCTTGTGCCAAAGGAAAAATAAATTGAAAAAATAAAAAGAGAATGGCAGCCATTAACGCTGTACCCATTAAAATAAAAGGCAGCGGTAGGTCTTTATCGGTACGTGGAAGACGATACTCTTGTTTTTTTCTTGAACTAAACGTGCGTAAAGAAGTGCTAATGCTTGATGATAAGGGTCTAATTAATTTTATAAAAGTCCACATCCCAGCAAATAACATAGCCCCAATACCCAAATAGCGCATTTCGCTACTCCAAAGTAAATTAGACGCTTGTTCTACGGAATGATTATTAAGAAGTTCTGGGTAAAATTGACTCACCATAGGCAAGGCAATTAACCAAGAAATGACTGCCCCTAAAAAAATACTAATCGCCATATCATGGCCTACCAAATAACCTGCACCAATCATGGTCGCAGAAAAACCAGCACCTATACCAAATAGGGAGCGCTTTACTAAAAAAACATAGTTCCAACTACTGGCAATGACTTTAAAACCTAATTGCAATAATTCAATCAAAGCACCAATTGCGCCCCCAATAAAAATATCTTTTATCCCCGCTTTTTCCGCAGACGATTTTAATACTTCAGCAATGGCTCGTCCTTCGGGAAATTTTAATGACGAATCATTCACTAAAAGTCGGCGCAAAGGGATTGAAAATAAGACGCCTAAGATTCCACCACAAGCCGCGATGAAAAAATTAGTTACATAATCAAAACCATGCCAAAAACCAATAATCACTAAGGCGGGAATGGTGTAAACAATGCCTCCAGCAACAGCTTCACCGGCAGAGGCAGCAGTTTGTACGGCATTGTTTTCAAGGATGGTTGAATTTTTAAAAAACCTTAAAACCCCCATGGAAATAATAGCAGCGGGAATTGAGGCGGAGGTCAAAATACCTAATTTTAAGGCTAAATAGGCATTCGACATAGCCAATAATACCGTTAAAATAATTGCTAAAATCACCGCCCGAACACTTAATTCGGCTACATTTTTCTCTGCACTAATAAAAGGAGTGTCAGACATTAATTACTCCACAAGGTTTTAATAAGTTCAGGTTTTACAGTAGAGGCAATAACCGCTAAGGGAATATCCACTGTTTGCGGTCCATATACATAGGCAGCAACCTGATAGGTGTTGAATAAAATGCCTATACCTTTTTCTGTGAAATACCACACACTATAATTATCAGTAGTGGCTTTGGTGCCTTCAGCTATCCATTTCGGATCCGAGATTTTTTTTGCGGTAATCATTTTTTTACAAAAACGAGCAAGGGTAGTTAAATAATCTGCTTGGGGTTGAAAAAGATCAGCGAGGTTTATTTTTTCGCCATGTAAAAAATTTTGCACCACAACCGTATTTAGAGGATGTGCAGCACCTTTATGGTAAATAGACACATCAAAACGTACACTTAGCGCTGTTTTGGCATTATACAACACTGAGTAAGTAACGTTTAGTCCGGTTTTACCAGGGGCATCTGCTGGCGTGTCTTCATCCTCTGATAGCTCAGCTAGAAAGCTTTTTTGTGTCTCATCAATATAGTGTTTTAATGCGCTATTTATTTTATTATCAGCAAATCCTTGAGGGTATTTCACATCAATTAGATAGCTTGGGGTTTCCTTATTAATTACTACTGGTTTAATCACTTCTGCCCATAATGAATTGACTAGCAAAGAAAAACCAACAACAATTTTCAGAACATTATTTAACATTTATTAGTCCTATTTTTCAGTAGAAATCCATTGACCGGCAATCATCGTTTTATGGGGCAATGGATAGGCAAAATAATAACAAAGCGCAGCAGAATCACTAACTGACCATAAATTTAAATCTGCAGCTTTTCCTACAGCGATACTTCCCACTTCATCTGCGATGCCTAAGGCCCGTGCTGCTTGAAAGGTTACTCCTGATAACACTTCTGGTACGGTTAATGAAAAGAGTTGACAGGCCATGTTCATCATTAATTGTAAAGAAGCTGTAGGTGAGGAACCCGGATTGCAATCACTAGCAATAGCCATACTAACACCGGCGGAGCGTAATAAGTCGATAGGCGGGGTTTTCTTTTCACGTAAAAAATAATAAGCGCCAGGGAGTAAAACAGCAACGGTATTAGCCTGGGCCATGGTTGCAATACTCGCTGCATCTAAAAACTCTAAATGATCACAGGACAAAGCCCCTAATTGAGCCGCTAAGGCACTCGCACCCAGATTAGACAGTTGTTCGGCATGACATTTTATCGCTAAGCCTAAAGACTGGGCTTTAAGAAAAATTTGCTCGGTTTGTTCTAAGCTAAAAGCAATGGATTCACAAAAGACATCTACTGCATCAGCTAAATCCATTTCTTTAACTGCAGGCATCATTTTATCGCAGATAAGATCAACATAAACCTGGCTGTTGTCTTTGAATTCTGGCCCAATAGCATGGGCGCCGAGGAAGGTCGTCTTAACGCGCAAACCACTAAGTTCACCCAAACGCTTAGCTACACGCAACATTTTTAATTCATTAATTAAATCCAAACCGTAACCCGATTTAATTTCAACCGTTGTCACGCCTTCTCTTTTTAAGGCAAGGATACGTGGTAATGATTGTGCAATTAATTCTTCTTCTGAAGCTGCGCGCGTTTGTTTGACGGTTGATAAAATCCCACCACCCATTTTTGCGATGTCCGCATAACTTACGCCTTCCAATTTTAATTTAAATTCCGACGCTCGATCACCGGCATAAACAAGATGGGTATGGCAGTCAATTAAGCCTGGGGTTAGCAATTGTCCATAACAATCCTCTTTAACCCCGGCATGCTCACGCAAATCCTCTGGCAGTTCAGTAATAGGACCAAACCAAAAAATTTTTCCCTCTTTAATTGCAACCGCATGATCATTTAATTGATGACCTTGTTCATTAATAATTGCAACATTAAATAATAAATAATCACAAGCAAACATTATCCTTCCCAATGTGGTACTTCATGAGGGGCTCGAAGCCACGCTGCATGATGACTAGTATCATAAATATCCCATTCTTTCGATTGATAGGTTTGATTATCCACTTCTAATAAAATCCAAGTTAGAAATTCTGCTACAGTTTCTGAAGAAACAAGACGGTTGTTATGCTTTAAATTTTTATAAAAATTAGTTTGTTCACTATCCATATGCGCTGCTTCGCGAGCAAGAGCTTGCATATCGGTATCCGCTATTCCAGGCATAACGCTAGCAAAAGCTACTTGCTCTGACTCTAATTGCCAACACTTAGTAAGCATCGATAAGGCCGCTTTAGAAACACAATAAGTGGCCCACCCCTTAATTGCAAAATAAGCAGCCCCCGAGCCAATATTAAGTACCCGGCCATTAATCAACTGCTTATATAGTTTTTGCGGGAGAAAAAGGGCGGCATCCAAATTAGTGCTCAGCGTTTTATGCCACCGAGCCCCTTCTAATTCTCTCAAAGGCGCAATAGGCTGCAAGCTCCCTGCATTATTTATCAAGGCAGTAATTTGAGCTATATCAGCTACTCGCCTCACCACTAACTGGATTCCTTCTGGAGTAGAAATATCGGCACAAAGAAAATCAATTAAAGGAGAAAAGGATCCGGTTTCTTTTAAAGGTTCTAGACGGCGCCCTACTATTAATACCGATTTGCCACGACTTGCTAAGCTATGGGCCAAAGCCTTGCCTAAACCACTTCCGCCACCAGTTATAATGAACACACACAACCTCATTTGAGCGACAATTTGTAATTTGCGCATCATACCAGACATTAAACTAAGTTTGCATAATTTTATTACTGATGAATTAGTAGGTGTTTTTCAGGTATAATTCCTGACAAGCCGCAGCACGGAGGCGGTAAGTGAAACCCAAATAAACAAGTAGCTGCACACCGGCTGAGGGTAAAAGCTCAACAAGCCCTGATACTTACACTAAAAGGAGGTACTATGTTTTCTGATTTGCCTGATTATGAACTAGCAAAACCTTCGCTATGGCAAGGAAGAAAAGATACCGCACAGCCTGAGCGTTTTTTTCAAAAAATCGCCTTTATAGACAATCTAGAAGTCCTTAAACAACAACGCAAAAGCACGGTGTTTATTGGTTTTGCCAGTGATGCAGGAGTGATTCGCAATGCAGGTCGACCTGGAGCAAAATTAGGGCCTGAGCAAATTAAATCCTGTCTAGCCAAATTACCCTGCCATCAAAATAGACCTTATATTGATTTAGGCACTGTAGTTTGTAATGGTGATGAATTAGAGTCGGCGCAGGCCCAATTTGCTAAGCTCATCGACCTTTGTCAACAATATGGTCACCAGACAGTGGCCTTGGGTGGAGGTCATGAAATTGCTTGGGCCCATTATCAAGGATTAGCACCAAAATATCCTAAATTAGGTATTATTAATTTTGACGCACATTTCGATATACGACCCTATACTCCTGGACAACCAGGAACCTCAGGTACTCCTTTTGCACAAATCGCAGCTTATTGTGAGGAAAAAAAACGCCCCTTTGATTATTGTTGCATAGGTATCCAGCAATTTGGCAATACACCTTCTTTATTTTTGCGTGCTGCAGAATTGAAAGTAAAGTATTTAACAGTGGAAGAAATGGTGCAACAAAGTCTTGCTTGGCAATTCGCTTTCTTAGATGATTTTATGTTAAATCTAGATTACATCTATTTAAGTATTTGCCTTGACGTCTTTGCAGAAAGCTTCGCACCCGGAGTGAGCGCTCCCCAGCCTTTGGGGTTAAGTCCTTGGCAAACATTGCCTTTATTGAAATACATTATACAAAGTGGAAAAGTTGTGAGCTTTGATGTTGCCGAGCTTTCTCCTCCTCTCGACCAAGAACAAAAAACTGCTAGACTTGCGGCTTTGATTATCGCAGAATTGTTAAATACCAATTAAGGAGTGTATTTCATGAAGAACACGATGCTGTGTTATGCATTAATTAGTTTTGTATGCGCTAACGCACAGGCCGAGACCCAAACAAGCACCACGACTACTACGGCTACTCCGCCAGCGGTGCAAGGGACACAACCTGCGTCCCCTGTCCAAGCGCAACCCACTACAACTACGACTACAACCACGACTACAACCCAAGCTGCTGTGATTAACTGTGACTATAAAATACCGGCGAGCACCAAGGTTATTGATCAAACTCTTGTTTTAAATTGGTCTGAAAAAGCAACTATCCAAGCCTTTGATTTTGATCCTAATAAATTAGAGGAGCAAATGAAAAGCTTACAAAATTGTTTCACCGAACAAGGATGGTCTGGTTTTAACAATGCCTTACAAAAATCAGGAAACATTGATTCGATCAAAGCGCAGAAATTGACGGTAAGCAGCCAAATTGATAGCCAAGCAACGATGGATGAAGCAAAAGACAATCAGTGGAAACTCACTTTACCCCTACAAGTTGTCTATCAAAATGATAAAGAAAAAGTAACCCAATTACTTAGTATAAAATTAACGGTTGGTCGAAAAATAAGCGGTGACCTCGGTATTACTCAAATGATAGCAACACCACGTGTTAATACTACGGCTCAAACAAATACCACCGCTACTACTACGCCCACCTCAACAAGTACCAATACCAATACTCCCGCGGTAACTACGCCAAATGATACGACTAAGGCGCCTACCACCGCAACACCAAGCGGTACGCCCACAACACCCACGGTGAGTGCACCAACAGTAGGTGATCCCTCAGCACAACCAAGCAATAGCACCAACACGCCAGTAGATCAGCAACCTGCAACAACATCAACGACACCAAATCCTTAAATGGCCCGAATAACCCATCATCTTTGCTGATGGGTTATTCAATAACTGTGTTGTTTTAATGAATACGAACAAAACTAAAAATATTTTTTTACTCCTGCCTAATCTTATTTGTTATTTACGTTTAATCAGCTTACTGCTTTGTTTGTATATGCTCAAACAAACCCAACATCCTTTGTTTTGGATTGTGGTGTTGGGCTTAAGCGACTGCTTGGATGCCTTAGATGGTTATTTAGCTCGCCGCTTTAATCTGGTCAGTCAACTAGGTCAGATTTTAGATTATACTTGCGATAGATTAGCACTTAGTGGTGCGATGTTTCTTTGTGCCCTTTATTTTAGTAACTATTGGTTTTTCTTTTTATTAATATCCCTTCTGGATATTGCCAGTCATTACATCTATCTTAAAGCATCCTATTTAGCTGGAAAAGATAATCACAAAAGTCTTAATGCGTCGATGCCTAAACTACTCCATTATTATTACGGCAGTCGTATAGCTTTATTTAGTACGTGTTTTATCCATGACTTCTTTATAGGGATGTTACTGGTTTATCATTATTATCCGAATAATTGGGTGAAGCTGCTCCTCTTGCTTACTCTGCCTTGGTTCATATTTAAAATAGTGATCCATATGATTCAATTACACCAAGCTCTATTATGTATCGGTACGAGAGAGGTAATGCCTCATGAATTATAAAGAGCGGCATAAACAATTTTTTTTATTTGTACTTGCTGGAAGCATTGCCGGTATTGTTAATTTTAGTTTTAGGATCATAGTAAATCAGTGGGTTAGTTTTTCTACCGCTATTTGCCTTGCGTATTTAGTAGGGATGATGACCGCCTTTATATTGAGTAAAGCCTTTGTGTTTCGCAAAACAGAGCATCCACTACATCGGATGTTTTTTACCTACACTATTATCAACTTGTTTGGTTTAGCACAAACCTTAGCTATTTCTTTAATATTTGCCCATTATATCCTTCCAGCCCTAGGGGTATATAATTACGTCGATGACCTAGCTCATGCCATAGGTTTAATTGCCCCCATCTATGTGAGTTACCTAGGACATAAAAACTATACTTTTCGTTAAAAGTCCTTAATTTAGTTTTATAGTTATTTTTGCTACAGTAAATTAGATAAGGCCTAACAACCCCATAAAAAAAAGAGCTTCTTGGAGCCTATATGACTAGAGAATTAAATACTATCCCTCTTTTTGATACCTTAAACGAAAAAGAACTCAGTCTTTGCCAAGAGTATTTGGAAGAAAAAGAGTTTGCAAAAGATGAATATATTATTCGTCAGGGTGATAAGGATAAAGATGTCTACATTATTACTAAAGGCCAAGTCGGGGTTTATAAAACAAAGGAAGGCTCCTCGCAAGAACATCAGCTTAGTACGCTTTCAGTAGGTGATGTATTTGGCGAATTAGCCTTTATTGATCATGCACCCCGCTCTACTTCTATAAAAACCCTTGTAGATACGCAACTACTCCATTTATCAGCTGCTCATATTGGTAAATTAATTCAGCATCATTCCATTTATTGGAAACTCAGTCAAAAAATCTTAATTAAATTAAGTTCGCGTATCCGTTATACCAATGAGGTGATTGTTAGTTCACTGGAAAAAGAATTGGAGCTGAAAAAGACGCAAGTTACGGCTGGCAATTTTATGGTGCTCATGTTGGTTATGCTCACCCTCTTTACTTATTTATTAAAGGGCATGAGCTATCTTACTGAATTATTAGGCACCGCATCCATGATTACTACGGTGGCCATGCTTATTTTGTTTTTTATTTTCTGGGTTAGTGCAAAAAGAACTGGCTATCCCTTAAGTTTTTTTGGTTTTTCCACCCAAAATTGGCAAGCTTATTTTATCGAATCCCTCCTGTGGACTACCCCTATTTTGCTTTTAATGACGCTGGCTAAATGGCTCTTGATTAGCAATGTCGCCAAATACTCCTCCATTGAATTATTTAGTTTAGGGCATTCAGCCGTTGCGAAACCTGGTACCAGTACGCTTACTATAGTTTTAATGTCCTTTGCATACGTATTCATTTCAAGCCCGATTCAAGAAGTACTGTTTAGAGGTGGCTTACAAAGTTGCCTGCAATTTTTCCTGCAATCTAAGCATCGTAATTTATTAGCCAATATTACAACCAATCTCATTTTTGCCATGATGCACCTTATTTTATCTTATGAATTAGCTATTCTAGTTTTTGGTATTGGTTTCTTTTGGGGCTGCTTGTATCAAAAGCAGCGTACCTTAGTGGGTGTGATTACCTCCCATATCTTAATTGGGGTGTGGGCGTTTTTTATTTTGGGCATCCAATCCATTGTGATGGCAAAATAGCGATTATAGTGTAGTTTAACTTAGGACTATTTATGGATTTAATAAAACCAGCTTTATATAACGCTCAACTTACACGCACCCTAGGTCATGCTAGTTATCAAGGTGCAGAAATAGGCGAATGTCTGACTGTAGCCACACAAATAGAGACAGCTAATCGCGAAAGTTGGTATGAGCAATGGCTTAACTTAGCCCATAAAAATTTAGCAAAAGCGGAATATTTTAGCCAAAGAAAACAGCAACTTGATGCCAAATTAGCTTTTTTACGCGCGTCAAATTATTATAGAACGGCCTATTTTTTTCTTGAGGATGAGCCCCATGATCCTCGTATTGAGTACGCCCTAAAACTAAGTATTAGCTCATTTAAAAAGGCAATTAACTTTTTTACTTCTCCGGTCGAAACTATTTCCATACCTTTTGAACAAGCCAACCTACCCGGATATCTTTATTTAGCCCCCGCAACAGATAAGAAACCTAAACCATTAATCATCGATACCGGCGGTGGGGACGGTACCAAAGAGGAATCTTATTTCAATGTGGCCGCGGAAGCCATTCAACGAGGGTTTCATTGTTTATCCCTTGAAGGTCCGGGACAAGGAAGTGTTTTACGTTTAGATAAAATACCTTTTATCCCTGATTGGGAGCGA
The DNA here is from genome assembly GCF_003989735.1 of Legionella sp. km772. Taxonomy (GTDB): domain Bacteria; phylum Pseudomonadota; class Gammaproteobacteria; order Legionellales; family Legionellaceae; genus Legionella. The sequence goes on along the minus strand of NZ_RZGQ01000052.1, from coordinate 6,915 downwards.
GTTATTGAGGCAGTTATTGATTATATTATTCACCATCCAGAAATTGATGAACAGCGCATTGTTTTAATTGGCCGCAGTTTCGGTGGCTACCTTGCAGGGCGAGCTGTAACTAAAGAAAGACGCATTGCAGCCTGTATTGTGGATCCAGGTATTCTTGATTCAATGGGAAGCTTGGAGCAAAAATGCCGGACTGCGGTCCAAAAAAATTGCCCAGAACTAGGGCATGCCCCTTTGCCGCAAATAATCGAATATTTAATGAAGATTGATAATAATTTACGTTTTATGTTAGCCAGTCGCTTATGGCGTTTTGGAGCCCACACTATTGAAGACTTAGTTGAACAAACTCATCGCTATACGCTTAAAGGTATAGTGGAAGACATACAATGCCCAATGTTAGTCTGCGATAATACCTTAGAATACATCACGCCAGGCCAAGCTCAGCAGTTTTATGACCAATTACGCTGTAAAAAACATTATGTTCTTTTTAACGAAGAAAATGGAACTGGGGGGCATTGTGAACCACTGGCACCAAGATTATTTTATGCCGAAGTTTATTCTTGGTTAGCTGATTGCTTGAAGAGAGGGTAAGGCTTAAAAAAAGAGAAGGCCGAATAATGAAATACGGCCTTTATAATGAGACAAATCTGAGGCAAATGCCCATATACTTACACTTTTAGTATAGCAAAGCAGACCATTATGTCAAATTACTATACAATAATGCTGGGTTTAAAATGGGATTGAATGCGCCTAAATTTATTAGAAATTAGGCTTTTATTATAAGAGGACCAATCCCAATTAGGTAGATCACATTGTTTTTGAATAAATAATTGATTTAAATGATGAAGCATTGCATCTTTATCTTTAAGCTCTGGTGATATTTGAATAGTAAACTGATTTAAATCGTTTTGAATAATTCGATAATCATCAAATTTAATCCTGCTTTTAGCCATATGCTGACGGATACTATCAGCAAAAATAGGAATTAAATTCCCCTCTTTATTGGCATAGCAAATATCGCCAACCCGCCCTTCTATAGCCTCTAATTCGGTAAAGAGATGGGAATTTTCGCTATACACTAAAATATCATCCAAGCGGTAGCGGATTATAGGCTGGCTAGTACGAGCTAAATCAGTAATAATCGGGACAAATCGTTTTTCATCTAGCCATTCTTTTTCAATAATTAAGAATTCTTCATTCAAAGTTAGGCGATTAGTTTGCTTATCCGATATAGCCAAAAAACCTTCCGTCGCTTGATAGATTTGTGAAATACGACAATTAAATGCCTTGGCAATAATTAACTCATCTTTTTTTTCTAAGGTTTCGGCCACAGAAAAAATCTTTTTCGGTTGGATGGTTAGACGCTCTTGCTGCTGGGCTAATAAAAGCAGGACACTGGCGGGAGCTGATAGAATCGTAGGCTTAATCGCATTTAATTTTTTTATATGTTCATCAAAGTCCACTAATAGATCAAAAAAATAAAATTGAACTTTTTTTCCCTTATTAAGAGTCGTATAAAGGTTATTGTTCGCACGTAAGAAAAAGGCGATCCGCTCGTTCGCGGCAAGTCCTTGCGGTAATGCTTTTGCTAAAATGGTTCCTGCCCACGCATCTCGCTCAGCAGGATTAGCAAGAAATAAGCCGCGATTGCCTGAAGTACCCGAAGAAAGTCCCACCGCAACTTTATGGATCAAGGGCGAAAAATCGCGGGATTCTTCAGCACGTAGCGCCACCTCAAATGCTTGTTGTTTAGTTATTCCCAGGGTATTCAGTTCATTAAAATGCTCCATCATGATGCTTTTGTTTATAATGGGCCATTCATGGAGTGGTTTATTAAGATAAGGACGATAAAAAGGAGATTTAAACAGACAATGTTTAACTAAGTGTTCCCACTGCCTGTCTTGATATAATTTTAATTGTTCCACTGATTTAATTCGGCGCTTTAAATAGCAAGACTTAGCATAATAATAAAGAATACGCGCTAGCATAGCTCTTCCTTCTTAAGACGTTCACGTATCTGCTGACAATGAGAGGGAATAATATCTAGCTGGGGGTTATTTTTATAAAGTTGGTGCAAATTCCCAATCGTTGCTAAATACGCTTGTCTATCATGATGAATTAAATAGGTTAATTGGCTTGGGTAATTAAGATCTTGATAGCTTTCTTGATGCCAGCAGCTATCCGCTATTAAAAAAGTGGGTTTCTCTGCTTCGAAATATAAGCCAATTTGACCCGCTGCATGGCCTGGCAGGGCAATGGCATAAAGACTCTGATCATCAAATAAATCAAAACCCTGAGAAAAAGGGGCGAGTTGGGAAGGTAGAGGGCTTTCTTGCTGGGTAAATTGCAAACGATCATAAAAGTCATCGGGTAATAACCCCGGTAGAAAGCCCTGGAGAAGCGCTTTAAAACCTGTTTTACCTTTAATATCGGCAATTGCTTGTGGATGGCAAATAAACTGAGCTTTGGGGAAATCTGCTAGACCGCCAATATGGTCAGCATGAAAATGTGAAATGACAATGTAGGCAATATCCTCTGGGAGAATACTTTGTTCTAGTAACTGCTCTTTTAAGGTTTTTCGAAGATAAACAGGGGTTAAATAGCTGTACAATGACGCTGGAAAATGACTGGTTTCCTGGTAAAACCGCGGGCTATAGCCGGAATCAAATAAAATATACCCTTGTGTCGGGTGCTTAATTAAAGCACAGAGAGCAGGATATTCTTTTTGTTTGAATTGGCCAGTTTTTAAAGTCATTCGTTGACAATGAGTACAAAAACCCGCTTCAAGCAACTGATAATTAATCATGATCGAGGTACCATTGAGCAAAAGACTGCATGCCTTTAGCAATAGTTATTACCGGTTTATAACCAAGCTCATGCTTTGCCGCCTCTATATTTAAAGTTTGTCCTAAGGCTAAAACACCTGCACTATAGGCTGTTAGGCGTGGCTCTGCTTTTACAAAGGGAAGACTATAAATTAATTCCAAGCTCTGTCCTATTTTTTTTGCTAGGTTAAAAGGGATATATTTTAATTGCACTTTCCTTTCTAAAGAGGCGAATAATAAAGAAATAATGGCATGGAGACTCTGAGGTTCATCATTGGTGATGTTGTATTTTTTACCCAGACACTGCGTTTTAGCTTGCGAGGCAAGAACTAAACTTTCCACGACATTTTCGACATAAGTTACATCAATAAGATTCTGACCCGTTCCAACCAGAGTAAGCACCCCCTTTCTTTCAGCTTTAAGCAACCTTGGTAAAAGAGCGCGATCATAAGGTCCAAAGATTGCACGTGGCCTTAAAGTAATAACTTGTAACTCTTGCTCCACAAATGCCCTATCAATTAGGTGTTCCGCCATTAACTTGGTTTTTACATAGTAATTGACGGGTTTTTTAGGTAAGCAGGAATCCTCTTTTATATTGTGTTTTTCGCTGAAATCAAAATAAATGCTTGGTGAAGAAACATGAATTAAACGGGCATTTTTAGGAGTGGCCTTAATAACATTTTGAGTGCCTAAAACATTCGCTTGATAAAAATCCTTATACTCACCCCAAGGACTGGATAAAGCGGCACAATGGAAAATGAGTTCCGTATTTTTTGCAAGCGCTTGCAAAGCAGTTTCTTCACTCAAATCTAGGCCAATGAACCGCGCACCTAATTGAGTAAGATACTCTCCTAATAGCTGATTACGCCCCAAAGCGATGACTTCATGCCCATCCTGAATTAATCGTTTGGTTAAATTCATTCCTAAACCACCGGTAGCTCCGGTCACGAGGCAACGCATCGTTAATATTCCATAATCATGCCAGCTGCTGAAATACCAGCACCAGTGCCCACTAAATACACTAACTGCCCACGTTTTATTTTTTTATTGTTCACATGGTGGGCAAGTGCGGAAGGAATAGAGGCAGCCATTTGATTACCATGAGTCGCATAAATATTCACTAATTTTTCTTCCGGAATGCCTAAGCGTTTTCGCAAATGGTGCATCGCTAATAAACTAGCCTGATGAGGTACAACCCAATCAATATCATTTAAAGTAACTCTAGCCTTGGCAAAAACCTGCTGCATCGAAGTAATGACTAATTGACTGGCTAATTTAAAAACTTTTTTACCGTCCATCTGGAATAAACCTAAGCGATGATCAAAAGGCTTTGCCGGTGGAATCCGGGTGCCGCCTGCTTCTACGTGGCAATAATCCACACCGCTACTGTAGGTTTCCATGTGGCTTGCTAAAATCTTACTCGTACCATCACTTTTTTCAACGATACAAGCAGCCGCACCATCCCCAAAAATAGTACAGGTCTCCATATCGCTCCAATTAAGCCCTAAAGAAGGGATATCACTGGCAACGATAAGCGCGCGTTGGTAACGTCCACCAGCAATTAAATAAGCGACCGTATCAAGAGCGGTTAAAAAACTTAAACAGGTACTATTAATATCAAAGGAGGGAATTCCTGAGTGCTCCAGACCTAATTGTTTTTGTACTAGTGCTGCCGTACAAGGAATAAGTTGCTCTGGGGCTCCACAAGCGCTAATAATCACATCGATGTCATTGAGAGAACATTGAGCATTACTTAGCGCGCGCAACGCGGCCTGGGCTGCCATGTAAGAAGTTGTTTCTTCTGGGTTAGCAAAATGCCGAGAAATAAGTCCTGATTTCATTTGGACTGTTTCCGGTGGCAGTCCTAATTGTTTATCCAAATCATGGGAATATACCACATCGCGGGGCAAGTATTGTGCTAATCCTATTATTTTTACAGCAAGCATGAGGCCTCCTAAGCTTATATCTTGTGGTTCAATGATATTGCTTGAAAAATATGCAGATGATAACATAATGCCCTAATTTAGTCCAAAATAGAACTCTATGCGCATCATTACGGTCTTAGATAGCTACCCTCCAGACTTAAACGGTGGAGCTTATTTTACTCATCGGCTTGCTTTAGCTTTACAACAAAAAGGCCATGATGTTTTAGTATTATGCCCCTCGCGCAGTATCCAACAAGGCTATAGCCAATATGAAGAGGTTCGCTTGTTTGGCGTGCGTTCTTGGCCTGTTTTCGCTTATAAAAATTTTCGGGTTTCTTGGCCTTTTTTTATAAAAAAAGGTATTCATCAGGCCATTAAGGACTTTAAACCGGATCTGATTCACTTACAGGGAAAATTTTTTGTTGGCGGAATAAGCTACCGGGCCGGAAAGCAAATGGGAATTCCTTTGATCGCCACCAATCATTTCATGCCTGAAAATTTTTTTCATTATACTTATTTACCTAAGCGCTATACCCAATGGTTTAATAAAAAATGTTGGTCTATTGTACTCGAAATGCTCAATAACGTTGATAAAGTAACGACCCCTACCGAAACTGCAGCAAAATTATTACGCAAAGAAAACATCCACAAAGAGGTCAATGTAATTTCGTGCGGTGTTGATTTAAACAAATTTCACCCAGGGCACGATGCCCAATTCCTAAGACAACGCTATCAAATTCCCCCTAAGCCTATTTTGTTATACACTGGACGGTTAGATAAAGAAAAAAATCTCGATTTTGTCTTAAAGGCCTTTGCCCAAGCGCACCAACAAGTGGACTGTCACTTTGTTATTGGTGGTCGTGGTGCTGAACACCACCGTTTGGAAAAACTTAGTCAAACCTTAGGGCTCCAAAAAAGCGTGACCTTTACGGGTTACCTAAGTGATGAAGATTACCCCAAAATTCATGGCTTAGCCGACTGCTTTATTAATGCAGGCACTGCGGAATTACAAAGTATTGTAGCCTTAGAAGCCCTTGCCTCAGGTTTACCCCTATTAGGAGCGGAAGCCATGGCTCTACCAGAATTGATTATTCCGGGAAAAAATGGTTATTTATTTAAGCCTGGGGATGTTAATACACTGACTCAACATATAGTTGAGCTTTTTTCTCATCCTGAAAAAAGAAAGCAAATGGCTATTGAAAGTAGGCTGATTGCGGAAAAGCACGATATTAATAAAACAGTTGGGTATTATGAACGTTTGTATGAAGAGATTATAAAACCATGAAAAATCTTAGTCTTCGTTATTATAACCTCCTGCAAGAACAAAGTTATTTATCCAATTTGGTTTTAGGGCTGCTACTCTTAGCAGCTAGCTTTGTGATTAATAATCATGCCAGCCTTTATGCAACCCAAATTGCAGGCCAGGCAGTGCCCGATCTTTTTTTGGATAATTTAGATCTACAGGATGTAAGCTTTCTCCATATTTATGCCGCACTCAGTTTCTGGTTGATATTTACCCTTTATGTCTTTGTTTTTCGCCCTGAAACACTACCTTTCATTAGCAAAACAGCCTCTGTATTTATTTTAATAAGAAGCGGTTTTATTTGCCTAACCCACATCGGAGCCCCGGTTAATAATCTAACTATACCTACGTTTTCTTCCTTTTTTATTTACAATGGCGATTTATTTTTTTCAGGTCATGTAGGTGGTCCTTTTTTATTGGCTTTAATTTTCTGGAATGAACGCTTTTCACGTTATTTATACCTCCTCACTAGTCTATTTTTTGGCTACATTGTTCTCGCAGGGCATATTCATTACAGTATTGATGTAGCTGCCGCCCCCTTTATAACTTATGGAGTATTTCACTTTGCTAAATATTTTTTTGCTCTAGACTATGGTTATTTTAATTCATCAATTCATACTTCCTAAAAGCCTCCTTTCATCGTTGACCCAAACGTCATCCTTTAACTTTAAGATTTTCCTCAAACTTATAATAAAAAAACTAAATTTATTCTTGTTGACCCGCGTCCTACTATGCTAATTTGTATTAATTTACTCATGTTACGCACGGTCAATTTTAAGCTGCCATATTTTTAAGCTCCTGCCAAGCAATCTGGTTCGCTCTAAGAATCAATTTGTACTTAATAGCAAAGTGATTTAAATGAGTT
>NZ_RZGQ01000051.1 GCF_003989735.1 Legionella sp. km772 | reverse complement strand
GTTAGAACAAACGAAACAACAACTTGCAAGCCTTAAACTTAATGGCTTTCTCGCAGCTTTAGAAGAGCAATGCGCTCATCCACCTCACCAGCTCTCCTTTGAGGAACGCTTGTCCTTATTAGTAGATAGGGAAATAGTGCAACGGGACAATCAAAGACTCAAGAACCGCCTAAAGCAAGCCAAACTAAAACCCAATTGTTCCATGGAGCAAATTGACTATCAGACCACAAGAACCTTAAAGAAAACCCAGGTTCTTGCGTTAAGCAATTTGGCTTGGGTTAAACTAAGTCGAAGTGTTTTGATTACTGGGCCAACAGGCATTGGTAAGACCTTTATTGCACAATCATTAGCGCACAAGGCTTGCCTGAACGGCTACTCAGCACGCTACTATCGCCTATTACACCTCATGCATGATCTGACTGTCGCTTATCATGAGGGGAACCTGACTCGTTTCTTGGCCTCAATCAACAAGGCTGATGTACTCGTGATTGATGATTTTGGTATGTTGGTTATGGATGCTGAACAGAAAAGACTGCTGCTTGAGCTTCTGGAGCAGCGCTATGAGCAAAGAGCTACCATCATTACCAGCCAATTAGCCATTGAAGACTGGTATGAATACATCAACGACCCCCTCATTGCCGATGCCATTTTGGACCGAATCATTCATCATGCTGAAAAAATTGTTATCGATGGAGAATCATTACGTAGAAATAAACCCATTGCAGAGTCACAATAATCCTGCGGATAGGTACACCAAAACACTCTGCCACATACCGCGTAGTCTGTGAGTCAGCATGGACAACTTCCTTGTTGCCCACACAGCCCTCACAGACTCTCGCGACTTAACGCAAAACCATGGATAACTTGCTGCGTTCACCTAATCCCAAGGCGCAACGCTACGCAAGTTATCCACCGTTTTGCTTTAGTACAGTACTTCATGTTATTAAAAAACTAGCGCTTCGCGAAAAAAGCATCGACATTGTTCCGACTCTTCCCTAAAATCTCCGCATCGCTGCAGATTGAGTGCAGTGATCATTTTCAGTGAAATCACTGATCGATTTCGAGTGAAATAGGTGATCGTTTAAAGTGAAACGAGTGATCGAATTCAGTGAAATACGCACGTACACAAAGAATTTAGGATCTCAAATTGACAGTCAGCAAAAGCACTCTGACCTTGAGGACCCAATATTGACCCAAGTGTTCTACCGATGGTCAATTCCAAGCCAAAATCAGCATCAACAAAACGCCAACCAAGATGTTCGGCTAAAGTCTTTGCCAGTAAGCCTTTACCGGCACCGGGTTGGCCAATAATAAAAATTCTTTCTATTTGTTTCATGAACTGCTCCAATAATTAATCTTATTAATTATACAAATAGAACAAAATTTAACACAATACGTAGAACTACCTAGCGTTAGTGGGGTAATTCAGCAAAATGAGCGAGCTCGCTTAACTTATCTTCCCAGGAGGCCCGGCTTGCATAAAAAATATGCGCGGTTGGTTCTAAAAGGCTAGGCTCATCTAAGCTACCCGCTGGCAAGACAACCTGGTTTTGCTCTTCTTGACGAGGCAAGGGGCTCCCACACAGTTTACAAAAATTTCGTTTCTTTCTCGTATTTTTTAACGCAAAAGAACTGATGTTTTCTTCACCCTTTTCCCAACTAAGCTCAGCTGCCCTAAAAAAGACAGACGCACCATGGGTGGTACCGCTTTCTTTTCTACACCGACTACAATGACATAAATACATCGCAGAGGGTTCACCCTTAATAGTAAAGTTGCAAGCCCCGCATAAACATTGACCTGTATAGTGAGTCATTACGAGATGTTTCCTTAAAAGATTTATTGATAATCATAATAGCTTAAATAGCTGTGATAATTCACTTCATAATGCTTACTGTCTTGATATTCTAATAAGGCTTTATTAATGAGGCTTAAGAGGGGGGCATTATCGCGACTTATGGCTATGCCAAATCCGATACCATAATTTATAGGCTCTCCTAGCACACTTAAAACACCAGAGGAACGAGATTGCCAATAGAGGGCTGAGGGATTATCCATTAAGCCTACATGAATTTCGCCTTTATTTAAGGCATCTACTAAGGTATTTAAATTAACGAAAGAAACAATCTCAGGGTTTTCTATTCCTACATGCTTGATGAGTTCCGGAAATACAGAGCCTTTAATTATACCGATTTTTTTATTAGTAAGTGATTTGGCCTCAAAGGTTGAATTTAACTGCTTAGGACCAATAAAACGTGCATAACTCAATAAATAAGGCAATGAAAAATTAAATAACTCGGCACGATTTGCAGTAATCGTGATGGAACTTGCTGCCACATCGGCTTGCTTGTTTTGCACGGTATTAAGTACATTATCAAAGGAAGTAGGGATAAATCGACAAGGCCTTTTAATTGACTGACAAATATATTCCATCATCGCAATATCATAGCCATACAATTGCTGATTTGCCCCTTGCATTACAAACGGTGGACTAAAATTAGCAACAGCTACTTTTAAAGGCGAAACCACTTGAGCGAGACAAGAGGTGCTAATGAACACACTAAATGATAATAAAAAAGATAAAAACCTCATCGATCCTCCTATTTTTCTCCATCTATAGCTTTATTATAGCAAATGCACGCACCTCACTCAGCCCTTAGTTGCCCGAGCAAGGATTAGGAACTTGGGTTTTTAATTTAATCATCTAGATTAGCTGTAATTGAAGTAACCACTTTATCCGTAAAATAAACTCGGTAAATAAAATCTTCTGGTGAGGCTTGGTAAGTCCACACCTCCGTAAGATAAGGAGCAGATCCATAGATAGCACCATTCGCATTATATAAAGGCTGAGAAGTACTTAAGGTTTCTTTGTTTTTAGGATCGCCACATTTTTGCTCTACTTGATCTTGAGTATCACCTTCATAAACTAAGCTGCCTTGGCACCTCAAAGCCCAACTGCTCCCAGCCAAGGAGAAGAGTATAAAAAAACAGAGTAGTCGTTTCATAATACTTAGTTAAGAATCACCCTAGCCTAAGTATAGCAGGAAATAAGGACTCATTAATCCGGCCGCACTTCCGCCAAATAAATAGAGGTTTTCCCTTCATGAGCAGAATAATAACTAACCCATAAGTGCTCATCATAATAAACAAGGCCAGGGTAACTCGTATCACCTCCTGAAGGCAAAGCCAAGATTTCCCTAAACTGGCCGGTATCTGGGTGCAAGTATCCTAAAGAGGTTCGTATAGGCTCATCATATAATCGAACAGCGGCTATCAAACGCCCATCAGGAAGGGCGATTAAATGAGGACCGCCAATGCGTAGGGTTAAATCCTTCCATATCCATTGCTTATAAGGAGGAGCTGCAATACCTAGTAAACCATTTGCCTTTTCTCTGCGTAATAGACAATAAGCTTGGTCTTCATAAAAAATTAACGAGGCCTCATTAGGACTGCCTTCCTCAATCAAGTTTTCGGCAAGGATGGCGAACTCATCCGCGTTTTGGTTAGAGTACAGGCGAATTGAAGTAGCAAGCCCATCACAACGATAAGCCATACTATAAGCCACATTCTTATGCCAGGTAATACGCCATAACCAATAATTTAAATCACCTATTTTTTTTCCCTCAGACCAGGAGGCACCATCCTCTGAAAACCAAGCAAAAGATTGATAATTACGTTTATTATCCTTTCTAACTAATTCAAAGCCGCAAAGCATTAAACGCTTATCTGGCGTAATACTTAACTTACCATCGCGTAAGTCACAGGGAGCAGTAATCAAAGCGACTGAGACCCAAGTCTTAGCATCTGCAGAGCGGATGATCCTTAAAGCACCATTGGCGGAATGATGGGTTTCAGCCTCCCGAAACACACAAAACCACTGCCCCTTAAAACGAATAAGATCCGTAAATGCATTATGAGGAGCATAATCCCAAATTTTCTGTACCTGAACCAGCTTCATAAATGCCTCATATTTAAGCAGATTATTTAATATAGCATAGCATTTGCTAATACTACTGTTGGATAATAAGCAATGAAGTTCATTATTTATACTAAAAATGGTATGCTAAACAGGTCAAAATAATTTAATAAAGGCCCTGTCTTGTCTCGTACCCAACGTCTTTTAGATCTTCTCCAACTCTTACGGCAACACCGCTATCCAATTAGTGGAAAAGCACTGGCTGAGCGATTAAATATTAGCCTACGTACTCTGTACAGAGACATAGCGACTTTACAATCACAAGGAGCTGCAATTGAAGGTGAGCCGGGTTTGGGTTATGTGTTACGCCCAGGGTTCATGCTCCCTCCCCTAATGTTTTCTGAAGAAGAAATTGAAGCCTTAGTGCTTGGTTCTCGTTGGGTGGCGCGACGAGCGGATGACAAACTTCAAACCGCTGCCAAAAATGCTTTAGCCAAAATTTCTGCGGTATTGCCCGCGCCGCTTCGCTATCAATTAGAATCATCAGGCTTAATGATTGGTCCCACCAAAACACAATACAGCAATGGACATGACATTTTAATTCGTTATGCCATTCGCAGAGAATTTAAACTAAAACTAAGTTATATCGATCTTAATGAACACTCATCGCAACGAATTATTTGGCCTTTAGCACTTGGTTTTTTTGATGAAGTTCGCATGGTTATTGCGTGGTGTGAATTAAGAGAGGATTTCCGCCATTTTCGTACGGATAGAATCAAAGAGGTGACTGTGGTGGAAAAGCCCATAGATAAGCGCCGCCAAAGTCTTTTAAAGCAATGGCGTGAGCTACACAGCATCCCAGAACAGTAGAATGGTACTGACAAAAACTGTCACCCCCAACCATTACACTTTTTTCGATTAACCTCTAAATGAACCAGGAGATCGAAGATGTTAGAACCCAGTGATATGATTATCTATGTTAATAATTTGGCAAAAAGCAGCGTGTTTTATCAAGATTTACTAGGCCTGCACCCCCAAGAGCATTCACCAAGCTTTGCTCTATTTAAACTCCGTAATGGGCTTGGCTTAGGATTGAAAGAGAAGCATACAGTCCATCCAGCGGCAGAAGGCTTAAATGGCTATGAATTGGCTTTTACTATGCCTAATCCCACCGAAGTGGATACTTTATTTTTAAAATGGCAAGCAAAAGGCATTCACTTTGCCCAAACACCTACCGAAGTCTCCTTCGGATATACTTTTTTAGCTTTAGACCCAGACAACAACAGATTACGGGTTCTATCTCGCTAATAGCGATGGTTCTTAGTTTGATTTGATGGCTTAGCAAGAGGGGCCGAACAGCCCCTTCAGATACAAAGCAGGAGGGTCACCACTCCCCTAATTCAATTTTTCTTATAGTTGTCACTTAATCCTCTATTGATGTTATAGTAATACTATTGCCTTCATGACCGAGTAAGCGGATAGGATGCCTTACTCAGGTATAACAGGAGTAAACATGGTAGGACTGGTGCAAAAACTGCTTTTTAGCATGATAAGAACAATGGCAGGCGAAGAAGTGTTAGCGCAAATCAAACAGCAAGCAGGGATTCCACCAGCGCAAGAATACCAGATGAATAATGTCTACTCTGATGAAGAATGGCAGCGTTTAGTCAGAGTAACCTTTAGTGTTTTAGGCATGAATGAAGAACAAGGCAATGAAGCTTTCGCCGCTTATTTTTTAAAAGAAACCATTCAACGCTTCCCCACCTGGTTTTCTATGTCTAAAAACTCCTATGAATTTTTATCCATGCAACCGACCATTCATAATTGTTTTGCCACCAGTGTTCTGGATAAAACATCGCGTGAAGCAATTAATGATAAATTTAGAATTGAACAACTACCCAATAAACTAATTACCCACTATCGTTCTCCTAACCAGCATTGCTTATTATATTTGCATCTAGCTCAAAAAGTAGTGCAACATTTTCAGGACGAAGCCCTTATTGAGGAAAAAATGTGCATGAAACAGGGGGCTTCTAAATGTGAAATTCACATTAATTGGACCAAATTAGGGACATCTAATGAAAGACTCAGTAGCTGATGACGCCTTTTTATTTTTTCGCCAGAAAGTTAATGAAATTGCCGATCATCTATGTAAAGGGGTAAAAGGGGAGTTTGATTTCACCATTGCTTTAGAAACCGATGATGAGGTTTTACAAAAGCTTTGTTTGCTCATTAATTTTGTGCTCGATTCGGCGCGCCGGGCCTTAAGTGATGTGCGCACCCAAAATAAAAAATTGATGGACTTAGATCATTTAAAGTCTGATTTTATTGCTAACATTAGTCATGAATTACGTACTCCCTTAACTTTATTGCTTGAACCACTGGACTTTTTACTTCATGACCCCGACCTTAAACTTTCCGCAACTCATTTAGATAATTTGCGTCGTATTCAACGCAACGCTGCAAGACTCCATCTCCATGTTAATGATTTATTAGATTTTGCTAAATTTGATGCCAAAGAATTTACTCTGCGAAATACGCGCTTTGATCTTAATGAGCTCCTTACTCAATTAATTGATGATGCACAAGGTCTAGCCAAAGAGCGTCATATTACCTTAAAACTCCAAACCCATTCCAATCTTGAGCCTATTTTTGGTGATCAACAAGTATGGGAGAAAATTGTTCTCAATTTGCTGAGTAATGCCTTAAAATTTACTCCTGAAGCAGGCACTATTGCAATTAAGCTGTTCCCTAAAAATAATTCCATTGTCCTGGTAGTAAAAGACTCCGGTATAGGCATTGAGCAAGAACACCTTCCTCATATCTTTGAACGATTTTATCAAATTGACTCCTCCACTGGAATAGGTTTAGCCTTAGTCAAACAATTTGTGGATTTAATGCAAGGAAGGATTGAGGTAGAAAGCCAAGTGGGACAAGGGACTTGCTTTACCTTAACTATCCCCCAAAATAATGAACCTATTCAACCCGTGCAAGAATTGCCGATTACGGACAAACATAGCCCGACAAGCCTGTGGTACTTGAGCCAGGACATTCCAACTGGCGCAAAAATTCCTGCCGAAAAAAATAAAAAGACCAGTAAACCTTTAATCCTTATTGCTGATGATAGTCAAGACATGCGTCTTTATATGAATGCCCTGTTGGAAGATCAATTTGAAATTCTTTTAGCCGAAAATGGCGAGGAAGCACTTAAAGTCATTCTCTCCTCAAAACCACAAGTTATTTTAACCGATGCAATGATGCCCTGTATGGACGGCTATCAATTAATTAAAATAGTAAAATCGAACCCTAGTATTAAACATATCCCCATTATTTTAATTACCGCAAAAACCGGTGAGCTATCAGCCGTGAGCGGTTTAGAAATTGGGGCTGATGATTATTTATCAAAACCCTTCTCGCCCCAAGAATTAGTAGCACGGATTCAAGCCTCACTACGCACGTTTAATGATTATATCGCGATTGCAGAAACCAATGAGCGCTTAAAAAAAGAAATTGAGGAGCGAAAAAAACTCGAATTAAAAAATAATGAATTAAATGCTCAATTAGTCTCTGCCGCCCGACAAGCCGGTATGGCTGATATTGCAACCAGCGTGTTACATAATATTGGTAATGTTTTAAATAGTGCCAATATTTCCGTTTCATTGGTTAGTCATCAAATTAAATACTCCAAATTAGCCGATTTAGTTAAATTATCATCGCTGTTAGAACTTCACCAAGATGACTTAAGCGCCTTTTTAACTGAAAATGAACAAGGTAGGCATGTCCTTCCCTACATTAAGCTTCTTACCCAAGCCTGGAAGGAGGACTGCGACCTCTTAACCACCGAAATGCTCGGACTGAGTAAAAATATCGATCATATTAAAAACATCATTATGCAACAGCAATCCTTAAGCGGAACTATTGGTTTCCAAGAAAAAATATCTATTCCTGAATGTATTGAGCATTGCATTGCCCTTAATATAACCCAAAACACCCAGATAAAAATAAGCCGCGATTATCGTTTAGAACGTCCCGTTACTATTGATAAAGTTAAATTGATGCAAATTATCGTTAACCTGATTAAAAACAGTATTGATGCCATTCAAGAGCAAAATCCTCCGGCTGCACAATTAATTCTGCGCACCTATGAAAAAAATAAAGCCTGTTTTATTATTGAAGTCAGTGACAATGGAGTGGGCATAGCCAAAAAAAACATGACTAAACTGTTTTCCTACAGCTTTACCACTAAAAAAACCGGCCATGGTTTTGGCCTCCATGCCAGCGCAATTTCCGCCCAGGAAATGGGAGGAAAATTGTCTGTAAGCTCTAAAGGTGTGGGTAAAGGAGCAAGCTTTACGCTGGAGTTACCCTATGATTTAAAGCGTGAATAAATAATGAACATTATAGAAATCCAACTTGCTCAACTTTCTATTCCACTAATACGGCCTTTCATCACCGCTGTACGTCGTACAGAATGTGTTAATGATGTCATAGTCATGCTTAAAACCGATGGCGGTGCTATAGGTTATGGCTCTGCTGCTTCAACACCTGCCATTACTGGCGACAGTACTGAGTCCATAATCCAAGCCATTAATACGATTTTAGGCCCTCAATTGCTCGGGCGTTCTATTGTCGAACTCAATCATTTACTCGACATGACCCATCAAGCAATGCCTGGCAACACTTCTGCCAAAGCTGCAGTCGATATCGCTTTGCATGATTTATTTGCGCAATACTGTGGCCTACCTCTTTACCAATTATTGGGTGGTCACAAAAATACTGTGGAATCTTGCATTACCATTAGTGTTAAAAATGCTGAAGAAATGGTAAGTGACGCCTTAGAGTTTGTGCAGCAAGGTTATAAAACCCTAAAAATTAAATTGGGGTTAAATCCCTATGAAGACCAACAACGGATCTCAGCTATTCGCCACGCATTGGGCAACGAGGTTTCTTTGTTGGTTGATGCTAATCAGGGCTGGTCCTATGAGGACAGCGTGCACATGATCCGTTTTTTTGAGGCTCAACACTTAAATATCGAATTAGTGGAACAACCAGTCGTCGCCAGCGACAGAACGTCTTTAAAAAAAATCAAAACGGCAATGACCTCTGGGCTCATTGCTGATGAAGCCTGCTTCTCCCCGGAAGATGTATTAAATTTAGTCCATTTAGATGCTTGCCATGGGATTAATATCAAATTAATGAAATCCGCAGGCCTTGCCAAAGCGCAAGCTATTTACCACATTGCTAAAACAGCGCAAATGCAAATTATGGTAGGATGTATGTTAGAGTCCCCCATAGGAATTGCTGCTATTAGCAGCTTTGCTGCGAGTAAAACAGATATTTTATATGCGGATCTGGATCCCCTCTTTTTAATTCGTGAAAACTATGTTTTGGGCGGCGCACAAAAACTTGGTAATAAGGTCGTTCTTAGTGAACAACCAGGTCTTGGTATTGCAGGTATTGCTCAAGGTTTAAATTTTATAGGGACGATTGCTTAATGTGCTCCTACTTTGAGCTGGCTAGCCTATCGATTATTATCCTCTATGTCTTCCTGTTGTTTCGCAATATGGATCCCTTAATCGCCACTGCGATTTGTGTAGGACTTGGTTTTTTATGGAATTGGGATAATCCTCTCACTATTGGCAATACTTTAGCCAATGCTTTGGGTTCATTTATGGCCTTAGTCGGATTCATTATTATGCTGGGGCGTGGCCTAGGTGAAGTGTTAACCTATACCCGAGTAAGTCATACCCTAGTGCATCATATCGTCTATGGCATTGGAGTTAATACCCAACGACGAGCCAAATTGGGTATTATCCTTTCCTCCTTCACGATAGTTGGCTTACTGGGGACGCTCGCGGGTGGATTAGCAATTATTGCACCGAGTTTAAGGCCTGTTGCAGGTTCCGTCGGCTTGTCCCGTCCCTCTTTAGCTGTATTAATGCAAGCCTCAGCCGAAGAGGCCTTAATCCTTGGCCCTTTTGCTCCGCCCGTTGTTGCCTTATTGGGTATTACGGGTTTAAATTATGCCCAAGTCGTTTTATACGCCGCTTTGCCTATTGCATTAATAACCTTGATTACGACCTGGTTTATGGCCAACCGTTTGCAACAACAATACTCAGAGAAATTATGCGATAATGGGGACTCTGCAGAGCCCTTTATTCCAACTCTACAACAAAACCGCAGTACTCTATTCTTTTTAGTCGCTTTTTTGGTGTGTGTCTTGTATGGTTTGCTTAATCTAGCCAAAACCTCTTATGTTATTTTCGTGATGCTTTTTTTGGCCTTGAGCGTAGGCTTGGTGAGCAAATTAACCATTAAAACCATTAGTAATTTATTAATTCAAGGCATGCAAAAAAGCTTACATCTCTTTTTTTTATTTATATTATTCGACCCTTTTATGCTTCTAATCCAGCAAGCAGGCGGCTTTCAAGCTTTAACAGCATGTTTAAAGCCCTTAATTCAGGTGGGAGGAAAACCCATTTTATCCATCTTAATTGGCTTTACTGGAGCCTTTGGTATGCCCGGTGCTGCTGAAGCTACGATCAAAATGCTGCATCAATTATTTAACCCTGCAGTGATTGAAATGCAACTTCCTGTGCTTAGTTTTGCCTTGGCGATGATTTTCGCAACGCGGGTTACTAATTATGCCTATCCCGGCGCCAACATGTTTGCGGCCATGGGTTTTGCGGGTAGTGAAAATGTAAAAGCGATGCTGAAAAATGGGCTTGCAGTGACCTTAGTCCAGGTTCTTTTTTTAATCATTTATAGTCTATTCTTATAGGAAGAGAGAGTAAGATATCATGATGATTTTTATCCTTAACAATTTGATGATGCTTACCATCTTAATGGTAGTCCTCTTGAATATTATGGCTTACTGGTTTATTAGCGATGTGTGGATTGCCTGGATTGTTGCTAGCTTTTTTTCTCCTATTATCGTCTTTTTGTGCTTTGGACTTATTGTCTTTTTAAATTCCATTTCCGGTTTAATTTTAATACCTCTGCTTTATAGCCTACCTTTTGTTTTTTTAATCCTGGGTTTAGGTAGTGCTTTATTGATCTGGATAATTCGTTATTAAATGAAACATCGTATTGTCATCCCTATAAAAATAGCTTACCTTACAAAGAGTTAGAGCCCAAAAAAGGAAGCAAATCCCATGGACAAAACAAAAAAATGGCTTAGCGCCCTAGCCTTTCTCAGTGCAAGCTCGTTCGGAGTACATGCAGACGCACCACCATCTAGTTATATGCCAGTGGTTATTAAAGAAGATTTTCAATCCATCGTAAAAAAAATGGAAGCGGATAAAGCAGACATTTTAAAACGCCACCAGGACCTTCTAAACCAACGTTATGACTTGAGTAATCATCCATCAAAAACAGTAACCATGAATGGTGGTAAACCGGTGCAAGAAGGGGTGAGAGTAAAATTACCCACAGGCGTTACTTGGGAGGAGCTTGCGAAAATGACTCCTGATGAGATAAAAACTAAAGGCGTATTCCCTAAAGGCTTTCTTCCTTTGCCCCACCCCAATCAAGCGGAGGGCGGGATGTTATTTCCAAAATTCGAAATTGATGAGCTCAAAAAACAAGAGCAACGAGACCTAACTCGTTTTGATTTGGATTTTGATACGCCCGATCATTTCCTCCCTAATTTTCCTGCACCAATCTATTTAACTACCCATCCCGAATTAGGCGATGTGTCGCAAGGAAAAGTGGTTACACTTTTTAATTATTTTGACTTATTTAATGGCTTATTGAATCCCAAGCAATTAGAAGGTTTACGTTTATTACTTACCCCCTTCCCGCAACAACAGTTTAACCAAACAGATGACCGAAGAACCCTTATTCCAAGCCGCGGTGTAGCTTGTTTAGATTGTCATACCAATGGCCATACGAATAAAGCCACCCATTTAGTCGGTGATATAAGACCACAAGATCACCGCCATCGTATTAACACGCCTAGTTTACGCGGCCTTAATATCCAGCGCCTGTTCGGCTCACAAAGAGCATTAAAAACCGTCGAGGATTTTACGGAATTTGAGCAAAGAGCGGCTTATTTTGATGGAGATCCAGTCATTGCGACTAAAAAAGGCGTAAATATTCTTGAGCGCGGCAGTCAAGTCCATTTCATGGCAGAATTCCAAGCAATACTCGATTTTCCTCCCGCACCTAAATTAAAATGGGATGGCAAATTAGATCCCAAAAAAGCCAGCGAATCTGAGTTACGCGGCCAAGAGTTATTCTTCGGGAAAGCGCAATGCGCAACCTGCCACACCCCACCTTATTACACCGATAACACTATGCATAACTTACAAGCAGAACGTTTCTTTAAACCCGAACTGGTCAATGGGCTCATGGAATTAGGTGATGGCCCGATTAAAACCTTCCCCTTACGAGGCATTAAAGACAGCCCGCCTTATTTGCATGATGGACGATTATTAACTTTGGATGATACGGTTGAATATTTCAACCTTATCCTGGAGTTGCAACTCAATAAACAAGAGAAACAAGATTTAGTTGCTTTTATGCAGGCTTTATAAGATATTAAATTGAGTTAAGCCAGAGCTTATTTCCCCGTTCCGCGGCTCGTCTGCGGGATCCCTGGATGATAAGGTCATAGCACGCTTGGCTATTCGCTCGTTGCGGAGCTAGTCTTGGGCTTAACTTAAAAAACCTCTTGCACATGCAGGAAGCTCATTTCTGGATTACCAGATAAAGGATTAGTCATGTTAAAACGCCTTAGTATTTCCTTTCTTTTATTTACTTCGGTTTGTTCCGCCCAAGAGCGCGAAATAGCAATTACTATTGATGATCTACCTCTGGTAGCATCAAGAATGAATAATGCAGCTAATCGACAACGTTCAACTGAACGATTCACGTCTATTGTACAAGCTTTTGAAAAATATAAAGTACCAGCAACCGGCTTTGTCATTGCAGGAGCGATAGCCAAAGGCCAATGGGCCTTTCTTGAGCAATTTAAAGCAGCAGGCTTAATGCTAGGGAATCATACTTATTCCCACTATAATTTGAATACGATGAGTGCAGAAAAATACATTTCTGATATTGCCCGTGCAGATAAAATTCTTGCTCCTATTTTAAGCACCCCTAAATATTTCCGTTATCCTTATTTAGCTGAAGGCAATAAAAAGACCAAACCTAAAGTACTGGCCTATTTGCAAGACCACGATTACATTGTGGCACCAGTGACTATCGACAGTAAAGATTTTGCCTTTAACGAACGTCTTTATAAGGTTCCTTTTCGCTCCCGGGAACAATACATAAAAAAACTAAAACCAGAATATCTAGCGTATATTTGGAAGCAAACCTTAAGAGCCGAAAAAAACTCCCCTTCATCGGATGCAAAACAAATTTTATTAATTCATGCGAATCTTTTAAACAGTTATGTATTAGAAGATATTTTAGAGATGTACCAAAAAAATGGCTATAAATTCATAAGCCTAACTGATGCCTTAAAAAATCCTGCCCCGCCCCTTCTTTTCCCAGTCAAGGAAAAAGAAGATAAAGCAGAAACTTATCTGGAAAACGGTTTTCTTACCTACCCACTGAGTTAAGCGCAACAGCCTAGTTTCGGTTATAGAGCTAGGCATCATAGCGAAGAAACGTTGTTTATCTATGCAACAAAGCCGTATCGCAATGAGGATATTTTTTTATCTTTTTATTAGGGCATGTTGACAATTCCCACGCCTAGGTGCCTCGGCACGTAGGTGGGGACAATTATCAACTCGCCATAAAAATGACCTAGCTTTCAACGCTTAGCTTAGAAGCAAACCAGCTTAAAGAGCCACAGAGATCTATCAAATCGCAATAAAAAATATTAATTATACTTAACCAATTCACGCAAGACGGTTGTCGCATAAGTACCTGCTGGTAAAGAAAAGGATAAAGTAATATTTCCTCCATCGATTTCATAAGTTAATTGCTCTACATGCAAAATATTAGCTCGCCATGCCTCTTCCAGCCCTTGTTGTTCTAGACCACTAAGCCATGTTTGCCATTCGGCGTAAATATTTTGAATGAGTGCCTCAGCTTGCCCTTTAACTTTATTTTTAGTTTTTCCAGGCAAAGGGCTTGCGGGAGATAGATCTTTATCTTTAACGCGTTGCAACAAGAGTTCATCAATTTGCTCGGCAACAAAAATGCTATTAGACCCATTCAATTGCAGCACATCGCCGGGGATTAGGGTATTCCAAGTTCCATGTTCTACCCTTTTTGCCAAAATCAGATTAAACAACCAGGAGCGGGCCGCTGAATAATAGAGCCCACGTAAAAATTTATCTTTTACTTTGCGTCCTTGGACTAAGACCTCTTCAGCACGAATTAAATTAGCACCTTGGCGGCCAAAACGTTGTTCACCAAAATAATTAGGCACGCCACCCTTCATTATCTTTTGCACTCGCTCTTTAAAATCATCAATATCACTTACATCCTGTAAGCGAATAATAAATTGATTTCCGGTTAGAAAACCCGGTTTTAATTTTTTATTATGACGGGTGCAGGCAAGAATGCGCCAACCAGGGGCAGAAAGCTGTGCAATGCCAGGTATTTCCTCCCCTGGGGCATGGACACTCAACCACTGGGTAGTCAAAGCTTGCTTATCTTTTAATCCTGCATAACTGATTAGTTTAGGTGATTTATTAATAAGACGCGCTAAAGAACGGATCACCTCTTCAGTATTTAAGCCACGCTTTTCAATTTTAAGCAGGATGTGTTCACCCTCCCCCGAAAAGGCTTCTTTAAAAAATTCATTAACTTGAAAATCCTCAGGAGTCGCTTTGAATTGAGCGCTTGATTCAGGGCCACCATAAGCATAGGGGTAATTTAGTGAATACATAATAATAAATAAAAAAAAGGAGAGTATAACAAAACTCTCCATTTTCTCTAAGGGCAGAGTAGGCTTTTATTACATTCTTCTTGAAGTAGGAGGAGCACTATCAGGAGCCATTTCTGGCGTTTTTTCAACTATCACTCGACAAACTGCCGGAAATTCCTTATTACCGTGCACAAATTCATAGTCTATCCATGCGACATCTTTTTCTAATCGCTTTTGAGTAGCCTGCAAGTTCTTTATTTTCTCTTCGAGATCAAACCTATAGCGGGGAATAATAGAGAATTGTTGCCTTGCTAAATGACGCTCAGCGCCATTGCCTGGCAAGCTGGTTTGGAGCTCTTCATTGCGTTTCTCTGCATCGCTAATGTCTTGTCTATTTTTTTCAAGTTGAGCTTGGAGTTCGCTTATTTGAGAAGGAATTAACTCAAGCTGCGCCCTTGCTTCTCTACGGTTTTTGCTTTCTTTATCATAAAAAGCTTGCATCCTGTCCTTAAGATGTAAGAGTTCATCTATAGTGCGTTGTCGACAACGCGATTCAATTTGATCCACTGGCATTGGTAAAGGATGACCCATCCGAGGATCAGGTATAGTAAAAAAAGGCATCATTAGGACCTATAAAATTTAAAGTTGAACAATAACTCATTTTTATGACAAAAACAAACCCATTTAAGGCAAAAAACACCCTTAAAGGACAATAAAGGGAAATATGCAGCAAAAAATACTATACTTGATCTACAAGCTGAAAGTTTGGGATAAAAAAAGGTATTGCTTAACCTTAAAAATACCCAACGCCTAGAAGTTAATATTCGGATTCAACTCAATCATTAATAGTACAAGGAAGGTGATTAATGTGTGTCGATTTGTAGCCTATATAGGAAAAAATATTTTATTATCTGACATCCTCGTTAAACCCGAGCATTCTCTTATAAAGCAAAGTTTGTTATCCAGGGAATCAAGAACGGTGACCAATGGCGATGGTTTCGGCTTAGGATGGTATACAACCTTTTCTAAAAGCCCTGCCTTATTCACCTCCCTGTTTCCAGCCTGGAATGATCGGAATTTAGCCTACTTAGCAAAAAAAACCAAAGCACCCCTCTTTTTCGGCCATGTACGCGCAGCAAGTAGCGGTGGTATCTCCCAATTTAATTGCCATCCGTTTTTATATAAAAATTGGATGTTTATGCATAATGGTTGGCTGCCTTCTTTTGAAAAAATAAAGCGCGAATTTTTAAATTTATTAGATGATGACCTGTATAAATGGGTCAAAGGAAGCACCGATTCAGAACTTATTTTTGCCTTGTTTTTACAATTAGCTAAAAAGCATCAACATCATAAGCTCTTTGATATTGTCGCAGTACTAGAAGAAACTTTTTCGCTGATCATTTCTATTATTAAAAACCATCAAAATAAAGCGGTCGCTCATTTAAATATTTGTATCAGTGATGGCAAACGTTTAGTGGCTTCTCGTTACTGTAATTCGAAATACGTCAAGCCAGAAACCATGTATGTCCATCTTGGTCAGCAATCCCTAGAAGGAAAAACTGAAGCGCAATCGGTAATTGTCGCTTCCGAAAAATTAAGTAAATCCAGAAAAGACTGGAAACTAATTCCTAGTAACAATTGTATAGTGATAGAACCGAATTTAGCTATTGCCATTCAACCACTAAATATCAATCTAAATTAGTATGGGGGAAGCATGCATTTATGTAAAAATAAAAATTATGAAGTGAGTCCACAATTGTTTAAGACCTATTTGACTAAAGAAACTAAGCTTTTAGAAAAATGGTTTGATAAAAAATACTTTAGCAACCAAGGCTTCCAAGCAGGGACTGAAATAGAATTTTTGATGCTGGATAAAAATTATCAACTTAGCCCCCATAATGGGTCTTTTGTCAAACAATTAAATGAACCTTTAGTTGATCTAGAAGCGGGGGTTTCCCAAATTGAAATGAATAGCCCCGCCTTAGCCATAAATGGTGATTTTTTGTCTTCCTTGCATCGCACTAGTTTATCCTTATGGGAAAAATGCTGTACTTTGGCGCAAAAAGAAAATTACCACCTAGCCCTTATTGGCTCTATGCCCCATGCAGCTAAGAATTGTGCTAATTGGGATTACATTACTCCGCAAGATGATTATTATTTAATGAATGCTCGAACTCTTGAACATTCAAAAAATAAAACCTTAAGCATTGATATTATCGGGCCGGGTGATGATTTACACCTAAAACCTCAGTCTTTAGCAATTGAGGGTTTAATTTGCTCATTTCAATTACATTTGGCGGTACAGCAAAAACAAGCAGCTGCCTATTATAATGCTATCCAAAGTCTATCAGCTCCTCTATTAGCCTTATCGAGCAATGCGCCTTATTTTTTTAAAAAGCATACTTGGAGCGAATCCAGGATTGCCATTTTTGAACAATTATATCATTTTCCTTTTCCTTGTAAGGATACCGTATTTTTTGAGCCTCAGTTTTTAAAAAATTCCCTTTTTGAACTGTTTCAAAAAAATATCCAGAATTATCCTTTCTTAGTGCCGATAATCGATGATGAATTTAAAGATCATATGAGTCATGTGAGACGACAAAATAGTTGTATTTTTCGCTGGAATAGACCCATTATTGATTTTAACCAGCAAGACCAACCCTATTTACGCATTGAACATCGTTCTTTATCCAGTGGTCCTACGATTATTGATATGATTGCCAATGCTGCATTTTTTTATGGTATTGTTTATTATTTTGTTACTCACTCATGTTACGCACATAAACTTGTAGTTTGACTAAAAAGCATTAGAATTCCGCCCTTAATTTTAGGGAGGGAATTAAATGGATATGCTTGATCTTTATAGTGATTATTTGATTT
>NZ_RZGQ01000050.1 GCF_003989735.1 Legionella sp. km772 | reverse complement strand
TAAAAACTCATTTAAATCACTTTGCTATTAAGTACAAATTGATTCTTAGAGCGAACCAGATTGCTTGGCAGGAGCTTAAAAATATGGCAGCTTAAAATTGACCGTGCGTAACATGAGTAATGAAGTCCCATTGACTCTAAATCGTCCATACATCTCCAAAAATTTAATCACCTGTCGAGGATGCAGGTATGGTAGATCAAGGGCTGTATCAAAGAGCTCATTTAGTTTTTTCTCACCTTGCCCATCTCTATAGTTCAAGGCGCACAAACCTTGTAACACTTGCATTAAGCTAATGAGATTACTGCTTGGCACGTCCAGTCTAGACAGCAACTCGCTGAGCGGCAAAGTGGCTGTAGGTGCTAATAGACCTCTATTAGCCAATTCACCCAAGCCATAGAGGCTGTTGGCAATCTCCTGGCAAGTGGGGTTGCTCTTTAAAAGTAGGGAAAGTGCCTCCTCTAAGGCTGCGGCTGGAAATTCACCAGCTAATCGTCCAGCCTTTGCCAACCCACCCAAGCCATTGAGGCTGTTGGCAATCTCCTGGCTTTTGGGAGTGCTCTTTAAAAGTAGGGAAAGTGCCTTATCTAAGGCGGCAGCTGGAAACTCACCAGCTAATTGTCCAGCCTTTGCCAACTCACCCAAGCCATAGAGGCTGTTGGCAATCTCTTGGCTCTTGGGAGTGCTCTTTAAAAGTAGGGAAAGTGCCTTATCTAAGGTGGCAGCTGGAAGCTCACCAGCTAATTGTCCAGCCTTTGCCAACTCACCCAAGCCATAGAGGCTGTTGGCAATCTCTTGGCTCTTGGGAGTGCTCTTTAAAAGTAGGGACAGTGCCTCTTCTAAGGCCGCAGTTGGAAACTCACCAGTTAATGCTCTTATAAACAAAGCAAAGTCATGAACACATTTGACAGATGGCTTATATAACCTACCCCGAAAAGCTGTTCTTAGGGATTGATGGCCCTAATTGCGGCAATTAAAGCCTTGCCCTCTAAAGCTTGTATTTTAGATTTTAAACTTTCAGCGGTTTCATTGTTTGAAATGAAACACTTTTTCTGCACTAAAATAGGTCCTTTATCTACTTCGGCATTTACATAATGAACCGTACAACCGCTGATTTGCTGGCCACTCGTTAAAATAGCTTGGTGTACAGCTAGATCTTTTAAGCCCGCCCCCTGAGGAAGCAGAGAGGGGTGAACGTTAATTATTTTATTAGCCCATTGCTTCACAAAAAGAGGGGATAGAATACGCATATAACCAATTAAGACCAGTAAATCCACCTCATGCGCGACTAACAAAGCCGATAATTTAGTTTCAAAATCAAACCGGTTTTGCTCAGGGATTAAGACTGTTTTCACCTGCTGGCCTTGTGCTCGGTCTAAAATACCCGCATTAAGCTTATTGCTAATAACTAAAGCAAGATGGGCTTGCAATTCCCCTTGTTTAATTGCATCAATAATTGCTTGCATCGCTGTACCGCGAGTGCTACCCAAAATGGCTAGGTTAAATTGAGGCATAGGAAAAATCTAACCCAATGTCTTCACGATGAAATAAAGGACCTGTTACCCGTCTAATTTCTGCTTCGGCTTCTTGTTCCGCTTCAGCAAGTGATTGACCTAAACCCAAAACCGCAACACTGCGCGAGGCAGTGGTAAAACATTGTTTATTTTGATAGTGGAGGGAGGCAAAATAAAGCCGATCTTTGTTTTTTAGCTTCGAATAGTCAAAATATTGATTAGTTTGGGGGTTTTCAGGATAGCCCTGAGGCACAGCATACTTAGATACGCTGGCCAAAGGGGCAAAACTTATGGGTGTTCGACCCAAGGCCCCGTCCCATAAATCTTCACATAATGATAAAAAATCGGTTTCTAACAGCGCTAAAAGGTTTATAGCTTCGGGATCACCAAAACGGGCATTGAACTCGATTAATTTCACCCCCTCTTTAGTAGCCATAAAACTGCCATAAAGAATGCCTTTATAGGCTTTTTGATATTTAGTTTGCAAGGCCTCAAGCGCGGTTTGATTTATATCTTGCGCTTGTTGAATAAACTCTGCCGTTAAAAAAGATAAGCGATGGTGAGGCTCAGAAAAACAACCCATGCTTCCCGTGTTAGGTCCGCGATCGCCTGGATAGGCGCGCTTAAAATCTTTCACCGCCGGCATCGCTATACAGTTTAAGCCATCGGAAAAACAATGTAAGGAAAATTCTTGGCCGTAGAGTTTTTCTTCAATTAGGAAAGAGTGCTTTTCTTCAAGCAGTTGGACACAATAATCATAGGCCTCACTTAGGGAATGCAGATCTTCACCCGCAACCTTAACCCCTTTTCCACCGGTTAAACCATCGGGCTTAATCACATAATTACCAGCGCCTAAATGAACCAAAAATTCTTTTACCCCGGTTAAATTATGGAAAGCCTGATGCTCAGGCGAGCAAGCTAAGCCTTGCATTAATCCCCGCGCAAAAATTTTACTTGTTTCTATTTGCGCTAATGCTTGTGTGGGGCCAATGCAAGCTATCCCACGTTGTGCCAAGCAGTCGACCAGACCATAAGCAAGAGGCGCTTCAGGACCAATTATGACTAACTCAATTCGCCAAGCTTTAGCCTGGGCCAGGATGGCTTGAGAATCCTTTAAATTGATCAACTTATAAGCTTTAGTTAAAACCGCAATACCTGGATTATAAGTAGAGCCACAACTAAAAAGAGTGGGCTTTCGCGCAGATCGTGCTAAAGCTCGAGCAAGCGCATGTTCGCGGGCATTAGAGCCAATGATTAAAACATTCATATTTTCTATAGGTTTAGTTTTCTCAAAATCGTTCAAGTAGACTGTGAAACGCCTAGTCTAAGCGTTTTTGCCCTTAACTAAAATGGCTATAGCCTTTTAAAGTACCCCGCTCAAACACCTCACTTTCCTTTTGTAAAAGCAATTGCGGCTCGCTAATGATTTCACCAATACAAGTAATTTTACCCCCGGCTTTTAACATCAAGGCCTCAACGGCCTCTTTTTTAGCAGCAGGAATAGTAAAACACAATTCATAATCATCACCGGCACTTAAAGCCAAGCCCACTGCCTCCGTAAAGGGTAAACTATGGCTTAATGCCGAAGAGAGAGGTAATTTATCGACATACACTCGAGCGCCGACCTTGCTTTGCTTTAAAATATGGCCTAAATCAGAAATTAAGCCATCAGAAAGATCAATCATTGCAGTGGCATAGTGCGCTAATAATTGGCCTTCTTTTACACGCGGGTAAGGACGATTTAATTGGGCTAACACGGCAACAAAGCGGTCTATCGGTAATTGCAGCTGGCCTTGAATATGCTTAAGCGCCAGACCTGCATCCCCGAGATTATTCGTAACATAGATGAGATCACCTACCCCTGCACCTTGGCGGGTAATGGCTTTCCCCACAGGGGCAAAACCATGCACTTGTATGGTTAAGCTAAGCGGGCCGCGGGTGGTGTCACCCCCAACCAAATGGACATTAAACTCTTCGGCAAGGCCAAATAAACCCTCACTAAAACCATGCAACCACGTTTTATCGACTGTAGGAAGTGTCAAAGCCAAACTAAACCAAGCAGGAGTTCCCCCCATGGCCGCTAAATCGCTTAAATTAACCGCCAGTGCCTTATAACCTATATCAGAGGCTTGCGTAGTTTCTGGAAAATGAACCCCTTGCACGAGAGTATCCATACTCATTAGTAAGTGCTTATCCTGTGGCAGGGTTAAGACCGCGCAATCATCGCCAATACCTAAAACTACATCATCCCGCATGCCTTGTTTTCGTTCGGAAAAAAAATGGGCAATTAATTCAAATTCATTCATGGTCTTGCTGTATCCAATGTTCAGTTCCAGCTTTGGCGAAAGCGCCAAAAACAGCAGTAGCAAAAAGGGCGAAACCACCAATCCAAGGGGATATGGCCTTCATCTCCAAGGTCTTAAGTGCGTTGATTTTTTGCGGAACTTGAGAGTCTATTGCTATTAAGGAAAAATGGCCTAGTTTACACTTTCTTGCAATTGACGATAATTCATTCATGAGTTAGCATCATGCGCTAATCAATTTGCTTTTTATTATCACTGTCAATACTAAAGCTTGTCAACTAACCCTCTCTTTAAAGTCATTAAAGGAGTAATCCATGACTAATAAAAATAATAATAAAATGATTACTGAATCTTCTATAACCCGTACTCCTTTTCCCAACTCCAGCAAGGGTTATACAAAAGGAAGCATGCATCCTGAAATAGCAGTCCCCTACCGTCAGGTAAGCCTAACGAATGGTAAATACATCAATTTATATGACACCTCAGGCCCTTATACCGACAGCTCCGTAGAAATAAATTTAGAGCGAGGCTTAAGTCCTTTGCGCCGCGAATGGATTTTAGCCCGCCAGGATACTGAGGAATCCTTTCTCTTACCGCAAGAATTAAGGAATAATTACCCTCATCATCAACCACGAAAAGCTAAAAGCACGCCCGTAACCCAACTTTATTATGCTAAAAAAGGGATTGTTACCCCCGAGATGGAATACATCGCCATACGGGAATCAATCTATGCGGAACAACAGCGAGAAGCCAATAAAAATAACCCCCAGGCTGCAGAGCGAAGCAGGCGCTTACAAGGCAACAGCATGGGCGCTAATATTCCAGAGATCATTACCCCTGAATTTGTTCGTGATGAAATAGCGCGTGGGCGAGCAGTCATGCCCCTTAATATTAATCACCCCGAAATTGAACCATCCATTATCGGGCGTAATTTTCTGGTTAAAATTAATGCCAACATTGGTAATTCGGCAGTCAGTTCCTCCATCGCTGAAGAGGTAGAAAAACTCGTTTGGGCCATTCGTTGGGGGGCAGATACGGTCATGGATCTTTCTACCGGCAAAAATATCCATAACATCCGCGATTCAATTGTGCGCAACTCCTCTGTACCTATTGGAACTGTGCCTATTTATCAAGCCTTAGAAAAAGTAGGCGGGATTGCCGAAGAATTAAGCTGGGATGTATACCGTGAGACCTTAATTGAGCAAGCAGAACAAGGTGTGGACTATTTCACCATCCATGCCGGCGTTTTATTGCGTTACGTACCCATGACCGCCTCGCGAGTTACCGGAATTGTTTCGCGCGGAGGCGCCATTATGGCTAAATGGTGTATGGCCCATCATCAAGAAAATTTTCTTTACACTCATTTTAGAGAAATTTGTGAAATTATGCGTGCCTATGATGTGAGTTTTTCTTTAGGCGATGGTCTGCGCCCAGGTTCTGTTGCCGATGCCAATGATGAGGCGCAATTTGCCGAGCTTAAGACCTTAGGCGAGTTGACTAAAATTGCCTATGAGTACGATGTGCAAACCATGATCGAAGGCCCAGGGCATGTCCCCATGCACCTTATCCAAGAAAATATGACCAAGCAATTGGAATATTGTAATGAAGCTCCTTTTTATACTCTCGGTCCATTAACAACGGACGTCGCGCCGGGTTATGATCACATCACTTCCGCTATTGGCGCGGCCATGATTGGTTGGTTTGGTACCTCGATGCTCTGCTATGTAACACCTAAAGAGCATTTAGGCCTACCTAACCGGGACGATGTGAAAGCAGGAGTCATTGCTTATAAAATTGCCGCCCATGCAGCCGATGTTGCTAAAGGACATCCTGGAGCACGCTATTGGGATGATACCCTCTCCCAAGCTCGCTTTGAATTTAGATGGGAAGACCAATTTAATTTAGCCCTAGACCCGGATACAGCGCGCGCCTATCACGATGAAACCTTACCCAAAGAATCGGCTAAAGTCGCGCACTTTTGCTCAATGTGCGGCCCTAAGTTCTGTTCAATGAAGATTAGTCAAGACGTGCAAGAGTTCACCGAAGGCATGGCGCAAAAAGCGAAAGAATTTAAAGCATCAGGCTCTGAAATCTATGTTGAGACCGTCTAATGTCCATTACGATTGGCATTGTAGGTGCGGGCTTATGTGGGCGTCTAACTGCGCTTCATTGCTTAGCTCGCGGCTGGAAGGTTTCTCTATTCGATGCTGATAGCCATTTAGGTCATAACAGTTGTGGATGGGTAGGCGCTGGAATGCTAGCCCCTTATACCGAACTTGAGTCCAGTGAATTGTTAATCTTTAAACTGGGCTTAAGTGCTTTAGAATTATGGCCTTCCTTGCTTAAGCAATTGTGCAAGCCTGTTGCATTTTCCCAACATGGTACTTTACTTTTAAATCACCCCCAGGACAAAGGTGAGCGGGATCGACTGCTGGCGATCATTGAGTTTAAATTACGCCAAGCACATCTACCCGCGTTAAATAGTATTGCAGAATTTATTCCTAATACGGCCCTACATAATTTTGTCCCAGGTTTAAACTCTAATGTGCAAGATGGCTATTGGTTGCGAGATGAAGGACACCTCAATAGCCATGAATTTTATAAAGCGACCACCGCAACCCTTTTAGCCCATGGAATTAACTGGCATGAGTTAACGCCAGTGGAGCAGTTAAATGACTATCAAATTGTGGCACAAGGTAAAACACATTATTTTGATTTAGTTTTTGATTGCCGTGGTTTAGGAGCAAAACCCGATTGGCCGCAATTACGGGGAGTTCGGGGCGAAGTCTTGATTTTACACGCCCCAGAAGTCCACTTAAACTGTCCTATTCGAATTATGCACCCGCGTTATCCTATTTATATTTCCCCAAGAGCAGGGAATACTTTTATTGTGGGGGCAACCTCGATTGAAAGTGAGGATAAGAGCCCTATCTCAGCCCAATCCATGTTAGAGCTTTTATCAGCTTGTTATATGGTTCACCCAGGGTTTGCCGAGGCTCGCATTCTACATACGATGACTCAGTGCCGACCCACCTTAAGCGATAATCAACCGCGAATTATTGCAAGTGAGGGTTTAATTCGCCTTAATGGTTTATACCGTCATGGTTATCTGGTCGGTCCCGCCCTACTTGATGAAGCAATGCGCTATCTAGAGCATGGAAAAAAAGCAATGCATCATCCTGAATTAGTTGATGAATTGAAGGAGAATTTAGCGTGGTTATAACAATTAATGGCGAAACGAAACCCTTAGAAAACAAATATTTAAGCGATGCCTTAGTTGCCTGGGGCTATAGTATGAATCTACCGATGGCCATTGCGGTAAATTATGCGGTTGTGCCTCACTCTGCTTATGCGACCTGGGAATTAAAACCTAATGATATCATTGAAATATTAATGCCCATGCAAGGAGGCTAAAATGAGTTTTTTACTCGCCGACACCCCGCTTTCCTCCCGTTTGTTATTAGGGACAGCCCGTTACCCCTCTTTAAAAATGATGGAAGAGGCTATCCAGCTTTCACAAGTCGAGGTAATCACTGTTGCCCTTCGCCGCCAAGCCGCTCATGCCGAAGCCAGTATTGATTTTTGGAGTAGAATTAAAGCACTCGGTTGCCACCTTCTGCCCAATACCGCGGGGTGTCAGTCGGCGAAAGAAGCGATCATGATTGCCCAGATGGCCCGCTCCGTTTTTAACACGCATTGGATTAAATTAGAAATCACTTGCGATGACTATTCCCTACAACCTAACCATTTTGAGTTAATTAAAGCAGCCGAAGAGTTAATTCGCCAAGGCTTTGAAGTTTTCCCGTATACGACCGATGATTTAGCGGTCTGTGAACGTTTAGCCCACATCGGTTGCCGCATAATAATGCCTTGGGCAGCACCTATTGGCAGCGGTAAAGGTTTAAATAATCCTTTTGCCTTAAAATTACTAAGACAGCGTCTGCCTAATATCACCTTAATTATTGACGCAGGTATTGGGGCACCTTCGCATGCGGCTGCAGCAATGGAACTAGGTTATGATGCAGTCTTACTCAATAGCGCGGTCGCTTTAGCCGCCTCCCCGGTACAAATGGCTCAGGCCTTCGCCAAAGCTGTTGATGCCGGTCGAATGGCTTACGAATCAGGCATTATGCCTAGCCGTGATTTTGCAAGCCCAAGTACCCCTATTGTCGGCAAACCTTTTTGGCATAATGTGGTGAGCTCATGAGCAGAACCATTGTTTGGACCATAGCAGGGTCAGACCCTAGTGGTGGGGCAGGAATACAAGCGGACTTGCATACTTTCCACGCCTTAGGCGTCCATGCTTGCTCAGTTATTACCGCCATAACCGCCCAAAACAGTGTTGAATTAAAGACTATGGAGTTTTGCTCGCCGCAACTATTAACCGCACAATTGCAAGCCTTGAGTGAAGATCTACCTCCTCGGGCAATAAAACTAGGAATGGTAGGTTCCTTAGCGAGTTTAAAAATCATCCTCCCCTATTTAGAGCGTTTCCCCCAAGCCGTGGTGTACGATCCAGTCTTGTTCGCAAGCGTAGGCGGCGCATTACATGAAGGCGAATTACATGATTTTTTGACGCAACACTTCTTAAAAAGGATTAGCGTATTTACGCCTAACATTCCCGAGGCAGAATGGTTTTTAGGCCGCAGCATTAACAGCACTGCTGATATAGAAGAAGCTGGCAAGGATTTACAAGCCCTTGGCCCAAAAATTGTTTTATTAAAAGGAGGCCATGCCCCGAATCACGCAAACATTGCCCAAGATTATTGGACTAATGGCAATGAATCAGGCTGGTTATCCAGTCCTCGCCTCAATACGCCTCATCTGCATGGTACGGGATGCACCCTGGCCTCTGCGATCGCAGCAAATCTTGCCCAAGGTTATGAGACGGAAGAAGCTTTAGTTTTAGCTAAAGCCTACGTGAACCAAGCGATTCGTTTAAGTGGTCCCCTGGGTCAGGGCCGAGGAACCTTAAGCCATAGTAATTGGCTCAATAACCAAGCTGATTTTCCCTTTGCGACCTTAAGAAGCAGACTTCCCTCACCGCAAGCCTTTCCTTCCTGTGGTCCAAAGCCTCTTGGCTTTTACCCTATTGTGGATAGTGCCCATTGGGTACAAGTTTTACTAAGTTGGGGGGTAAAAACTATCCAATTAAGGATCAAAGACCTAGCCGCGGCTCCTCTAAAACGGGAAATAAAAGCCGCCATTGTTTTAGCCAAACAATATCAAGCCCGCTTGTTTATTAATGATTATTGGCAAGAGGCTATGGAATATGGCGCCTATGGTGTTCACCTGGGGCAAGAGGACTTGGAAAAAGCCGATTGCGAGGCTTTAAAGCAAGCTGGTTTGCGCCTAGGGATTAGTACTCACTCCTACTATGAAGTGGCACGGGCTTTAGCCTATAAGCCTTCTTATCTAGCCTGCGGGCCTATCTATCATACTAACACTAAAGTAATGAAAGCCGCACCTCAAGGATTAGAACGGCTTAAAGCCTATTGCCAACTGCTTAATTATCCAGTCGTAGCTATTGGTGGAATTAAATTAAATAAGGCTTTAGCTATTCTCGATACTGGGGCTGCGAGTATCGCAGTGATTACGGCCATTACCCAAGCTGAAAACCCTGAACAAGAAACCAAAAACTGGCTTTATTTAATCGATGAATACATGAAGGAAAGCAGCTTGTGCAACAATTAGAAAACTCTTCCTTCCTTGATTTTTCAGGATTAAGTCGTGACGAAATAACTGCTCTAATGCAAAAATATCAGCTAAGGCTGAATGTTGAAGAGCTTTTAGTGTTACAACAGGAGATCTTAAAAAGACCACCGACCTTAGCAGAGTGCGTTCTTTGGTCAATCCAAGGCTCAGAGCATTGCTCTTATAAAAGCAGCAAAATTCATTTAGAAAAAATGCCTACCGAAGCACCCCATGTCCTGCTAGGGCCCAAAGAAGATGCAGGAATTATTGCTATAGCGCAAGACAAAACCGGGCTCAAATACGGTTTGGTAGTCAGTCATGAATCCCATAATCATCCTTCACAACTGCTTCCTTACGAAGGTGCGGCTACTGGGGTAGGTGGTAATGTCCGTGATGTTTCCTGCATGGGGGCGGAAGTCATAGCCCTGGGCAATGGTTTACGCTTTGGCGAAATTAATTGCCCCCACAGCCGGATGATCCAACAGGGCGTTGTGGCGGGAATTGCCGGTTACGCCAATCCAATTGGGGTGCCAACTATTGCCGGTGATGTTTACTACCATGCCGGCTACAATGATAATTGTTTAGTCACCATTGTTACCCTTGGGCTCGTAAAAGAAGATGCGATTATTCATTCTCATGTCTCCCAGCCCATTGAAGACGCGGTTTTTATTTTAATAGGTAAACCCACCGATGGCAGTGGTTTTGCAGGCGCAGCCTTCGCATCGCAAAGTTTGGCAGACAATAAACAAAACCGCAGTGCTATCCAAGAACCCAATGCTTTTTTAAAGAATCATTTATTGCAAGCCAATAATAGCCTTTTTAAACGCTTGAAAGGATTAGGTTGTTTAAGCCAGGTCGGCTTCAAAGATTTGGGGGCAGGCGGGATAGCCTGTGCCAGTATTGAGATGGCGGCTGCTAGTAATATGGGGGCAGTAATTTATTTAGATAAAGTTCCTACTTTACAAGGATATTTAGCCCCAGAAATTTTATTATGTTCCGAAACTCAAGAGCGCTTTCTTTGGTTGGTACCTAAGACCTTGGAACCTCTTATTTTAACCCATTACAATGAAGACTATGCCTTAGGGGAAATAGCGTACGGGGCAGAGGCTAAAACTATTGGTAAACTCACTAAAAATGGTCTTTATCAAGTAGTTTATAAAAACGCCCTTTTAGTAAATGTTGCCCCTAAAGCAATGACTGCGGGCTTTATTTATCAGCGACCTTATTATCAACCCAATAAAGCACTAAACGAACCTAGGATAGAAGAGCCGACAGACTATAATAGTTTACTCCTAAGCCTTTTAGCCCATGAACATATTGCCAGCCGTACACCGATTTTTGAGCAATACGATAAACAAGTACAGGGTCGTACTGTTTTGGCCGCCGGAGATGCTGATGCAGGCTTAATTCAGCCCTTTAATGATCTGAGCTATCCAGAAGAAATACGCAACACCGGAGTCGCTTTATCGCTAGATCAGTGCCCAGGGTATAATTTAATTGACCCTTATTGGGGGGCGGTGAATGCGGTAATTGAAGCTGCTAGAAATGTAGTCGCTGTAGGTGCGACTCCACTTGCCCTTACTGATTGCCTTTGCTTTGGCAACCCAGAAAAACCAGAACACTTCTGGGCATTTGCTGAAGCGGTGCGTGGTATAGTTGATGCGTGCCAAGCAATTGGGCTTAAAGAAGATAAAAATCAACCCTTACCTATTATTTCAGGTAATGTATCTTTTTATAATGAGTCCAGCCACTCCGTTATTCCTCCTAGCCCCATGATTGCGTGTATTGGTACAATAGCGGATGTAAAAAAGGCTATCACTTTAGATTTTAAGCAAAAAAACTCCCTTATTTTATTAGTGGGTGAGCGTCGTGATGAGTGCGGAGGGGGCGTTTTTTATGCGCACCATCAGCAACTAGGCGCCCATTGCCCGCAACCTAATTTAACGACCATAGGGCAGGAGCTCAGGGCTCTACAAGCACTTATCGACCAGGATTTAATTTTAGCTGCGCATGATATAGCTGATGGCGGTTTAGCCATAGCGCTTGCTGAAATGAGCTTTAAAAACTCAATTGGCATTGTGGTGGAAATCCCGGGTGATTTAGTTTTTAGCAAAAAATTATTTAGTGAAACGGGTGGTTTTATCCTTGAAATTCGCGATACGGATTTCTTAGTAGTGCAACAATGCTTTGCTAGTTATGAGTGCCCTTTTTTACTTATCGGTAAAACCCAAGAATTACCCTATCTGGAAATTAAACCTGCCATCCATTTAGCTCTTGCGCAAGCGAAAGAACAGTGGCAAAACGGTTTACGGGATAAATTATGAGCGATAAAACCCTAAACTATGCCGATGCTGGCGTCGATATCGATAAAACGAATAAGGCCATCAAAAGTCTAAGCCCTTTGATTGAAACCACCTTTTCTCAAGCCTTACTGAACCCTTTAGGGGGGTTTGCAGCCCTCTATGACTTAAAAGCCATAATGGCCAATTATGCAGAACCGGTCCTGGTCCAAAGTGTTGATGGCTTAGGCACTAAAACGATCATTGCCCGTTTAATGCAGCAATATCACCAATTAGGTTATGATTTAGTCGCAGCCACCGCAAATGACATCTTGGTTTATGGCGCAAAACCGCTAAGCCTACTTGATTATGTCGCAAGCGATGCCCTGGAACCAGAGACACTAAAAGAGCTGCTACAGGGAATGATAGCCGCCTGTAAGCAAAGCAAGATTGCGCTAATCGGTGGTGAAACAGCCGAGATGCCCGGAATTTACCGCCGCGGGGAATACGATGTAGTCGGGATGATTACCGGTGTGGTGGATAAAGCGAAAATAATCCAAGGCTCTACTATCCAACCAGGTGATGCGGTTTTCGCTTTTGCCTCTAGTGGCCTACATAGCAATGGCTACTCCTTAGCCCGGCATTTACTGTTTCATAAACATCTGTTCAAACTGGATGCTTATCGGGATGATTTAGGACAAACTCTCGGCGAGGCCTTATTAGAACCCCATCTAAACTATACCGAACCGGTTTTAAGCATGCTTGAACAAGGCATTATTATTAAGGGAATGGCTCATATTAGCGGCGGGGGTATTATCGATAATTTACCCAGAGTACTTCCTGACCACTGCGCGATTGAAATTAATAAACACCGTTACCCTAACTTACCCTTGTTCTCTTTTTTACAAAGTCTTGCCCCGATTGCCGAGCAGGAATTATACCGTACCTTTAACATGGGAATTGGTTATGTACTTATTGGCGCGCAGCAAGAATTAAGCAATGCCGCTGCTTACTTAACAAAGCATGAGTCTACTTATAAACTTTATTATATAGGCCATGTCGTAGAAGGGAAAAAGGAAGTGCATTTATGCGCATAGCAATCATTCAATTCCCTGGAAGTACCTGTACCCGCGAAACCAGCCTTGCCGTAGCTCGCGCAGGAATGGTTCCGGTTTCTTTTTTGTGGAATGAAGCCATTGAGCATTTAGAAGAATTCGCAGGCTATATTTTAGTAGGCGGGTTTTCCTATGAAGATCGCTCCCGCGCCGGGGTAATTGCGGCCCTACATCCCATTATTGCTGTGTTAAAAAAGCAAACTGAGTTGGGCAAACCTTTGTTAGGTATTTGTAATGGGGCCCAAATTTTGGTTGAGTCAGGGCTGGTACCGGGTTTAGCGGGCTATCAATTGGCGCTGGCCTTAACCACTAATAAACGAATTGTTGCAGGAAAGGTTTTAAGTACCGGCTTTTACAATGCCTGGGTGGAAATTTGTATCAGCAAAGAGTCACCACAGGGTGCCTTTACGCGTAGGCTAAAACCCCATCACCCGCTTAATATTCCTGTTGCTCATGGTGAAGGGCGCTTTCAGCTCAGTAAAGAATTATGGACAGTCCTCCAACAGGAAGGCTGCACCTCCTTTCACTACTGCGATGAACAAGGCCAACTTGACACACAATTCCCGGTGAACCCGAATGGCTCTAGCTATAATCTAGCCGCCCTAAGTAATGCCCGAGGTAATGTGCTAGCCATGATGCCCCATCCCGAACGCTCTGCAGACGCTGATCTTATTTTCCAATCCATGCATGATTATATCGCTGAACAAGTTTATCCCCCTTTTAAAACCATAGCTTATAACCATCCTTTTTATTTACCCACGATTTATCATTGCCCCCTTGAAGCTAAGGAAATAATCATTGCGCCACTAAGCACTGATGAGCACGCCTTAAGCATAGAAAAAGTTGTGTTATCGCAAGGAATAAAAATAAGCTTAAAACGCTATACCCATTGGGAAATCGAATGCGCAAGAGAGGCATTGGATCAGATAATGGCAAGCTCTTTACTCTATAACGCCAATAAAGAAACGTGGATAGAAAACCAGCAAACCATAAACAGCCAGATCGCTTTTTTAATACACGCTCAAGACGACTTAGTCGGTGAGCACCACAGGCAGCAATTAGAAAAGGGCTTAAGCTTAAACATCGCCCGCTTAAAGCACAGTATTTTATGGCTAATAACTTGTGATGAAGAAAATCCAGAAGAAGTCATCGACTATTTATTAAGGACCTCGCTCTTATTTAACCCTCATGCCAGTAAGTGTGTTTATTATTCGTTGCAGAAATAATTAGTGTATTGATGTATAAAACTGCAAGTTGGAAGATAGTTAGAGTAATAGAAAAAATATGAACTCCGTAGTGCCAGGCCTAATATTATCTGTAAAAATAAGCTCAAATTATTAAAACCCTCGATGAAATCAGAAAGAAGCCGCGATAAAACTTGTTATCAGTTCGCACTTCTTGCATCATTAGTGCTTTTGTATTATGGGTAAATGAAGTGTGTGGCATTATTGCTAGTTACAGTGAAAAAAATAGTGCACAAAGGGTTTATCAAGGCCTGGTCGAATTACAACACCGCGGTCAAGATGCTGCCGGGATTGCCAGTTTATCTAAAGAGGGTTTTGTCTTTAAACGTGGTTTAGGTGAGATAAAGGAGGTTTTTTCCGCGCACTCTTTTGGCGAACATGAAGGGCCATTTGCCATAGGCCATACCCGTTATAGTACGTCCGGAGGCAGCACCAGTATTGATATCCAACCTTTTTATAATCCCAAAGGTGCGGCTCTAGCACACAGTGGCCATTTACATCCGGGTGCCTGGATGAGGGCTTTTAATAATATTCCTGGTCAATCCCGCGTCGACTCCAACTTATTACTGCAATTTTTCATACAGCATTTAGAAGAAGAGGATGCTTTAAATGAGGGTAATTTTTTTTCTAAAATAGTAAAAGCAGTCCGCTCTATTTATCAACAGGTCAAAGGTTCTTATTGCGTGGTGTGTTTAATTGCTAATAAAGGCCTGCTAGTGTTTCGTGATCCGCAGGGAATAAGGCCTTTATGTTTTGGTGAGCGTATTAATGGAGAAAATAACAAGGAATATCTCTTTGCTTCTGAATCCCATTTTTTTCAAAATTTAGGTTTTAACCTCCAAGAAGTGCGGCCTGGTGAGTTATTTTTTATTAATACAAAGGGTGAATTATATCGGCAAGTTTTGCTGCAAAAAACCCATACCCCTTGTAGTTTTGAATATGTCTATTTTGCCCATCCTAAAACCCAGTTAAATGGCGTTTTAGTCGAAAAGACGCGCCAGCATTTGGGGCGATTATTAGCCCAGCAATGGCAAGAAGCCTATAGTCATTTAAACCCCGACTTTGTTTTACCTATACCAAAAACCGCAATTACCGCAGCAAAATCTTTTGCCCAAGCCTTGCAGTTTGATTATCGTGATTATTTTGAAGTAGATACAACGATAGGCCGAAGTTTTATCCAAGCTGAAGAACAACAGCGTTATAAGGCTGTACAGCAGAAATTAAGTATTAAATCGGAAAAAATAAAGGATAAAATAATCCTCTTATTTGATGACAGTATTGTACGAGGAACAACAGCTCAATTAATAGTAAAACAATTACGTGCTTTAGGCGCAAAAGCCATTTATCTCGTTAGCGCCTGCCCACCGATAATTAATATTTGTACTTATGGCATCAACATTCCGGCTCAAGACGAATTACTGGCTGTTAACCATTCTAATGATGAAATTAAGGCCTATTTAGAGGTAGATGAACTACTCTATCTCAAAAAAACTCATTTGCACGATACCTTAAGCCAAGGCAGTAAGCTTTTACCCTGTATGCGTTGTATGAATAAAGTGGTTTAACCAGCAAATTGTACTTTTATTGACATAAAATCCAAATTAGATTAAAATATACAAATTATTTACTTAATGCAGGAAAATAATGGAGAAGGTTTTAAGCGAACACGTTATTAGTCAAGAGAAGCGCAAGACTGCTTTATATATAATAACTAACCCCACTGCGTGTTCTCCAATCTTCGAGGAGCAAAAAAATTCTACTGTTGAGGAAAAAGCACTCCGTTATGAAGCACTTTTAAATTATCTAAAAACCACCAATCTTCCTTTATAAAGCGCAAGTCATTGTTGCTCCTAAAATTGCCTGCTATTTTTCCCCTCGTTTACTCTTTCTAGTGTTCGTGCCAAGCAAAAACATTTAATGATGCGCTAGATATTTTCCCTCCTATTTATAAGCTAAACTAGCTAAAACTCAAGGCAAATCTGTCTTTTTTCGAAAAGAGTGGATTAGGGTAAAACCCTAATTATCCCTAGCTTTTCAATTTTTCGGTAACCGAATAAAGAAGGTACTGCCTTGGCCCGGACTAGAACTAACCGTTAAACTGCCTTTATGCAGTTCGACTATCTTTTTACAAATAGCCAGGCCAAGCCCACTCCCTTTAATTTTATCCCAAGAGTGTAAGCGCTTA
Organism: Legionella sp. km772; assembly: GCF_003989735.1. Lineage (GTDB taxonomy): Bacteria > Pseudomonadota > Gammaproteobacteria > Legionellales > Legionellaceae > Legionella. Next base: position 1,355 of record NZ_RZGQ01000050.1, on the reverse strand, counting down.
AATGGTTTAAATATTTCCTCGATTTGATTTTCAGGGATCCCTAAACCATTATCCTTGATAGCCAACTCCCAACTATCCTCAAGCTCCCTCACATTGAGATGGATTTTAGGGCTATTACCTGGTGGCTGGTATTTAATCGCATTGCTAATGAGGTTTTGTATTAACCGCATTAGTTGAATAGGGTTAGCTTTTATCCTTGGCAATAAATCTGTACTAATTTCTGCATTATGCTCCGTAATCAAAATATTTAAATTTTGTAAAACTTCCTTTACAGTATCATTCAAATCAAATTCATACATCGTTACAGAATTATTACTTACCCTCGAATAAGCCAATAAATCCTGTACCATATGCTTAATACGTTCACCGGCGGAATAAACTATTTTTAAGTATTCCTTGGTCTCGTCATCAAACAGCGGCTGTTTTTCTGCAAGAATAATATCAACAAAACCATTAATCATCCTAACCGGCTCTTGTAAATCATGAGAGGCTACATAGGCAAAAGACTCTAATTCTTTATTTGATTTTTCTAATGCTATTAGCAAATTGTTATTGGCTTCCTCAAAGTGTTTTCTGTCGCTTATATTTTGAATTTGGGCAATGAAATACTTAGGTTGTCGTTCATCATGCCAGACCAGCGAAACATTAAGTAGGGCCCAAATGATAGCCCCAGATTTATGAAGATAGCGTTTTTCTATTTGATAAGCATTGATTTCATGCGCCAGCAACTTTTTAATATAAATTAAATCGCTATTTAAATCATCGGGGTGGGTGAATGCTTGAAAATCGAAGGCAAACAATTCCTTTTCTGAATAACCAAACATCTCACAAAAGGCTTTATTAACTTTCATCCAACGTCCCCTGGGAGAAACCAAGGCCATCCCGATAGCCGCATTTTGCATCGCTGAGCGAAAGGTATCTTCACTTTCCACCAGTGCTCTTGTTTTTTGATAGAGCCTTAATATTAAATAACTACAAAAACTAATTAATAGGCTCATTATTAAGCCGATGATAAATAAAATCCGGTACATATAGGAAATGCCATCAGGGGCAGCTATGTGAAGCGCCCACCGTATATTTTTATAATAAATATTATAAGTATATTGATATAAGCTATTAATTTTAAACGAGGTGTTTGCATATAAAAGCTGCTCGTTTTCATATAACAAAACTTGGTACTCAGAAAATAAAGAGCGTTTAAAAATGGTATTAAAAAAATCTTGCGCCCTAAAAACTTAGCTAGGTCCGGGGATCTGGAACAAAATTCAGGAAAAATAAGAGCTATTCCCGGTTTGTTAGTTCATTCACCTTACTCTCAGAATGGCTTATCCACAAGTCCATAGGCCAGGAGAGCT
>NZ_RZGQ01000005.1 GCF_003989735.1 Legionella sp. km772 | reverse complement strand
TGGAAAATCAAATAATCACTATAAAGATCAAGCATATCCATTTAATTCCCTCCCTAAAATTAAGGGCGGAATTCTAATGCTTTTTAGTCAAACTACAAGTTTATGTGCGTAACATGAGTTAGTAAGTATAAATTTGTTTTAAGGTTAGATCTAAAGCGTCTGCGGTGGCGGAATTCTGGTTCTCTTGCGCAAAAAACAAAGCCCTTTCTAAGGTCAATAAAATTCCCTTGGCGCAATCACGCCCTACCCGGCCACCAAAACAACCGGGTTGGTAATTAGAAAAGAAGCGTTGCTGAAAATAAGCGGGTTTAATTTGCTCTAGCACTTGTTCGAGCTTATAAGAGGCATGGACCAGGCGTTGAATCTCATAGCCTTGTAAATAAAAATGCCACATGCTTTTTTGCGGATTCAGAATGGCCCTCCCCAGATAATCCATCTTTAAGGCCCAATGTGCCCCATAACTTCTGCCCACTGCAGTCGTGTTGGCTTCAATAAGAGTATATTTAAAAAAAGGGTCCCTTGATAATTGCTGCGCAATCCCATCAGGGAGGCCTGCAAGGCAAGATTCTAAACTGAATATTTTAGGGCCACAACGAAGACCTGCTTGCTTTAAACGTTTAACGCATTGCGGTGCGCTTTCGCCTTGAATGTAGTCACCACTGTCATTTAAATTGCTTTTATCCGCAGAGGGTGGCGGAGTTGAATGCCCCACTAAAGTTAAATGATCGCTTTTTTTTACTTTATGGAGTTCATTCTCTGCTAAAACAAGGTAACCATGTTGTTGGGCATTCTTTTTTTGCCCAGTAATTAACTCTTCGTCAGATTCCTGCACATAGCTTGGATGAAACCAGATGTAGTGATTCATAAGAGGGTATCTTTGCTCTCTTTTTTGCTTATAAATGGTACATTTGTTTGTGATTTTTGTAAACCAGCTTGTATTTATTATTGCTCCTGTGGTTAGTTTTTAGGTATTGATGTTTAACCCCTCTTGGCATACCTATTAATTCACGTTAGGATAAGATTTTTGCGGAAGATAAGTCTTATGGAACAGCTAGAGGAAAAAACGATGAATTCGGTGCAAGAACAAATAATGCACTTAAGTGCGCATTTAAATGCACGGATTTTAGGGCAAAAAGATCTCATTTCTCGTTTGTTGATTGCTTTATTAGCTGATGGCCATTTACTAGTAGAAGGAGCGCCAGGTTTAGCGAAAACGAGAGCAGTAAAAGAATTATCTGATGGGGTAGAAGGTGATTTTCATCGGATCCAGTTTACCCCCGATTTATTACCTGGTGATTTAACCGGTACGGATGTCTACCACCCGCAAAATGGCTCTTTTGTATTTCAACCCGGTCCTATATTCCATCATTTAATTTTAGCTGATGAAATCAACCGCGCTCCTGCCAAGGTACAATCTGCATTATTAGAAGCAATGGCGGAGCGGCAGGTGACCATTGGCGGTAAAACCTATCCTCTACCCGAATTATTTTTAGTGATGGCTACCCAAAACCCTATCGAGCAAGAGGGGACTTATCCTTTACCCGAGGCGCAACTCGATCGTTTCTTAATGTATGTAAAAATAGGTTATCCAGAAGCTAAAGTAGAGCATGATATTTTAACCTTAGCGCGCAAAGAGGCTTTAGGACTTTCTGCAAAAACTGAAGCTAAAACACCGAAATTAGCGCAAACCACCTTATTTGAAGCGCGCCAACAAGTCTTAAACGTTCATACTAGTGATGCTCTAGAGCATTATTTAGTGCAGTTAGTTATTGCTACCCGCACCCCAGGGATTTATGGAGAAGAATTAGGAAGATGGTTACGCTTTGGCGCAAGCCCACGGGCAACCATTGCCCTCGATCGCTGCTCTAAAGCCCATGCTTGGCTTGCTGGTCGTGATTATGTGATCCCAGAAGACATTCATGTCATAGCTCACGATGTTTTACGCCACCGCATTTTACTAAGCTTTGAAGCAGAGGCCGAAGGCATTACGAGTGATGATTTTATTGATTCGTTATTACGTCTAGTAGCTGTACCTTAGAGGTTCTTTATGGCAGATGGTGTCGTAGCTGAATTAAATGAATTGATTGATCTTAGGCGGTATGCCCAGTCCGTCCAGTATTATCCTGAAGCTAAGGCTCTCCGAAGCGGTCTTCATTTATCCAAAGTACGTGGCCGAGGTATGGACTTTTCCGAGGTAAGAAATTATCAGGCTGGGGATGAGATTAGGCATATGGAATGGCGAGTAACGGCCCGCACGGGTCGCCCGCATGTAAAAATTTATCAAGAGGAACGTGAAAGGCCCACCGTGCTCTTAGTTGATTTTAATCCCTCCATGATTTTTGGTACCAGGATTGCGTTTAAATCGGTCGTGGCTGCGCGTTTAGCCGCCATGCTTGCTTGGACGGTTATTAAGCAAGGTGATCGCGTAGGAGGGTTCTTTTTTTCAGCGACCGAACATAGTGAGTTTATTCCTCGGGGGCGTGATTCTGGGGTTTTACCCCTGTTGGCCTCCTTAAGTCATTATACTGAACAAGCGTATAGAAAAAGAGACAGTATAAACAGGCCCTTGAGTGATGCACTGATCCGCTTGCGCCGAGTAATCCGTCCCGGCAGCATTCTAGTTCTAATTAGCGATTTTTATGCGATAGATCTTGAGTCAGAGAAACATTTAACCCGTTTACGGGCGAATAATGATATTTTGGCTTATCACCTCTGCGATCCTATTGAATTGGCTGCACCTAAACCGCAACAATATGCCATGACCAATGGAAAAGAGGAAGTAATCCTTGATACCACTCAACCTTCCATTTCCATGGCTTACGAACAATATTGCCAGCAAAAAATACAAGGACTAAATGAGCAATTTAAGCGCCTACAAATACCTTACATCCAAACCACAGCTGCAGCGGATATTCCGCGTTTAGTCCGTCAAACATTTCCGCGGAGGGTTCGTGGCTGAAGTAGATGCGTTAGCACAATTAAAAGATATCCATTTACCCACCAGTGTAGGCATATGGCCTTTGGCGCCTGGTTGGTATGTCCTAATTATCGTCTTTTTTATACTTATGGCTGGGCTTAGTTTTGTTGCTTATCGGCGTTATTTAAACGCGCGGGCTAAAAAACAGGCTCTTGTTTTATTACAAAGTTATGTACAGCAGTATGAACAGGATAGAAACTCCCAATTAGCAAGTGCGCGGATTTCAGAATTACTGAAGCGCGTGGCTTTAGTATATTTTCCCCGTCAACAAGTAGCGAGTATTCATGGGCAGGAATGGATTAATTTCTTAAATGCGACCAGTAAGGGCCTTGATTTTGAAGCGGTGAAAACTATGCTTTTAGATTCTCCTTTTAAGCCTAATGAGCAAATCGATTTAAAGCCCTTAATTAGCCAAGCAACGCTTTGGATAAAACAAAGGAGGGAGCTATGTTTGAATTAGCTCATACTTGGGCTTTAATCCTTATTCCTTTGCCCTTATTAGTGTGGTTTTTGCTTCCGGAGACAAAAGTCAAAGTAATGGATGCCTTAGAGGTGCCTTTTTATGATGCAATGAAACAATTAATTCAAAAGCAGCAAAAATTTGCCCTCGCCAGACCTTCGTTAATTTTACCCAGTCTAATGTGGTTGTTTTTAGTGCTCGCCTTAGCCGGGCCAAGATGGGTGGGAGAGCCTCTACCGCTAAAGCGCGAAGGTTATAATATTATGATGGCCTTAGATCTTTCGGGAAGTATGGAGGTCACTGATATGGTCTTACATGGCCGGCCAGTGAGTCGTCTGATGGTGGTTAAACGGGCAGCTGAACAATTTGTTGAGGACCGCAAGGGGGATCATATTGGTTTGATCCTATTTGGGACGCAAGCCTATTTGCAAACGCCATTAACTTATGATCGGCAAAGCATTTTGGCTCGCATTGAGGATGCCACGGTGGGCCTCGCTGGTAAAACCACCTCCATTGGCGATGCCGTAGGCTTAGCGGTAAAACGTTTGGAAGCAGTTCCGAAGCAAGGTAGAGTGATTATTTTATTGACCGATGGAGCAAATAATTCAGGCGTATTAGCCCCTTTAAAGGCTGCTGAAATTGCAAAGGCAGATGATATTAAAATTTATACCATTGGTTTAGGAGCTGAATCTGATCCCAATGCGCTCACACCCGATAATTTCTTAGATGCTAATGTTTCTGCCGATCTCGACGAAGAGACCTTAAAAGAAATGGCTAAAATGACGGGCGGACAATATTTTCGGGCAACCGATCCTGATTCTCTAGGTGCTATTTATAAAACAATTAATCAATTGGAGCGTATAAAACAAGAGCAGGCAAGTATTCGCCCTCAAAAAGAATATTATCCTTGGTTAATTGCTATAGCTTTATTGCTCGGAGATTTTTGGCTCGCTATTCAAAGTGGCTTAATGCGCAAATTAGAGCGACAAGAGGAGGCAAGATAGCTATGCTTGCAGATTTTCATTTTTTAAGGCCCTGGTGGTTATTAGCAACTCTTCCTTTTATCGGTTTATTATTTTTTGTGTTACGCCAGTCTGCTCCCTTACAAGGATGGTCGGAAATTTGTGACAAGCATTTGCTTGCCTATCTTCCTCATAGTGAAGGCGCTAAAAAGCAAAAATTTGCACTATTGGGTTTAGTACTTAGTTTTCTCTTCATGATCATCGCAATAGCCGGACCCGCATGGCATAAATTACCAGTACCCACTTATAAACCTGTACAGGCTCGGGTATTAATTTTGGATATGTCTGAGAATATGTTGAATACTGATTTAAGCCCAAACCGATTGAGTCGCGCTAAATTTAAATTACATGATTTACTGGCGCGTAAAGAAGTAGGACAGTTTGGATTGATTGCTTATACCAGTGAACCCTTCGTCGTGTCGCCCTTAACAGATGATGGACAAACCATCTCTTCCTTATTATCGGCCTTAACACCTGAGGTGATGCCCGTGAGTGGGCAAAAATTAGAAACGGCCTTGGATGAAGCCAACCGCTTAATTAAGCAAGCAGGATACCAGCAAGGGCAAATACTGGTCTTAACTTCGGATACTCCATCTACACAAGCCATTGCTACAGCTAAAGCCATAGCCGCCGACGGGGTCTCATCGTCTATTTTACCCATTCGTGCCGATAAGGATCTAAACCCCTTATTCCAGCGCTTCGCACTTGCGGGCGACGGTAGCTTACTTCCTTATAGTCCCGATTCTGAGGATTTAAACGCTTGGCTTAATAAAAAACAAAGTGGCGAATTTGTAAAGAATACTCACGATGAGATACCAGTATGGCGTGATGAAGGCCCTTGGTTTTTAATCCCCGCCTTATTATTTTTTCTACCCGTGTTTCAGCGTGGTTGGTTACAGAGGTTGGCTCAATGATGCGTTTACTAGTTTTTATAGTGAGTCTTGTATTTTCACTGCAAATCAATGCTTGGACGTGGACCGACTTGTGGCTAACCCCTGATCAGCAAGCTCAGGAACTCATGAATCAAGGCCAGTTTGCTAAGGCAAAAGATAAATTTGACCGGGAAGACTGGAGTGCTGCTGCAGCCTATAAAGCCGGTGATTATCAACGCGCTGCGGATTTATATAAAAAGGAGCAAACCGAGAATGGTTATTATAATGAAGGAAATGCTTTAGCGCGTTTGGGCCGTTATGAAGAGGCATTAAAGGCCTATAAGAAGGCATTGACCCTTAATCCACATCACCAAGATGCACAACATAATTATAAAGTGGTTAGTGATTTATTAAAAAAAGACCAAGACCAAAAACAAAACAAAGATCAGCAGAACAAAGATCAACAAAACAAAGATCAACAAAACAAAGATCAACAAAACAAAGAGCAGCAAAATAAAGATCAACAAAACAAAGATCAACAAAACAAAGATCAACAAAACAAAGAGCAGCAAAATAAAGAGCAGCAAAATAAAGATCAACAAAACAAAGATCAGCAAAACCAAGATCAACAAAACAAAGATCAACAAAACCAAGATCAACAAAACCAAGATCAACAAAACCAAGATCAACAAAACAAAGATCAACAAAACAAAGATCAACAAAACAAAGATCAGCAAAACAAAGATCAGCAAAACAAAGATCAGCAAAACCAAGATCAGCAAAACCAAGATCAACAAAACAAAGCGCAACAAAATCAAGAACAAGCTCAGAAGAAGGCTAAAAAGCCGCATGCTGATAAGCAAACCAAAGAAGAAAAAGAACAACAACAAGCCAATGAACAGTGGTTACGTTTAATTCCTGATGATCCTGGCGGGTTATTAAGAGAGAAGTTTTTGCGTGATCACTTACGTCGACAACGTGGATGGTACCAATGAAACGATTATTTTTTGCACTAGTGTTAAGCACTTATGTTTTTATGGTTCATGCTGAAATACAAGTACAGGTAAATCCCTCGCCTGTAACCATTAATGAAACGTTTCAGTTAACCTTAACTCAGTCGGATGCCCAAGCCGGTGGTGTTCCCGACTTAAGTGTTTTGCAAAAAGAGTTTATAATTTTAGGCACCGCTCGTCAGGTTAACTACTCAGTAATTAATGGTCAGAGTACTTCAACCAGCCAATGGGTAGTGACCCTCAAACCTCTAAAAACCGGTGTTTTATCCATTCCTGCGATTAAAATGGGGGCAGAGTCAAGTGCCCCCATGACTATTAATGTGGAGGCTGCCGGTACAAAGCAAGACAATAGCGATTTTGATCAACAGGATCTCTTGTTGAAAACTTCTGTAAATCAGGATAGACCCTATGTAAATCAAGAAATTATTTATACGGTTAAAATATATAATAGTAAACGCTTGCTGGATGCTGACTATGAGGCTCCTAAGGCTGATAATGGGCTTATCATTCCTTTAGGCGATACCAAACAATACCAAACTGTACAAAATAATACTAGTTATGTGGTTGAGGAACAAAAATATGCCGTTTTTCCCCAAAAATCAGGGGAATTTACTATAAGCTCACCTAGCTTTACCGCCTTGGTTTATGGTTTTGATCCTCAACGGGTAAAAGTCAGTGATAAAGCAACCAAGCTTACTATTCAGCCTATCCCCCCTCAATATCAAGGTGCATGGTTACCCGCCAAAAAAGTAAGTTTAAGCGAGGAATATGAAAATGCGAATCAAAGTTTAAGTCAAGGAAGTACTTTGGTGCGTACCGTAGTGGTAGAAGGGACTGGGATACCTGCGCAGTTATTACCCTCACTTGATTTCAAAAACTCGGATGCTTTTTCTGTTTACCCAGAGAAAGGGACAGATCGAAATCAAATAAAGCAAGATGAGTTAGTGGGACGTACGGAGTTTAAAGTCACCTATTTGTTCAATAAACCAGGCAAAATAATTATTCCTGAATTAAAACTTACCTGGTTTAATACCACTACCGGTAAAGAAGAAATTGCTATTTTAGCTCCAAGAAGCCTGGATATTACTCCTTCATTAACGACTAACTCAAGCCAAACTCCGACTACTAGTCAAGTTCCTACCACTACAGCTGCAAATAAGGCAGAATCACTGCCTGTAGGCAGTTTGCCCGTAAAAGACACGAGTTATTGGCCTTGGCTACTGGCTTTATTTTTTGCTGCTGCTTGGCTAATTACGCTTGGTTTAGCCTGGTGGAAAAAACCACGCGGGACTAGACGTAAGCATACTGAGAAAAAAGCCTTGGAGAGTTTAAAAGAGGCGTGTACAAGCGGTAACCCGCAAGCAGCGCGCGACGCTCTATTAAAATGGGCGTCGATAAATTGGCCCGATGTTGCGCTATTAAATTTAAATCAGCTCGCGCAATTAACTCACGATAGTCAATTGAAAAAACAAATTCAATTGCTTTCCCAGGCGCTTTATAAAAAACATAACCATACTTGGCGGGGAGAGGAATTATGTCAAGCTGTTTTAGCGCTCAAGGCCAATAAGACAGGCTGGACGGGAAAAACGACCGTTTTGCCACCTATTAATCCCTTGTAGCAGCTTACTCAATGAAGTTATCTTAAGCAGGCTATTTTAGTCCGTCAATGCTTAGGACGCACACTAAATTGTGCTAGCAAGAGAGAAAGTAGCAAAGGGCTTAGGGTTTTTAACTAGGAATGTCTGTCCAACCAATAAAACCAATGGTACCAATCCCAATAATGATATGGGACACGATAGCACCAAAGATATTTTGTTGTTTATAAAATAACCATCCCCAAAAAAGACCAGGCAAAAAAACCAACATAACCATTGCAATGCCAAAATAAGCATGAGCACTAGCAAAAACTAAACTCGCTAACACAATCGCCCAATATTTTTTTTGGGGAGGGAAAACTTGACAAAATATACCTTGTAAAGAGCCTCTGGCAATAATTTCTTGGAAAATAGCATGCGCAGCATAAAAAATAAGGGTAGAAATAAACATACCTAAACCCATGGGTATACCCTTTTCTAATTCATAGCGTTCATAAGAGGGCAGAAAAAGGGGCATTGATGAAAAGCGTTCAGTAAAATGGATTAGAAAAAGCTTGATGAGCACAATAGCGAGAAGGATGGCAAAACTAAGTAGGGAGGCTTCAACGATTGCTTTTTTCCAATTCTTGGGGGTGATTCCTACTACTGATAAGGGTAAGTTTAATGAGCGCAAACGAAAAAAAACAAGTATTGAGCCGGCCAAAACTAGGGGCGTAGTGATATAGGTTGAATAAACTTCTTTGATAATAGTGGAAATATAGGGGACTAGAATGGCAAAGATGCTTAAAAAAACCACTATGTTAATGAGAAAAAAATTGATGTTTTGTTGGGTATTAATTAATTCAGTCGCTTTTTCATTCACCTTGCTTAAGTAGCTAATAGTTTGTTTATGCAGGTTCTTGCCAAATTCGGTGACTGAAATAGGGTAACGGGCAGAAAATTGTTCAATTAAATCATTAGGGACCTTAAGTATTTCTGCCTCAGTTAAAGAGCGTACAGAGGTAGTCCGATGTTTCTCTCCAAGAATAATGCTTTCGCCGAAGAGATCGCCCGTGCGGATACGGTTTAAACTGTAACAATGTCCTTGCTTATCTTTTTTAAAGGCCTCTAATTCACCTTTGATAACAATGTAAAACTCCTTACGTACAGACTGTTCTTCCGCAATAATTAATTCGCCGGGCTCTAAACAGGTCACTTCTCCCTCCTCAACAATTTTATTGAGGATAGGCGGCTCTAAAGGAGCGAAGATAGGATTATTTTGTAGCACCTCGGTTTTAAGGTTTTTTGTATGTTCATCCATCATTATTGATACTCTAGGGGATTAGGGATAAATTCTGTTGTCTTCCTAATTAGAGGATAGTCAACATAAAGTGTAAAATAAAGGGCACGAATTATCTTCTCAGAAAGATAGATTTCATCATTCACATAGGACATAATGCATTAACTTAAGATTGGCAGGATGCGTTATGATAAAAATCATCAATCTGTTGTTAGTGCTCATTTCCCTAAACAGTTATGCAATTAATATAAGTAGCCTCGATTTTCTAGCCACGCAAAGCTGTCCTGCTTATCTATCTAAAAATAAAAAAACCAACCCTAATAATTTAAGTGTCGAGCCAGGTAAAGTCTATCCGGTGCGCGAAATTAATAAACCATCCCCAGATTGGTATCGTATTGAGATGCAGGAGCAGCATAGTTCGCGTTGGGTAAGCGCTGAATGTGGACTAACTCAACAAAATGGGCAAGCAACGAGTAGTTGTGACAGTGCGGGTATGGCTGATTCTTATGTCTTGGCTTTAAGCTCGCAGCCCGGGTTTTGTGAAACATATGGCTATGAGGCGGGCAAACCTGAATGTCGAAAATTGGCTAAAGACTCTTACCAGGCCAAACATTTAACCTTACATGGCTTATGGCCTAATATAGATGTATGCGGACAACATTATGGCTTTTGTAATGTCCGTCCCCAAGCCAGTCACTGTGATTATCCTCCTTTAGACTTAGCCCCTAATGTTAGTGAGGCCTTAAAAAAATTCATGCCTAGTTATAATTATGGCAGTTGTTTGGAGCGTCATGAATGGAATAAGCATGGTAGTTGTCAAATCTTGTCCGCCGATGACTATTTTAGTCTAGCGATGCGTTTGCTGGTGGAAGCGGATAGTTCCCCTTTTGGTACTTACTTAACTGCGCACCAAGGCCAAACAGTAAAATTAAGTGCTTTACGGGAAATGATTGAACAAAGCTTTGGTATTGTTAATCGAGAAAAAATTTACTTAGGGTGTAAAAATAATGTGCTGGTCGATATCTATATCCAACTACCAGCGGCTCTAAGTACTGATTCCTTAATAGAATTAGTGAATGAAGCGCCTAATAATCATTCGCGCGATCTTTGTGGCCCTATGGTGACTATTTCCCATTTTAATAAAGATAGATGGTTTTAAATACCTGAGCCTTGCGCAATACAGCAACTTCCTCTAATGTAGAGAGAATATTGAATCAGGAACCCTAGTCATGCACAAGAAGTATTATTTATTGATTTTATTGTCTTTTCTAATGACAAGCTGTTCTCATTTGCACAAGAAAACTCCTTTGCCTGCAGTAAACGCCCCAACTTCTATGAGTTCCACTCAAACACGTAGTCTGGCGGCTTTTAATCTAGTGGATGTCCAAGGGCGGCTTAATATTAATTTACATACCGGTTATAAAAAGCCGCAATTAATTTTAAGAGGTGATCCAAGGGATTTAATGCAAGTTCAAACTAAAGTCCAAAATGATACCTTGTATATTAGTTTAGGCTCGGGCTACCCTCAGCATGGTGAAGTAAGCGTTGATGTTCAGGGTCGTTTTTTAAATAAATTCCGCTATGAAGGTGCTGGGATAGTTACAGGAAACCGATTGAATACCCGGTTTTTGGATTTATATCTTGCTAACCAGGGCACCACTCGTCTTGGCGGCTCACTGGGAGTACAGGAGTTGGTCGTTAAAGGCAATGGTTTAGTGCAGCTTAGCGGGGTGACCAGTTATAACATGCAAATCCATTTGATAGGCAGTCCTAAGGTTCAAATAAACGGTACTGTTAACTTAGCTGAGCTGAATATAAGTGGCGGTGGCTGGTTAAGTTTGTACTGGGTAAAAAGCAATAATTTACTGATTAAGGCCAAAAATACCGCCAAAATCCAGTTAGCAGGTATCGCCAACCGCTTAGAAGTAGAGCTATGGGGTACGGCACAATTTAAAGGCCGCTATTTAAGAGCACAACGTAGTTTTGTAAAAACTCATGATAAATCGGTAGCCGAAATTGCCTCCGTAAATCACCAAAGTAGTTTGTCTACGGACGCAAGTGATATTTATTATTATAATATCCCGAATACGAGGGCTGATTTTATGGGCTTTGACGGTTCAACCTTGGATATGCGGGATTTAACTAGCCCCTACCTCAATCAAGAATATACCCGTTATAATAAGCATTTTCCTTAGTGGTCGGCTTGCGGTTGGGCCTGCTTTAACCCAACCGCCTGCACTTAAGCTAAGTCTTAACTTTTACGTTCTGCCGGTCTTTCTTATTAATGCACTGGATGATCTCATTAAGATCATTATCCAGGGGCAATACATGGGCTGAGTTTTTTAGCCAATGAATTTGAGTATTGGCTAAAGGTAGAAATAACTCTTCAACCGCATGGGAATTAACCACCAGATCGTGGGCTCCTAAGAATAAATCAACGGGACAAGAGGGCGCTTGCCATTGGTAATTATCCACTAATTGCAACATTTCAATGACAGTGCTTAGGGGGAGTTTACGGTAGGTAATTTCACCATGCTCTGGATTTAAAATATTACCCGCGGCATTACGTAAATGCACAAAGCCTAAATAGCTGAATAAACGAGCCGTATTGAGCATTAGGGGAATATTCATATGTAATTTTAGAGCCGGTGCAAGAAGATAGAGATGATTTATTGCGCAAGTTTTACTTAGTTCACAGGATAATAACCCGCCTAAAGATAAACCTAGGACATCGATTTTTTTATATTCTTTACTTAATGCGGCAAACTGCTCGTGTGCTGCATTTAACCATTGGCTTGCTTTGGCTTGCGAAAAACTATGAATGCTGTCTGCATGACCAGGCAATACCGGGCAAATCAGGGCATCATAATGTTTTATTTTAGGGATAAGGCCGCGGTAAACTGCTGGCGAGGAGGAAAAGCCATGGAAAATTAATAAGGCATGTTCTTTTTTCTCACCGCGTTGATTAAAAGGTGTTAAAAGGTGTTCCTCGCTAAGCTTTAGATCACTTAATTGCTGCCCTTGGCGCATGTAACGAAAATCATGAATATTCATAACCATCTAGATTAAATAAAAATTAGTATAATTATGGAAGTATTTTTATAAACTTACAAACCTAAGCGGTTATTCTTCAGGGCAAACGCAGCTAAATAGTGCACAGTTAAGCCTACGCTATTGTCTAGGTACCCGCTCTATGCGCGGTATCTAGACAATCTTACATAAGAATAGGGATTGATTACGCGCATAAAGCATGGAATGAAGTCTGTTTGGTCGTAATCTTTTCAATTGGATGCCTTTGTCCGGTGTTATTCTTCATCTGCCTTTATGTTTATTTAATGTAAATTTCATGGTCTTTATCTTACTGAAGAGCATTTTGTGCTATCTTTAAAGGATAGATAGTCGCTTTAATAAATAGAGGTTAATAATGGCTGAAGAATCCCCTAGTACCACACCACCCTCTACCACACCACCATCAACAACTCCGCCTACCCCAAAGCCTGAAGGTGGAGGGATAATGGATAAAGTAAAAGCAGGAGCAGGTGCATTAAAGGATAAGCTTGGTTCGAATATCGACGACATTGATAAGCAGATGCAAGAAAAGCTTTCTGATGATAAGGGTGAAAAAAAGAAAGAAGAAAAGGACGAAGATTTTGTAAAGTCCATTATGTCGATGCTCAGAGGGTTAACGGAAGAGGTTAATTTGTTTCGTGATGACCTCAAAAATTTCGCTAAGGATAAAGCTAAGGACCTCGGTGAAAACGAAAACTTCCAAAAAGGATTGTCCGGATTAAAAGATGTTGCGTCTGATGTAGCCTCTATGGCCAAAGGCATGCTCTCAAAAGGCCCCAGCCCTAAAGCCAAAGATGAGTCGGAAGAAGGGATGGAAATGCAAGAAGTGGGCGCTAAAAAAGAGAAAGGCGCCGATATGGAAATGAGCAAGCCTGCAACCTCCCCTAGCCTTAAAGAAGTGGCGTCGCGAGTCATGAGTGCCTTCTCCGATTTAAAAAAAGGCCTTACAGAAGTTATGGGTTCATCTAGTCCTAGCGCAACTGCAGAGAAAACAGAGGAGCTTGAAGAGACTACTAAACTTGGAATGAAATAGTTAATTGTCTTGGATGTTGGGCCTTCGGCCCAGCATCTCTATTAGTACTAATGAATTAGCTGGCAATTATCCAGGCGCAAGCAGCTTGGCTTAGCGATCCATTAATTTATGGGGTAAGCTTTCAATTCGCCCAGCTTGAGTCACAACGACATAATTTAATTTGCGTTGTAATTCACTGATCGTGTCTGCGCCGGCATAGGTCAAACCTGAGCGTAAACCACCCACTATATCAGCAATAATAGCATCGGGATTGTCTTTATAAGGTACTTCTGTGGCCACACCTTCAGCAGTTTTCCATTCGTGCATCGGTCCCATAAACGCTTCTTGCGCTTCTTGCGAGGCCATACCCCGATAGCGTTTAACTTTGCTGCCATCTGGTTTAGTAATATATTCACCTGGAGTAGGGGCTGTACCCGCTAAAAGACCGCCGATCATCACGAAGTCCGCACCGAAAGCGAGAGCCTTAACGATGTCGCCTGAAGTTTTAATACCGCCATCGGCTACAATAGAGCGATCAGAACGCGCGCAATCTTGAATGCAAGTGAGCATGGGAATACCAAAGCCTGTTTTAATCCGGGTACTGCAGACAGAACCGCCACCAATTCCTGCTTTGATAATATCCGCACCACAAGAGGCTAAATAATCAGCGCCGGCATAGGTTGCTACGTTTCCTGCCATAATACAGCGATCAGCAAGTAATTTACGTAAGCTTTTTAAGGTTTTACCGACATATTTAGCGTGCGCGTGGGCAACATCGACACAAAAATAATCCGCTCCTGCATCTCTTAATGCTTCAGCTCTTTGTAATTCAGCATCAGTACAACCAATGGAGACAAAAGTTTTGCCCTCACACTTTTTAAACTCGTTAATATTCTCTTCAACACTCATAAAGCGGTGTAAGGCGCCCATACCACCTTTGCTGCTCATAAAATTAGCCATTTTGCTTTCGGTAATGGTATCCATGTTAGAACTAATTACTGGAAGACTTAAACTAAGTTTTTCCAGCCTATCCGTGCTAGTGGTGTCTACCACCCGACGTGACTCGTGGTGGTTATAGGCTGGAACGAGCAGAACATCATCAAAGGTGATTGCATGGTTAGTCATTTTTTATCCTCGTAAAACGCGTACTATAAATGCTCGGCAGCATAAAAAGCAAGTCTTGAGCGTTCGCCACGGGTTAAGGTCATATGGGCGCTGTGTTCCCAATGCTTAAATCGATCGACCGCAAAGGTTAATCCCGATGTGGTTTCAGTCAGGTAGGGGGTGTCTATCTGTTTAATATCACCCAAACAGATAATTTTACTACCAGGTCCCGCCCGGGTAACTAAGGTTTTAATTTGTTTTGAGGTTAAATTTTGGGCTTCATCAATAATGATGTAGCGATTTAAGAAGGTTCGTCCTCGCATAAAATTTAAAGAGCGTATTTTGATCTTGTTTTGCAAGAGATCTTGCGTGGCTCCGCGACCAAAACTACCCCCTATCTGGGTGGCATGCAGAACCTCTAAATTATCCATTAACGCACCCATCCAAGGGGTCATTTTTTCCTCTTCCGTCCCAGGAAGGAAACCTATATCTTCACCCACGGGAATTGTCACGCGGGTCATTAAAATTTCATTATAACGATTTTGATCTAAGACTTGGGTTAAGCCGGCTGCAATAGTTAATAGGGTTTTTCCTGTTCCAGCAGAACCTTGCAGGGTAACAAAATCTATATCTGGGTCTAGAAGTAAATTTAAAGAAAAATTCTGCTCTCTATTGCGCGCGGTAATGCCCCATACAGAATGTTTTGCCTGAGTATAATCACGAACTATTTGGACCACGGCGTTTTCACCATGCAGTTTTTTGACAATGGCTTGAAATTGGTTATCCTCGGTACTAATACAATCATTAGGATTCCAATGTTTTACTAAAGGACCATTGACCTTGTAAAAAGTTCTACCCCCCTCTTGCCAGGAATCAATATCTTTCACATGGTTATCCCAAAAATCATTTTCAAGAATATGAAGGCCGCGATGTAATAAATTCACATCATCGAGCACCTGATCATTATAATAATCTTGGGCGGGTATACCTAAAATGCCTGCTTTAATTCGTAAATTGATATCTTTCGAAATGATAATAACTTGCTTTTGCCCAGCGTATTTTTTTTGTAAGCCTAATGCGGTAGCTAGAATAGTATTGTCTACCTTATGCCCCGGTAAGGTTGAGGGGACAACCTGATCAAATTCATCAGTTTGAAAATATAAGCGCCCACTGATATTCTTCCGATCAGAGTTGGCATAGCTTGGGATAGGAAGGCCTGATACGATTTGCTCATGAGTTGCGTTACTCATCAGCTCAACTAGCATCCGATTGGTTTGCCTAACGTTACGGGCAATTTCTGATGAACCTGTTTTGTGGCTATCGAGTTCTTCAAGTACTACCATCGGGAGATAGATGTCATGCTCATCAAAATGATAAATAGCAGAGGGATCATTCATTAAAATGTTGGTATCAAGTACGAACAGCTTTAAACCAGTGTTGTTATTATCCATAAATCACCCCATCAGCTAAAATAATATTGCTGATAATTCAGCTCAATTGCAGCGCGTTGAATTATCAGCTCTTACCTTTATTGTGCTAAGCCAGGGAGGGTACGTCAAGAATTATATTTTTTTGATTTTACATAAAGTTAGCTTGATCTTGCGCTATAATTACTAAGCTGTTTCGGGATTGAGACGTAGCGCTTTAAGTTCTTTGTTATTGAATACTATTAACGCACATAGGGCCATAAAAAATAGGAAAAAGCCCGTAGCTAATAAATCGTTATGCGGTAGTAATCTACCAAAATAAGTGCCAAATGAAGAAAAACACAATAAAATGAGGCTGCGTATTGCTGAAGCTGCACCACGGCATTCTTCAAAGCATTGTAGAGCCCGCGATGTTGTTCCACCCCACAATAAGGCCGAACTCGAGATATAAAGACCAATGGTTAAGGCATTATAAAGCTGATGAGTATTCCAATGAAAATAATCACCCATTAGCAGTAAGCTGCTGCTAAATAAGGCAAGTTGAATGCCACAATGGATGGTTTTATCAATACCCAATAGCCGAAATAGTCGTGATGCTAATAAAGAACCAAAAACAAAGCCCATAGAGCTAAACATCAGTAAAACACCCATCGAGTTGGTTGGAATATGTTTACTGGCATAGAAAAAAGGGGCCACCGTCAGAAAACACCATTCGCCGCAATTTAATAAACCAAACAGCGCAATATAGGAAATAAAGGTTTTATTTCTGATTATTTTTTTATAAGTCGCGAACCGTGTTTTTAAGGGTAGGGCTTCATTCAAACTGGGATTTTTAGCACCCGGTAAGATAATAAATAAAGCGCATAAAATTAATGAGTAGGCGGCAATACAGACAAAATTACTATGCCAACCATACACCACATCTAAAGCACCGCCAATTACTGGCGCAAACAGGGGGATAATTGCCGTTAAGGTACCCACCCAGGCTAAAATTTTTGCCCCTTCGTCTTTCGGGTAAAGGTCTTGAATTAAGGCCCAGCCGGCTACCGGAGCAACCACCGCCCCTGCTCCTTGTAAAAAACGACAGAGGTATAAGCAAGTAATCGAGTTCGCTTTTAGACTCAGTAGCGAGCCAACTAAAAATACAAGCATACCTAAAAATAAGGTTTTTCTGCGACCGATCTGATCGGCTATGATGCCCCAAAACAAAGCGGTGACAAACTGTCCCACCATAAAAATAAAAATGAGCATCTTGCCTTGATTCGCAGTTACTGCAAAAAATTGGGTAATGTGTGGTAGGCTAGGTAAAATAATATCGGTGGCTATTAAAGCCAAAATGCTTGAAGCAATAACAATAAATAGTTGAATATTGCGGTGCATTATAGGTACTATAAGATAAAGAGCCAAATTATAATAAAAAATTATTAATTTTTCTATAGAAAGGCTATATTTTATTCTTTTTGAGTATTATTTGATTTTTTTCTCGGAATTATCAGTCGTAAACACTAACTATTTTGTCTAAATTTAGACAGATTAATTGAGTCAAGGGGGCCTTGTGAAAAAAGCCATTGCTAATTATTTATCTACTGCTGAGGCAATTCAGCGTTTGTTACATCCTTATGCAGAAGTTGTAGTACATGATTTAGAGTTAGACCAAATCGTTGCCATTTACCATCCTTTCTCTAAGCGCAGGGTTGGCGATCCATCTCTATTTAGTGCGGAAGAAAAAAAACAGTTCATTTTAGAAAAATGTATCGGTCCTTATGAGAAGACCAATTGGGATGGTAAAAAATTAAAATCAATGAGTAGCATCATTCAAGATGAGAATGATAAAGCAGTAGGTATGCTTTGTATCAATTTTGATATCTCCTTCTTTGAGCAATTTAAACTAGCTATTTCTCATTTTCTTAATGATTCAAACTTAATACCCCAACCACCGGCTTTATTTAAAGACGATTGGCAAGAGCGTATTAATCAATATGTTCACAGTTATTTGCAAGAACATGGTTTGACCCTGGAATATTTAAGCCGTCCAGAAAAGAAAAGTTTAATATTCCATTTACAAGAGGTTGGCGCATTCACTGGAAAAAATGCGGCACAATATGTGGCGCAAGTATTAAAAATTTCTCGGGCAACCGTTTATAATTATTTAGCAGAAAGAGCCGAAGATTAGTTATGCTCAACTTTAAAACTGCGGTGAGCGATGCAAAAAGCAGGATTAACTCCTATGTACGGGAAACGCCGCTAGAGTATTCTGCTTCTTTGAGTAAAATAACGCAAACCAAGCTTTATTTGAAATGCGAGAACTTACAATATACGCGCTCTTTTAAAGTAAGGGGGGCTTTTAATAAAATACTCTCCTTATCAGCGCAGCAACGCGCACAGGGTATTGTTACTGCTTCAACGGGAAACCATGGGGCAGCAGTTGCTTTTTGTTTGGCTAAATTAAACATGGCCGGCACCATTTTTGTTCCGGAGCACGTCTCTCCTGTGAAGGAAGCGAATATTCGCAATTATTCCGATTCTCTCCGACATTATGGTCATGATTCCGTCTTGACTGAGCTGCATGCGCTGGATTATGCAAAAAACCAGCACCTGCCTTATATTTCTCCCTATAATGATGAGCTCATCATTAGTGGACAGGGAACAATCGGTTTAGAGCTTACTCAGCAATTAGATAAAGTGGATGCTGTTTTTGTCCCTGTCGGTGGTGGTGGACTAATTGCTGGGATTGCCGGTTTTGTGAAGGCGGTATCACCTCATACTCAAGTCATTGCTTGTTTACCTGAAAACTCGCCAGTGATGTTCGAATCAATAAAGGCTGGAAAAATAATCACCATGGACTCCAAGCCTACCCTCTCTGATGCAACGGCAGGGGGGATTGAACCTGATTCTATAACCTTTGCTATGTGCCAGCAGTATGTCGATGATTATGTTTTGGTTTCAGAGCGAGAAATTCAAGAGGCTATTATTGCTTTAGTTACCCATGAGCGCTTGTTAGTGGAAGGTGCGTCAGGTGTGGCTCTTGCCTCTTTATTCAAGTCAGCAGGGCGGTTTAAAAATAAAAACATCGCCATAGTTTTAAGTGGTGGAAACATTAGCCTACCTACCCTAAAATCCCTGTTATAACTAGTGGATTGGATCTTATTAAGTTAATCTTTCTAAAATGCTGTCTTGGCAAGTCTGCTAAGACAGCATTTTTAACTTTAGATTGCCAATTATTCCTCTAGTTTTGCGCATATCACTACAGATTAGCTAAAACTTCTGCTACATGGCCTTGCACCGATACTTTGCGCCAGGCCTTGCTTAATATACCTTCGGAATTGATGAGAAAAGTACTCCGCTCAATACCGCGTACTTGTTTCCCATACATGGATTTCATTTTAATGACATCAAATAAAGCGCATATTTGTTCGTCTGCATCACTAATTAATTCGAAAGGAAAACCCTGTTTGGCTTTAAAATTTTCATGCGATCTTAAGCTATCGCGAGAAATTCCAAAAACCACGGTGTTAAGGTTTCTAAATTGCTGATAAGCATCTCTAAAATCTTGCCCCTCAGTGGTACAGCCAGGAGTAGCATCTTTGGGATAGAAATAAAGAACAATATTTTGGCCTAAATAGTCGTGCAGCTGTGCACATAAATTATTGGTCGCCGTAAATTTAAAATTAGGTACTTTTTGTCCTTCTTCCATAATCCATCCTATTTGTTTTTCATAATGCGAGCGCGAGTTCTATGCCACTCTCGATCTTTAATAGTGTCGCGCTTGTCGTGTTCTTTTTTACCTTTTGCTAAAGCTATTTTGATTTTAATGTTATTTTTTTTCCAATACAGCGATAAAGGGACAATGGTATAGCCTTGGCGCTCTACCCCCCCAATAAGATAATTGAGTTCTTTACGATTAAGCAAGAGCTTGCGAGTCCGCAGGGGGTCACTCGTGATATGAGTAGATGCAGTTTGCAGCGGATTAATTTGCGCGCCTAATAAAAAAGCCTCACCATTTTTTACAATAATATGGGCATCTGCGATATTAATTTTTCCCGCGCGTAAGCTTTTGACTTCCCAGCCTTCCAGTACTAAACCCGCTTCATACTGATTTTCAATAAAATATTCAAAGCCGGCTTTTCGATTAAATACAATGGTTGAATCCGATGTTTTAGGGGCAGTCATAGGACACCTCAATATTCCTTATTATTCTTTAGGGAAGCGCTCATTTTTGTAATCCTGCGGTAGTTGCGGATAAACACGCTTTAATTCATTATCCACGGCCATACGATCATCGAAAACAAAACAGTTACCTTCCCACAATGATTCTTCTTTAGGCATGGTTTGGATGTAGTTTAAAATCCCATCTTTAAGATGATAGACGTACTCAAAACCTTGATTTTTTAAATAAGCAGTTGATTTCTCACAGCGAATACCACCAGTACAAAACATGGCTATTTTTTTATCTTTTTTGTCGCTCAGTTGCTTTTGGACGTAGTCCGGAAACTCTCTAAAATTCTCAGTATTCGGGTTAATGGCGTTTTTAAATGTCCCTAATTCATATTCGTAATCATTACGTGTATCAATAAGGATTACCTCTGGATCTTGAATAAGCGCATGCCATTCTTCCGGGCTAAGATAAACACCAACCGATTTTAGTGGATCTACGCCTTTAAGCCCCATAGTGACTATTTCATTTCGTAGTTTCACTTTTGCTTTCTCAAAAGGGTTTTTGTCATCAAAGGTTTCTTTAAAATTTAAATCATGAAAACGCGAATCGCTACGCATATAAGCATAAAAATTATTCATGCACTCACGGGTGCCAGCAAACCCACCGTTAATTCCTTCTGCAGCTAAAAGAATAGTACCTTTTATTTCCATTTGGTGCATGGTTGCTAGTATGGGCGCCCTTAAACTTTCGAAATCAGTTAAGGGAATAAACTTATAAAAGGATGTAATAACTATTTGGCTCACCACACTGACCGATACAAAGAAAATAATTGTCAGAAACTACCATTTACTGAGTATTTAATCAATAGAAATGCGCTAACGCAAAACAAACTGGTTATTTATTTGGCTTGTCTGGGTTGAACAATTTCTTCAGCCTTAAAGTAATCGCTGCGTACTGGTAGTGACATCGTTTTAGTAGCCATAATGCTGACAAGCCTGCTTAAGCCCCTGGGTCTTTATCCGCATGCGTTTAATTTTTGGTGCGAATTTCTTTGATTTTAGCACAGAAATTGGCTACCTCAGGTCTTGGCTTTAATTGGTCATAAAAAATACGTTTGACAAAAATTTACAGTTGCGCATACTCTAAGGACAACAGGGAAAGATTTGCATGCATTGTTCAAGGAGAGAATATGGTTGCTAAGTATAGGATTGCCCGCAGGCTACTGTTTGCATTTTTGTTTGCTGTCCCTTTAATTAATTTTGCGGCTACACCAGTTAAGTCGATAGTTATTTTTGGTGATAGCTTGTCTGATGTTGGAAATACCACGCATTTATTGAAAAGTTTGCGCCGCGAAGAAGATCCTGCCTTTTTAGTTGCCCCCTTTAAACGTTTCGTCATCAATAAGATGAATGACTTTGCCAGCGAATATTATGTACCGCAAATGGTTTTAGACGCGGGTATAAATTTAGTTACCGATTTTTTTGACCATGACGTTGCTTACTATATGACTGATTTAATTTCAAAAGTTAAATTAGTTCCCATTATTCCTGAAAAACCTTATTGGAATTATCGGTTTTCCAATGGTCGAGTCTGGAGTGAATACTTAGCGGAAATGTTAGCTATCTCCCAAAGTGATGAGAATGTTTACATTAATAAAGCGTTCGGTGGGAGTTGGACGGCAACCTATGATTACCAATTGACGGTTTGGAACTTAATCAGACATCCGATTGGAACGATTAAAAATTTAATTGTCGGCAAGTTAATTCCGCCAAGCCTTGGTTTAACCACCCAAGCTTATTTACTCGAACATCCTAAGTTAGATAAGGAGTCAGTCTATATTCTTTTCTCTGGCGGCAATGATTATTTAAACGTATTACAGTTTGAAGCGAACTATGATCAATTGGTAATGAGTAAATATATCGATAACGTTTTAGATTCATTAGCTGCAACTGTCTTTAAATTAGAACATGCCGGTGCGCAGCAGTTTGTAATTATGGGCTTGCCCCATCTAGGTGAGACGCCTCGCTATATTAATACCAGCGATAGGGAGGTATTAAATGCGGCGGTTGAAAAGCATAATGAGCGTTTACAACAACGTATTGCTGAATGGAAGGATCTTTATCCCAAGACAGATTTTCTCTATGTCGATATCCAGGCCTATTTAACAAAAGCTGTGAGCACTCCTGAGCAATATGGTTTTACCAATACGCGCGATGCCTGTATTGATGTAGTTTTCCCTATGTTTAGCGCTTTTGCGAAATCCCCCTTCGCTAATAACTATGTATTACAATATGCCCAAGTATTGCAGTACAAAGATAAACGTATGGCTGCTGGTGAGCAGAATTTCCATGTATGCAAAACACCGGATAGTTATTTATTTTGGGATGAGGTACATCCCAGTACGCGAGCACATAAATATCTAGCTTATGAAGTATGCAGGGCAATGCAGGAGCATGGCTATGAGGTAACTTGTAAAGAGCCTGCGCCCATACTTTGAAGCTAGTACCTAAGTGGCCGCTGCGGCCACTTAGCAGCATCATTTGGTGAATCTGTTAAATTACTTCGTGATTAGTCCAGATTATGGCATAATTTGCCCTTTATTGAGGCGGTTCATTATCTTGATGACTTTTATCGGTAAACATGAAGTGTATTTATGTAGGAATACCCAGCACTTTTCAAATAAAAACGACTAGTGGGTCTATTGATAATTAAGAATGCATCATCAGGGTTGCAGCGAGGAGTATAGGTTATGTGTGGGATTATAGGAGCTGTTTCTGAAAGGGATATCAGTAAAGTATTATTAGAAGGCTTAAGACGTTTAGAATATAGGGGCTATGACTCAGCCGGTATTGCGGTAATCGATTCACATTCACGATTGAAGCGCGTCCGTATTCAAGGTAAGGTACAAAATTTAGCAGATGCCATGCAGGAAACTGCTATCGCTGGGAATTCTGGTATTGCTCATACTCGGTGGGCCACCCATGGCAAGCCTTCTGAACAAAATGCCCATCCGCATTTATCGCATGGTGAAATTGCTTTAGTGCATAATGGTATTATTGAAAATCATGATGAGTTACGTCACCGTCTGCTTGCTGAAGGCTATCAGTTTACTTCTGAAACCGATACGGAAGTTGCGGCGCATTTAATTCATTACCATTATGTAAAAAAAGAAAATTTATTATTTGCGGTGCAGACAGCCGCAGCTGAGATGGAGGGGGCTTTTGCATTAGGTGTTATACACCAGCATAAACCAACCGAGCTTGTCGCGATAAGAAAAGGTAGCCCTTTGGTAGTGGGCTTAGGTATTGGTGAAAATTTTATTGCTTCTGACTCCCTGGCTTTACGCTCTTTTGCGCAATCCGTCATTTATTTACAAGAGGGGGACAGCGCTCAATTAACCGCCCATGATATTCGTATTTATAACCGCAGCGGCAGCTTAGTAGAGCGCGAAACAAATGTTCTTAGCAGTGATGCTGAAGTGGCAAGTAAAGGACCTTACCGGCATTTTATGCTTAAAGAGATTTTTGAACAATCCAAGGTATTAACGGATACTGTAGAGGGGCGTATTTCGAGTTTAGAGGTACTCAAATCGAGTTTTGGCGAACGTGCCACACATGTTTTCCCTCAGGTGAAACAGATCCATATTGTGGCCTGCGGAACGAGTTATCACGCCGGAATGATAGCTAAATATTGGTTGGAGTCTTTAGCTGGCTTACCTACTCAAGTAGAAATCGCCAGTGAATACCGTTACCGGGAAGTAGTGGTCCCTAAAAATACTTTATTTATAACAGTGTCTCAATCGGGGGAGACTGCGGATACGCTCGCTGCTTTACACAAAGCAAAAACAATGGATTACTTAGCCAGTCTAGCTATTTGTAATGTGGCAACGAGTACTTTAGTGCGGGAAGCAGATTGCGTCTTTTTAACTCGTGCTGGTACGGAAATTGGCGTTGCCTCTACTAAGGCTTTTACCACCCAATTGGCTGCTTTTTTAATGCTCGCTACTGCCTTGTGTCCTGATGAGCGTGGCCAAGAAGTGTTAAAGCAACTCTATGATTTGCCTGCGTGTTGCGAGCGGGTGTTACGGATGAATGAAGAGATTGAGGCCTTAGCAGCGCTCTTTGTTAATAAAGCGCATGCCCTATTTTTAGGACGAGGCGTGCAATATCCCGTTGCTTTGGAAGGGGCTTTAAAACTCAAGGAAATTTCTTACATTCATGCGGAAGCCTATCCTGCAGGAGAGTTAAAACATGGACCATTAGCCCTGGTAGATAATGAAATGCCCGTTATTGCAGTAGCGCCTAATGATGAGCTCTTAGATAAACTTAAGTCTAATCTTCATGAAGTTTCCGCACGTGGGGGACAACTGTTCGTTTTTGTTGATGACTCACAAACCTGGAAATCAAACGGTGCCCGTTTAATTAAAGTCCCAAGTTGTGGTTCTTGGGTTGCGCCTATCGTTTATACTCTTCCCCTACAATTATTAGCTTATCACGTAGCTGTTGCCAAGGGAACCGATGTGGATCAGCCAAGAAATCTAGCCAAGTCGGTGACTGTTGAGTGAATAAGGGTAAGCAATTTTGGCTTGATTCATGGCAGGAGGGACGTATTCCCTTTCATCGAGCCCAAGTTAATCCCGATTTAGTGACTTATTGGCCTGCCCTCAAGGTCAGGCCCAATAGCAAGATCTTGGTTCCTTTGTGTGGGAAAAGCCTTGATCTGCTTTGGTTTATCCAACAAGGTTACCAAGTTATCGGCATTGAATTAAGTGAAACCGCTGTTTTGCAATTTTTTAAAGAAAATAACTTGGCCTTTTCTTCAGATACTTCTTTAGGACTACCTCGCTTCACCAGCAAGCATTTAAGTATTTGGGTCGGAGATATTTTCAGCATGGACCTAGAGTTCTTCTCTTCTGTTGATGCTATTTATGATCGCGCGGCTTTAATTGCTTTGCCTCAAGCATTACGCCCTTCCTATGTGGATTTATGTTGGCAATGGCTTAAACCCCAAGGTTCTATATTTCTTAAAACTTTAAGTTATAATCCAGAACTATTTAGCGGACCACCTTATAGTGTTCCCGCTTTAGAAGTCGCTAGTTTATACAAGAGCGCTTCGCTTCATTGTTTAAAAACAACACTGCGTGATAACGATGAGCGCTCAGTGATTAATCAAGGTCAACCTATTAGCATTGAAGAAAAGGTATGGCAGCTGGTGAAGAAATAATTTTAAAGAAGGTGACTGTTGGCAATTTTTAGGTGTATTGACAGTTTTAGAAAATGAAGTACTGTGTTTGATGATTTGGACCTATTTTTATATCGCCATAACGTAAGTGATGCGTGTATAATATGGTGATTTTTTTATTATGTAACTACGGGGATGTAAATGACTCAAGCGATGTTGACATCAGCAGCAATTATTGCACAAGAACTTAAAGTCAAAGTTTCTCAGGTAGAGACGACAATTAGCCTATTGGATGAAGGAGCAACAGTTCCTTTTATTGCTCGTTATCGTAAAGAAGCGACTGGCGGTTTAGATGATGGACAATTACGTTTTCTTGCAGAGCGCTTATTATATTTACGCGAATTAGATGAGCGACGCACCGTCGTTCTACAATCCATTCGTGATCAAGAAAAGTTAACACCTGAATTAGAGCAAAGCATTCTTCAAGCAGATACTAAAACACGGTTAGAAGATCTCTATTTACCCTTTAGACCCAAACGTCGTACTAAGGCGCAAATGGCTATTGAAGCAGGCTTGCAAGGTTTGGCAGAGGGTTTACTTAACGATCCAAATCTCGACCCAGAAGTGTACGCGCAAGAGTTTCTGAATAATGAGGCGGGTATTAGCGATACCAAGGCGGCTCTTGAAGGCGCTCGTCATATATTAATGGAGCGCTTTGCTGAAGATGCTAATTTACTCAACGAGTTGCGCGAATACCTGTGGCAACATGCGCTAGTTAAATCGGTGGGTGAAAGCAAGAAAAAAGAAGCAGTGAGTAAATTTTCAGATTATTTTGATTATTCAGAAGCAATTAAAAAAATTCCCTCCCACCGTGCCCTAGCTTTATTCCGTGGACGCAGAGAAAGTGTATTGCAAATCAGTTTGCAATTACCTGAAGCTGACGCCTTATACGGAGAGATGAAAGTAGCTGCTCACTTTAAGATTGCAGATCAAAAAAGAAAAGCGGACTTTTGGCTTTTAGATACAGTCCGTATGACGTGGAAGATAAAATTATTAACCAAACTTGAATTAGAATTATTAACTCGCCTAAGAGAGATGGCTGATGAAGAAGCCATTAAAGTCTTTTCAAGAAATTTACGCGATTTATTGCTAGCAGCCCCAGCAGGCCCGCAAATTACTATTGGACTTGATCCTGGTATTCGCACCGGAGTTAAGGTGGTGGTAGTTAATGCTACCGGCAAACTTCTTGACTACACGGTTATTTTTCCCTTTGCTCCTCAAAATGAATGGCATCAGTCTTTAGCTGATTTAGCCAAACTTGCAGCCAAACATCAAGTCAATTTAATCAGTATTGGTAATGGGACTGGTTCTCGTGAAACTGAGCGGTTAGTAGCGGAACTTATTAAAATGTATCCTGATCTACAATTAACTAAGGTTATCGTTAGTGAAGCGGGCGCTTCTGTTTATTCTGCCTCTGAAATTGCTGCTAATGAATTTCCTGACCTTGATGTTACCCTTCGTGGTGCCGTTTCCATTGCCCGTCGAGTCCAAGACCCCCTTGCCGAGCTAGTTAAAATTGAAGCCAAATCAATTGGCGTGGGTCAGTATCAGCACGATGTTAATCAAGCACGTTTAGCTCGTTCTTTAGATGGTGTAGTTGAGGATTGCGTGAATGCGGTGGGTGTGGATGTGAATACCGCTTCAGTCGAATTATTAACTCATATTTCGGGATTAAATGAGACTTTAGCAAAGAATATAGTGCAATACCGTGATGAACACGGCGCGTTTAAAAATCGCGAACAACTAAAAAATATTCAGCGGATGGGTGAAAAAGCCTTTCAACAATCCGCTGGTTTTTTACGTATTATGAATGGTGATAATATACTTGACTCCTCAAGTGTTCATCCTGAAGCTTATCCTTTGGTAGAAAAAATCGTTCTGGCTAAAAAGATAGAAATTAAAGACCTCATTGGCAATCGTGAACTTTTACACAGTATCAATGCCGCCGATTATATTGAAGAGCGTTTTGGTCTTCCCACCGTTCGCGATGTATTAAATGAGCTAGAAAAACCAGGCCGCGATCCCCGTCCAGAATTCAAAACCGCCCAATTTAAAGAGGGGGTGGAAGATATTAGCCACTTAGAAGAAGGGATGATTCTTGAGGGCGTGGTCAGTAATGTCACAAATTTTGGCGCCTTCGTTGATATTGGTGTCCACCAAGATGGCCTAGTCCATATTTCAGCCATGACTAATCGTTTCATTAGCGATCCGCGTACGGTCGTGAAAGCTGGCGATATCATTACCGTAAAAGTTGTTGAAGTGGATAAAGAGCGAAAACGTATTGGCTTAACCATGAAATTAAATGAGGATAGCACTGGAGAAGAGCCTAAAAAGGTAGTTAAAACAGTTGCTGCCACGAAAAAAGTGCCGGTTAAGAAACCCGATACCAGAAAAAAAGAAGTCGTCGCTAAAAAAGCGGAACCCGTGAAAAAAACGGTGTTCAATACAGCTATGGCCGATGCTTTATCTAAATTAAAACGTGGTGGATAAAATGGCAAAAAAGCCCCAAGGAGAATTAACTATCCAAACTTTGGCCATGCCCATGGATACCAATGCAAATGGCGATATTTTTGGTGGTTGGATAGTGTCACAAATGGATCTGGCGGTAGGGATTTTGGCAAAAAAAATATCTAAAGGCCGTATTGTTACCGTGGCTATTAATTCAATGACATTTTTGCGACCAGTACACGTGGGTGATGTGGTTAGTTGTTATGCTGAACTAGTTAAGGTTGGTAATACCTCAATGACTGTCAATGTTGAGGTTTGGGCCATGCCTGCCGATCAGCATGAGCAATATCAAGTCACCGAGGGCGTTTTCGTTTCTGTGGCCATTGATGAACATGGTTTACCAAGGCAGGTACCCAAATCAGCATGACTTCTAATCAGAATGAACTACAGCGTTTACTAGCGGAAATGGCCGTCTTAATTGAGCGAGAAGATGAACCTGATCCGCAGCTCTATGCCCCATTTTTTCAACATCCTGAATATGCCTTTCAATTAATAGAATTACTTAACAATTTTGAAGACAGTATTGTCCAGGATGGCCCCCCAATTTATTCCGCCTGCGTTTTTGCTTTTGATATTTGTGTTGCCCAACTGCAGTCTGCAACCGAAACAAATAATAAACTATTAGCTAAAATCCTTCCGCAATTAATGGATCGTTTAGCTGAGTTAATTAATGCCCGTAAGCACGGCTTAAGTTATTGGCTACCGGTGCTTAATGCCTTCTATGAAGTGCATGTTGAATTAACCCAATCTTTAAAAGATGCTTATTTTGATTTAGCCAGTGAAGAGGGGGAGGACAATGACGACGAGGTTGATGAGTTTTCTCATTTAGAATCCATTCGCGATTTAATTCATGAATTATCGGATCTCTCCGTGTTTGATATTGCCGAAAACTTTTTTGCTCAAAGTTATGCTATGCCTACGGATTTTTTTACCGATTTGATTATTGATCTTTATAGCATTGCTGAAGGCCATGACATTGCTCTGCTCACCCTTTTGCATCCTAAAGCAGAAGTAAGGGAGGTGGTGATTGCAACCATTGATCAAATTATTGATAAAATTTCTTTATCCTCTATTTCCTTATCTCGTTTACAAACAATCAAATACTGGTATCCAGAAAGTTATCATGCACTTTTTGAGCGTTGGATTAAAATTCAACGGAAAAAAGAGGTGGTATTCGCCCCTGAGCCTAGTCAGGCTTCGGTTAAATTAAAAGCAACCGAAATTGATGGGAGTGGTTCACAAGGTATCTTCATTCATGCCCGCAAAAAAAGAAAAAATAAATTAGGTGGTTTGTTATTAAAGTACGGGATAGGAATCAAAGATACTTGGATTACTCCTGCAATTCCTGCAGCAGAAGTTGCAGATTATTATCATCAAGCCTTTGAAGAAAGTGTCACTTTACGTGAAGTGGATCTAGATTATTTCCAAATGGTGGTGGAGCATTTTTTAGCGGTAACTATTCAACATGGGGAAGTACCTAGCTTACATTTTTTAGAAATTCAAGAAGAGTTAGGCCTGCGTCTTCGCCCTCATCTCTTGGATTTAGATGATCTTTTTACCCATCTTAGCGTTGAAATAGTGCCCTTTACGCAAGAAACGATGAATGAGTCCTTAAAACGCTCCAAATCTTGGCTCAAAAGTAAACAATTTACGGAATCCTGGTATATAGAAAGTCCTTTAGTCGATAAAATTGTCAACCACAACAGTAGCTTTATTGATGGGATTAAGGTCTGTCGTCTTGAGGATGCGATTGACGATGTCTTCGCTGAGGAAATGGAATTAAATCGTGATAAATGGCAATTTCATTTCTTATGGATTGCTTTATGGCTTAAGGCAAAAGAACGAAAAAATGAAAAAGCTTGGCAAGATAGCTTCCTTATTGCCTATATGATTCGTGAGGGGCATTCTTTAAAAGAAATACCCGTCATGAATGAAATATGCCGGCAAACAGTTATTAACAGTGTAGAAACGATGCAAGAGCGTCGAACCCATCTAAATCAGGAATAAGTAGCGTAGGCTCGTTGTAATTAAACAATTACGGCTCCTACATAGAGCCGATTTCTTTAATAAGGCAACTAAGGTTTTAGATGTTTTAAGCTTAATAAGCGTATTAGTGAAGGCAGTTTATTTTCAATGCCAGAAAGGCTACCTAAATAGTTAATTTAGGCAGCTGCGAAAAATTATTTAGCAGTATTTAGGTTTATCCAATTAAAAAAGCCCTCCATAAACCCTTTAAAAAATTTCTGCGTATCTTCTTTAATTAACTCATCTTGTTCATTGAATAATGAGCCCGCTTGGCCTATGTAGGCTTCAGGTTGAGGGAGCAAGGGAATATTTAAACAAGATAGTGATTGTCTTAAATGTTGGCTGGCACCAAAACCCCCAATTGCTCCGGGAGAAACACTAATAATTGCACCAGGCTTGGCATTCCAAATACTGTCACCATAAGGACGCGAACCAACATCCACTGCGTTTTTTAAAGGGGCAGGGATGGAGCGGTTATATTCTGGAGTTACAAATAATACGCCCTCACAGCGTTTTACTTGTTGGCGAAAGTTAAGCCATGCGTCAGGCGCCCGATGTTCATCGTCAAGATCTTGGTTGTACAAAGGCAAATCTCTAATTTCTATGATTTCGGTGTGCATTTCTCGTGGTGCTAGGGAAATAAGTGCTTTTGCCACTTTGCGGTTTAATGAATCTTTGCGTAAACTACCTATAATAACAGCGACTTTTTTACTCATACAAACTACTCCTTGTAATGTATTAATGAGGCTAGTTTATAGTATATACCTAACTTGAACAAATAA
This sequence comes from Legionella sp. km772, assembly GCF_003989735.1. Taxonomy (GTDB): domain Bacteria; phylum Pseudomonadota; class Gammaproteobacteria; order Legionellales; family Legionellaceae; genus Legionella. The sequence goes on along the minus strand of NZ_RZGQ01000005.1, from coordinate 19,448 downwards.
ACTTTTATGCTAATAGGGCCCTCTAATGAACTCTCTTGCGCGGCAAATTCGTTTACAACCAGCCACTCTGGTGGAATACCCGATCATTCAAAATCTGGCGAGGTTTTATGTTTATGATATGTCACGTAGTTGTGGCTTTATTTCACCAGATTGGATTTGTCCAGCTGATGGTCTGTATGAAAGTTATGATTTTAAAACCTACTTTGAAGATCCTACCTGCTCAGCCTACTTAATCACCGTAAATGAAGAGTTAGCAGGCTTTGTGTTATTAAACAAAAAGGGCGTTCAACCCTCCACTGATTGGAATGTGGGGGAGTTTTTTATTCTTGCAAAATTCCAAGGCCAAGGCGTTGGGCGTTTTGTTGCGGAAGAGCTATGGACTATTTTCCCGGGTATTTGGGAGATTTCGGTTATTCCAGAAAATAAAGCCGCTTTAGCATTCTGGCGAAATACGGTTCTAGTTTTCACCTCCGGGCTTTATACAGAGACTCTTGTTGAGCTAAACGAGACTAAACCTCACTACCAACGTTATATTCTGCGTTTTAATACCAATGAATTAGCTAAGCCAGAGCAGGACAATGAGACAATTAAAATTCAATTTGTGGATGAATTAAGTCCCGAGCTGGAAGAGCGAATGAGTCAAGGCTGTATTGCTTATGAAAAAAGCCTTGGTATTGATGTAAATTATAAACCTTTCTCTATTCTTTTATTCAATAAACAAGGGGTAGTCTGTGGAGTTATCAAGGCCTATACTGCTTTTTCTGAAGTGTATATCGATGATATTTGGGTCGATAGCCCGTTTCGGGGTAATGGCTATGGCCGAAAATTATTAGCGGCTTTGGAGGAGCGCTTTACGGGTAAAGGGTTTAATAATATTAATTTAGTGACCAGTGCCTTCCAAGCGCCGGCCTTTTATAAAAAATGCGGTTATACGCTTGAGTATGTGCGTAAAAATGAAGTAAACCCCCAATTGTCCAAAGCATTTTTTGTTAAATTCTTTCCTGATCAAGTGCAAAACCAGGGGCTTATAATAAACACTAATGAAAAGAAGAATGCTTCTTAAAAACTAGGTTGTCAAGTCTGTTTTTTTAAGTTTTATTTGTATATGATAGCCGCCCTATTGCTATAATCTCTCCTGGACAGCTTGGGGATAAGTGCTAACAAGCTAAGTGGTATTCTAAAAAGCATGAAGTATTAAATTTAAAAAAATATTATTTTTTAATAACTTACCATGAATTTCGCATGATATGCCGGTTGGATTATCTTCAATTCCTGTGGATAACTCTGTGTATAGTGCCGATTTTAATACCTTTAGTATTAATACTGTATGGCTGCATTTAACACTGACCATAAAGGTTTAGTTTTTGGCACCATATCTCCTGGCCCACCATTAGCTGAGCTGTCAAAATACCACCAAAAGCCGCCTAATATAAAGCGCGGATGGTTAATCGTGAGAGTATAATAATTATAGATAAATTCTTCTTTAACGTTTTTATTAGTCGTTCCACACTCGCCAAAACCTAATTTAGAATTGGGGAATAAGCTACCTAACTTTTGGAATACTGTGGGCCAATCCGGTTCTAAATTATTACAATCATCCTCATAATAGCTAATGAACACATAATCTAAACCTTGCTTCATTCTAAGCGGGATATTCTTTTTTACCCAAGCAAACATTTCATGATCCGCTCTACTATAACAACCTTGATTATAGTAAAGAGTTAGAGCAGTCTTACCTTTTTGTTGTTTTACCAAGTCATAAGCCCCAGTCATCTTGGCCACTACACTGGACGTATTTCCTAACCACTCTCCATTAATTTCATTGCCAATTTCCCAAATATCGATATAGCCTTGCAAGGTATTCAGATAGGTTTTGGTCCGGTTTAAATATTGAGCTAGGCTATAATTTTTCACCTCACTTGAATCAACCAGCTCTCCCATCGTCCCACTTACTTTATGAATTTGGATAACGATATTTTTATAGTCACTAGCAGAGACACCGGCATCAAAGACAATGCGTGCTGTAGGTTTTTTGGCTAAGGATTTTAGGGCGTCTATGATAGCTGGAAGTTGCTTCCAGGGATTAGTGATGGTGACACCATAAAGTTTGCTAAGCCCTGCTTCTATCGAAAGAGGCCATAAGCTCCAAAAAGCAATTAAAAGTATTTTAGCCCAATGCCATCTATAGGTCTTCATAAAAAATGATTATAATTTGCACACTATTTTAAGTATAGTAGCGTTCAATGACTTTCGTTTACTGCCACTAACAGAATTATTTCTACATGCTATATATTAAAAATAGCTACTTCTTTGAGTAAATAATAATGACAATAAGTAAATCGGCAATGCTTGCTTTGCTTTTCTGCTCTAGTAGCTGGGCTCTTACGGTCGGGACCAATTGTAGTGAACAAGAACTTGCCAATATCCATCGAGCTATTGAAGGCTACATAAAAAATGATTCCGCAGGAGCATCAAAGGGTATCACTATCAACTCTGAGCACTGTTTATCCGGTTATGCTTCAGCTCTTGTCCATTATCCTCAACCGCAATATGACGCTCAGGTTGCCTATTTACGTCATGATCACGTTTGGAAGGTATTAGGAGTGGCGACTGGTTTCGATGGCGAGTTTATGAGTAAGATCCCTGCGGCTATCCAGCAGTAGGATTTAAATGAGAAAAATAGTGCTGTACTAGGGCGTGTTGGCCGTTTTCCACCCACCTACGTGCCTCGGCTTGTCCGAGGCATCCAGGCTAGATTAAGCTCGTCACGATGTCTATACAGACCTTAATCAATATCACTGTTTCCTGTTTTTAAGTTTTTCTGGTTTAATTGGAGCATCTCATGGATGCCTCGGACAAGCCGAGGCACGTAGACGGGCCATAATTGATCGCCAGTGCTGCTCAAGCCTCAGAACTCTATACCGAGCAGTTGACGATATCCAATAAAACCCCTTATTTACGCATTACTATTCCTCCCGAAAATAAAGAAATGACGCGGCAGGCCCCTCCGATGCTAAAGACTATGGAACTATATGGCCAGTAAAGCACAATATCATCATTAGTAATGATGGCCTGGTGTACTGGATGACTTCCAATAAAGAACAACTAAAATTTAGAAAGCTTAAAGCGTTTTCTTTCCTAGAAATGCAAGCTCTAGCTAATCAATTAGATCGCAAGTTAATCCATAAAAAAAAACTAACACCAACATCCATGAAAGGCCTAGCAAATTAACCCTTGAGGACTAAAGCTTAGAATCATAACCTAAGAAAGGTGCACATAGCGACATACTGATGTCTAGCTTCTAGCAAGCGGTCTTTTTTTTGAGTAAGCCGACCTGAGTTGTGGAGGGAAAGTAGAAAATGGGGAAGATAAAAAACGCCCTGTTTATAATAAAATAAGATTATTTTACCTAAACAGGGCGAATATAAATTAGACTATTTCAACTTCTTCAGCTTGTGGACCTTTTTGGCCATTGCTTGCTTTGAACATTACAGTTGCGCCTTCAGCAAGAGTTTTGAAACCATCTGCTTGAATTGCACTGAAATGCACAAAATAATCTTTACCGCCGCTTTCTAAGAAACCGAAACCTTTGGACTCATTAAACCATTTTACTGTACCGCGAATTTTATCTGACATGTTATATTCCTAAATTGTTACCAGCTTATTGTAGCATTATTTTATTAATTGTGCTGTTTTTTTATTAGTTTTTTTAAAAATATTTTAAATTTTAATGGTTTTAGGATAAAAAAAAAGGCATTATGTAAATTTATGCGCAAACTACTACTCAACCATTAGCATAATGCAGTAGTTCTTTTGCGTGTGAGCGGGTTTGTTCAGTAATAGTTAACCCTCCAATCATGCGGGCTATTTCATCAATTTTATCGTCTGACTTTAAAGACACAATGTGGGTAAATGTTTGCTCGGCATCGCTTTGTTTCTTAACCATGAAATGATGATGGGCCGAAGCTGCTACTTGCGGTTGGTGAGTCACGCAAAATACTTGTAAGCGCTCACCTAATTTACGCAACATTTGTCCGACTAAAGCCGCTGTGGCACCACCAATACCCACATCGACTTCATCAAAAAGAAGGGTGGGGGTTGCTCCGCGTTGTGCTGTGATTAACTGAATGGCTAAACTAATCCTTGAGAGTTCCCCTCCTGATGCGATTTTATGTAAGCTATCAGGGGTCATTCCGGGATTAGTACACACTTTATACTCTACTTTATCTTGCCCGTGTGGTTGGATACGCTCTAAAGGAGTGAACTCTATTTCTACCCATCCTTTGGGCATCCCTAATTGTTGAATATTCGCGCTTAATTCTTGCGCTAATTTTAAAGCATGTTTTTGGCGGGACTCACTTAATCGCTTTGCGGCGACTTGATAAGAAGAGGATAACTTAGCAAACTGCTCACTTAAAAAGTTTAGCTGGTTTTGGTTATTTTGAAGTTGTTGTAATTCATCTCGTAGCTTTTGGATATGCTCGATTAAATGGTGGCCATCAATGTGATATTTTCGGGCAAGATGATGAATAGCACTCATTCGCTCCTCTACTATCAGAAGACGTTCGGGGTCTAAAGAAACCTGCTCGGCAAATTGTTGAATTTCACTTGTCGCTTCTTCGCATTGAATCAATGCACCATTGATTAACTCGAGGGTGTTCTTGATCGAGGTATGTTCCGCAGGCAACAAGGCTAGGATATTCATTAGCTGATTTAATGCAAAGCAAATGTTCGGTTCGTCATCGCCGTTCAGCAAGAAATGAATTTGCTGGCTATGGCCAATATACTCTTTAGCATGATGTAAGAGTTGATGCTCTTGATACAAATTATCGAGTTCACCTTCTTGTAAATTAAGCGCTTGCAATTCTTCAATTTGAAATTCTAATAAGTTTATTCTATCTCGATGCTGCTCTTGTGCTTGTAAGCGGTCAATTTCTTGCTTAATGTTTTGCAACTGTTTATAGAGGAGATTTACCTCATCAAGCAGAGCTTGATGGTGTGAATAAGCATCAAGTTGTTGGCGATGCGTTTGATGCTTCATCAGAGTTTGGTGTTGATGTTGCCCATGGATATGGACTAGTTTTTCGCTTAATTCCTTTACTTTTTGCAAGGGAAAAGGCTGGCCATTGATATAGGACTTGGAGCGGCCTTCTATATGAATCACACGTCTTAAATACAGCTCATTGTCAGTATAGGGAATATCGTGTTCGGCTAGCCATAAGGCTGGCTCTGATTGGCTATCAAAAGTAAACCCTGCTGTAATATCGCATTGCTGTTCACCGGGTCTAACTACTGAGGCATCGGCCCGTCCACCTAAGGCTAACATTAAGGCATCAATCATGATGGATTTACCTGCACCGGTTTCGCCGGTAAAGGCAGTCATCCCTTGGCTAAAATCTAACTCTAAATGTTTAACAATAGCAAAGTGTTCAATGCACAAGGTAGTTAGCATGGTTTATCCTTGATGTTTTGATTCCCAACCTAGTTTACTACGTAATGTATCATAATAGTGGTAGCCCGGGGGATGTAGCAAGCGGAGCTGATTATTATTTTTTTTAATCGCTACTTTTTGTCCTGGTTTGACCATGCGGGACTCATGTCCATCACAGCTTACCCGTAAATCATGTTCATTACATTTGCTAATATGTAATTCAATCTGTGCCTCGCCATCAATCACTAAGGGGCGGGAGCTTAAGCTATGGGAAAACATGGGGACTAGGACCACGGCATTTAGTTGTGGATGCATAATTGGCCCACCTGCTGACAAGGCATAGGCAGTAGAGCCTGTAGGGGTCGATAAGATAAGCCCATCAGAACGAAAATGACTAACTAATTGTTGGTTTACATGGACATCAAATTCAATAAGATGAGTTTCACGACCCCGCCCCAAAACAACATCGTTAAGGGCATCACCCTCAAAATAGGTGTGCTGATGATCATAAATAGTCGTTTTGAGCAGGAAGCGATGTTCTTCTTCATACTGACCTGCTAAAACCTCACTCAGTTGGGTTTCAAGATCTTGGGGTAAGATATCCGTTAAAAACCCCAGACGTCCACGATTAATGCCAATGACTGGTGTGTTTACTTTAATAGCCATTCGCGCAGCAGAAAGTAAACTACCATCACCGCCCACTACCACGATGAGGTCGTTTTGACTGCCCATTTTATCCCGCTCTAACACGGGTACTTGTAAAGCAAAACTTGCCGCAGTATCAATATCTTGGACGATAGCAAGTTTTCTTTTTTGCAGAAAATCTACCAAGCGATGTAAGCTTTCGCTTACATCTTGGTTGGCTCGATGCTGACGAGCATATAAAATAACGCGTTCAAAGGCTTGTTTCATAATGCTAATTATTCATCACTATTGGCAAGGCGTGAAGATTTTTTACGCTCGTGTTCTTTTAATTCTTTCTTACGTAAGCGAATGGATTTGGGAGTGACTTCTACTAACTCGTCATCATCAATAAACTCTAAAGCTTGCTCTAAAGTAAATTTCAGGGCAGGGGTTAAAATAATATTTTCATCTGTACCCGATGCGCGGATGTTAGTAAGTTGCTTCTCTTTCGTTACGTTAACAACTAAATCATTATCACGGGCGTGAATCCCTACAATCATCCCTTCATAGCAGACAGATTGAGGTTCTAAAAATAAGCGGCCGCGATCTTGTAAGTTAAATAAAGCAAAACCTCGGGCTGTACCGGAGCAATTAGCAATCATCACTCCGTTTAAGCGTTTGCCAATTCGTCCCTTAATCGCAGGGCCATAATGATCAAACACATGATACATGAGGCCCGTGCCCGAAGTAGAGGATAAGAATTCGTTATGAAAACCAATTAATCCGCGCGTTGGAATCATGTAATCTAATCGAACTCGACCTTTCCCATCTGGAACCATATCTTGCATTTCGCCACGGCGCTCACCGAGCTTTTCCATGATGGTGCCTTGATGGCTTTCTTCAACATCAATGGTTACTCGTTCATAAGGCTCTTCGCGCACACCATCGACTTCTTTAATAATAACTTCTGGTTTAGAAATAGCTAATTCGTACCCTTCACGACGCATGTTTTCAATTAAAATCGATAAATGCAATTCGCCCCGTCCAGAAACTTTAAATTTATCTGGATCTTCGCCTAATTCCACCTTCAGGGCCACGTTATGGAGTAATTCAGTATCCAAGCGTTCTTTAATTTTACGCGAGGTAACGTATTTCCCTTCCTGGCCTGCGAGGGGGGAGTCGTTTACTTGGAAGGTCATGCTAATTGTTGGCTCATCAACACTTAGAGCTGGGAGGGCCTCTACATTATTAGGATCACAAATGGTATCAGAAATATTGAGGGCTTCAATACCGGTAATTGCCACAATATCACCAGCACCAGCTTCGTCTACCTCAATACGCTCAAGCCCTTTAAAGCCTAATAATTGTAATAAACGTCCACTACGGATATTGCCGTCTTTATCAATGATTTTCACCGGTGATTTTGCTTTAATCCGGCCGCGGGTGATTCGTCCGATGCCAATTGTTCCTACATAAGAAGAATAATCTAGAGAACTAATTTGCATTTGGAAAGGACCTTCCTCATCGACATCAGGAGGGGAGACTCGCTCAACAATCGTTTGTAATAAAGCATCCATATTGCTGGCTTCTTCGTCTAAACTTAATTGGGCATACCCATTAAGCGCGGAGGCATAAACCACTGGAAAGTCTAGCTGAGTATCATTGGCGCCCAAATTATCAAATAAATCGAATACTTGATCGATAACCCAGTCAGGACGAGCCCCCGGTCTATCAATTTTATTGACTACAACAATTGGGTTTAACCCTTGGGCAAAGGCTTTTTGCGTAACAAAACGTGTTTGCGGCATAGGGCCATCGACGGCATCTACTAGCAATAGAACACAGTCAACCATGGATAGGATCCGCTCCACTTCGCCACCAAAGTCAGCATGCCCAGGGGTGTCAACGATATTAATTTGATAGCCATTCCAATAAACACAGGTATTTTTAGCTAAAATAGTAATGCCGCGCTCTTTTTCTAAGGCATTAGAGTCCATCATGCGTTCAACAGTTGGTGCTCTTTCGTTTAAGGTGCCGGTTTGTTGGAGTAACTTATCCACCAGTGTAGTTTTACCATGGTCAACGTGAGCGATAATGGCGATATTGCGAATCTTTTCAATCATAAATAACCTTTTATTGAAATAACAAGAAAATAAATTAAGAATAAAATGGGGCGTTTGTTCATAGATTTACCATTATACACGAATAGCCGGCTAAATCCTATCAGGTTTGTATTATTAAGGAATAATAACTAGGAAGAATCGAGGCGGAAAGGGAGCCGACTTTTTATTGTTAATAAAGCACTTAATCTATTGATGACAATAATTTGACGGCATAGGACCTTAATGTCAATAAATTGAGAATAGGGTAAACCAGATAGGTAGTTTTCTCTATTTTTAGCCGAGTAGCGACTATACTAATAATAAGTGATGTTGGTATGTGCCTTGCAAGATAAGTGGTGAGAAGTAAATAAGGGGGTATTTATGAAACAATTAATTTTACATCCCACTGATATTAGCCAATGGCATGCCTTAGTTAATGAGGCACAAGCGGCTACTCGGCTAGTTCTAAATGAAAACACGGAAAGTTATCTGGTTTTTCTGCTGATGCGCTTTTCTCAAGGTCCAAAACTTATTGAATCGATAGTTGCGCTGGATTTTCTAGAGTCCATGCGCAAATCACGCCTACATCAAGTCGAGTTATTGCGTGAAGTTGGCGACAAAAGTTTATTATTTTGCGGTTTATTCCCGGGAATGGCCCGAAAAAGACATGTAAGTTTGAATTATTTTTCTGATATGGGGCAAGCCGCCTATCTTTCTGTCGGCGAGTTGCATGCGAGTGAAACTGCAGACTTATATTTTCAATTAAGCGCGCAGTTTGTGAGTTTGCAGCAAATTTTACAAGCAATGAGGGGCGAGTTTTTTCAATTTTCCCAAGCGGATTCAGGGGTTTTATCTCCTCCTGATTTAACCCTTCAATAGTGGCGGTATTTTAGTCTAAACTTAGAGCTATAACTAGAAGAATAATAGATTTTAAGGGACTAGAACTAAATGACGATTAAAACACTGTTAGTAGCTTTATTGCTGAGCCTTCTTTCTCTTTGCTCTCAAGCAGCCCTTAATGTGGGGGTCCTTGTTTTTGACCCTCCCTATGTTTACTCTCCCAGCGAAGGGTTTGATATTGATTTAACGCGTGACATTTGCACGAGCTTAAAAACTGAATGTAATTTAGTGTTCATGAATTATCATGAATTTTTTCCTGCATTAGATACGGGAAAAATTGATTTTGCGATAGGGGGGATTTTTATTCAACCTAGCCCTAAATACATTTTTAGTTTGCCCTACATCGTAGGTTTAGGGCAATTTATGACTTTAAGAGGAAGCCCTTACCAAAAAATCGCCGATTTAAAAGGTACTACTATCGGTGTTATTAAAGGAAATCCTTCAGGAAGTCTCTTTATCACTTATCTGCAAAACAGCTACCCTGGTTTTAAAATAAATGAATACGATAGTATCAGTGATATTGTCACAGCATTAAATAATAAATCCATTTCAGCCGCTTTTATGCGCCGTTCTTCGGTGAAGTATTGGACGCAAAACTGTACTTTATTTGCAGAATTAGGGCCAATTGATGAGATTGGATTCGGGATTGGCATTATGTCAACACCGCAAAATGCTGCTTTAATAGAACGGATCAACCAGATCTTAATGGTTATGGAGCAAAATAACAGCTACTTAAACCTCTACAGCACTTATTTCTATAACCAATAAGTGAACGCGTCGCTATTTATTCCTGATAATATTTTTTTAAGTCATTATACGGGGGTCTAATATCGGCAATGCCTTGACCCTCTTTTAGGATGAGCATGCGATCGGCAATCTTACTTAAGAACTCTAGATCATGCGATGCGATAACCATGGTTAGCCCCATTGCCTTGGCGATGTTTAATACCTTAATAACCTCATCAATACTGACCAGATCTAATCCAGAAGTCGGTTCATCGCAGAGTAATAATGAGGGTTTCATCATCAAACTTCTGGCTAAGGCAACTCGCTGTTTTTGCCCTCCTGAGAGCTGATGAGGATAGGTGTTTAGTTTATCAGCAATACCTAAGTTGGCTAATAGTTGCTTTGCCTCTTGGCTATGATCCACTGCCTTATTATGAAGTTTGGGGGCGTAAGTTAAATTTTCTAAGACAGTCAGGTGAGGAAACAGTTGAAAATCTTGAAACATAAATCCACGTTTTGCTGGTCCCTGGATAAACCCCGAATCTAATGATTCCAAGCCCTGGATGCATCTTAGCAGGGTTGATTTTCCACTGCCTGAGTGCCCAGCCAGACCCAGAACTGTATTTTCTAATAAGGTTAGGCTGATATTTTTTAGCACTGGGAGGGCGTTAAAGGTTTTACTGGCGTCATTGATGATTAACATAATTTGCCCCTTCGTTCTATAGTTTTTCCTAAATATTCAATCAGCAAGACCAAAACATAGTAATAGCAAGCAGCAATACATAAAGGTAGAAAATAACTAAATTGCTCCGCTGCAATGGACTGGGCCTTACGCATTAAATCCATGCCGCCAATGGTCGATATCAAGGCAGTCTCTTTCAATAAGGCAATCATTTCATTAACAAGGGCGGGCAGGATATTCTTTATTACCTGGGGTAAAATGATATCTTTCCATAAATAGAATCTGGGGATTTGTAAGGTTTTGCCCGCTTCAAATTGCCCTTTAGGTAAGCTTTCAATGCCTGATCTAAGTATTTCTGCGATGTATGCCGAGCTATTGAAGCCAAAGGTTAAAATGCCAGCCGTTACAATATTAATTTTTAAACCGATTAAGGAAGGGGTTACGAAATAGACGAAGCTCAATTGCAAAATGAGAGGCGTCCCGCGCGTAAACGAAATGAACCGATCAATTATTCGGCGGGCAAAACCCTTGTAACGTGAAATAGCTAATAGGGTGCCGACAAGCAAGCCAATGAACATCCCTCCCAACATTAATTCTAAAGTCAAAATCGTTCCTTGACCGATATAGAAAAAATTTTGTTGTAAAGCGTGCATTTGATTTTAAATCCACTTTTTATTCATTTTTTGAATATAGTTGGATTTATCCCTTGATGTCAACTAAAAATGAATTTAAATTAAAAAAAACTGAATTTAAATTCATTTTATAGGGGGGGTTTACTAACCGAAATGCAAGAAGTTCAGGTCAAGCGTTTAACTTGACCATGACTAATGGTGAAAAAGCAGCGCAACATCGATTGAATCAAAACTATAGTGTTGATTACAAAAATCACAATTAATATCAATAAGGCCTTTTTCTTTGATTAAATCTTGAGCCTCCTGCTCACCAAGGATAGTGATTACTTGCTTCATTTTGTCTGGGGAGCAGCGGCATTGAAATTGCGTCGTGCGGGGCTCAAATAATCGCAAGTCGGTTTCGTTGTAGAGCCGGTACAACAGTGTCTCATTATCTAAATCTAGAAGCTCTTCCTCACTTACAGTCTGCCCTAATTGTACGGCGTATTCCCAGAACTGTTCTCTTTGTTGGGTGTCTTGTCCAGGCATTAATTGTAATAACATCCCGGCGGCCTTATCCTCATTTACTGCAAGCCATACACGGGTTGCTATCTGCTCTGATTGAGCAAAATAGTTCATTAAATTTTCGCTCATGGAGGTTGATTGAAGGGGAACTAGACTTTGATAATTTTGCGTTTGATTAGATTGATTGATGGTTAATCCCATTTGGCCTTGTAAAAAGGCTTGGGCATATTCTTCGATAGTGAGGGCATCAGTATAGCGAGCAAAAGCGCGGACATTGAGCTTATTATCACACTGAACTAGCAGCAAGGAAAGGCGAGAATCTCCTTGAAATTGTAAATTAAGGCTGCCTTCAAATTTAATGCTACTGGCCAAGAGTAAACAGGAAATAATGGCCTCGCCCAGCAAATTTTTAACCATCGGAGGGTAGTCACGTTGATTAATAATCGTTTTATAGGTTTGCTCAATGTGAACAACTTCCCCGCGAATATTAGCGTGTTCAAAAATAAATCGTTGTATAGTATCTGCCTGGTTCATTTAAAGCCTATTAGTATTGGGTCTGCTCAAAGTTAATGAACATTCTAGCACAAATCTGCTGAGTGGTTCCCGTTTTGACAAAAATTACAAAAAATGAGGAACTTAGTTTTTGGGCTGTCTTTAATTTGCCAAAATAATGCGTTTCTCCTTGAGAAAACGAAAATTTGAACTACGCTTAAATATATTCCCTAGGTAAAGAATTACAAAGAAGAAGAGGATACTATCATGAAAAAGCACGACATACTTGAACCCTTATTTAAGAAAATTGATAAAGTTTTCTTTGGTTTCGAAGAAATTAATGAAATTGAAAAAAAACCTGAATTTATCGAAAGCGATAATGATGAGGAGTTTGATGTTCAACGCTCCACCAACTAAGTAACCCCCTTTGTTCCCGTAACAGGCATTGGAACTATTACGGGACAGTAGCCTAGAAAATAAGCCGATACTCTTCACTGGATATAAATACAAAGTAAAAGTTGCGTCAGTACTTTGACTAAGTAATAATCCCCTCTTTTGCCTTGAGATTAAACGATGTTAAATAGTCAACAAATGGCCGCAGTACATTATATCGATGGGCCCTTGTTGGTTCTTGCAGGAGCAGGAAGCGGTAAAACGCGAGTGATTACTCAGAAAATAGCGTATTTAATAAACCAATGCGGTTATATTCCTTCTTCGGTATTTGCGGTCACGTTCACCAATAAAGCGGCTAATGAAATGAGAGCGCGGATTGCCTCGTTCTTACCTGCATCCCAACGCCGTGGTTTAAAGGTGGCTACTTTTCATACCTTAGGTTTAAGTATGATAAAACGTCATTTAGCCTTATGTGGTTTGAAATCTGGTTTTTCTATTTTTGATAGTGAAGACAGCTTACAGATTATCCGCGGTTTTTTACCGGCTAATAAGGCCAATGAGCGTGAGCTATTGTTTCAAATTCAGCAACATATTTCTCGTTGGAAAAATGATTTATTAGGTCCTGAGACCGTCATGACGATGAATGCCAATGCACCTTTATTTGAAGAGGCTGCCTTATTATATCCTCGTTACCAGTTAGCCCTGAAGGCTTATAATGCCGTTGACTTTGACGATCTGATTCGCTTGCCGGTGGCCTTATTAACTGAACACCCAGAGGTCCTGGAGTATTGGCAAAATAAAGTACGCCACTTGTTGGTTGATGAATACCAGGACTCTAATACGAGTCAGTATCTCTTAGTAAAAAAATTAGTAGGGGTGCGTGCCCATTTTACCGTAGTGGGTGATGATGATCAGTCTATTTATGCTTGGCGTGGGGCAAAACCAGAAAATTTAGCGCAATTACAAACAGATTACCCCCGCCTCAAAATAATTAAACTCGAGCAAAACTACCGTTCTACGGCCAGAATTTTACATGCCGCCAATCACTTAATCGCCAATAATGCCCATTTATTCGAAAAGAAATTATGGAGCGAGTTAGGCCATGGCGAATTATTACGTGTCTTGTGTTGTAAGGATGAACAAGATGAAGCCGAACGCGTAGTCACTGATTTAATCAGCCACAAAATGCGCGGGCAAGTTCAATACGGTGATTATGCCATTTTATACCGCGGCAATCACCAATCCCGTATTTTTGAGAAGGTATTAAGAAATTATGGCATTGCCTATCGGATAAGCGGTGGACAATCTTGGTTTGCTAAAACTGAAATAAAAGATGTGTTCGCGTATTTAAAGTTGCTGTGCAATGAAGCTGACGATGCTGCCTTTTTGCGCGTAATCAATACGCCTAAACGTGGTATTGGTGAACAAACCTTAGATGCCTTAGGCCACTACGCGCAAAAAAGAGGGCTGAGCTTATATGCGGCGGCTGATCATCTAGCCTTGACTGAGCTCTTAGGCGAAAAACCGCGGCAAGCTTTGCAAACCTTTAAATCATGGTTTGAACGGGTTAAACAACATACCGCCACCGGGCTTTCTATTAGTGAAACTTTAAAACAAATGGTGGAAGACAGTGGTTATGAAGCTTATATTTATGAGCAAACTGATACGCCTGCTAAAGCGCAAAAAAAAATGGATAATGTTTGGGAGCTCATTGATTGGGTCGCTCGTTTATTGACTAAGGAGCCAGAAAAAACCTTAGCCGAGATAATTAATAAATTGATTTTAATTGATATCTTAGAGCAAGCAGATGAGCCCGATAAAGAAACCGTTCAGTTACTCACTTTACATGCCTCTAAAGGATTAGAGTTCCCCTATGTTTATTTAGTTGGCATGGAAGAAGAGCTTTTACCTCATCGTGTAAGTATTGATGAGGATCACATAGAAGAGGAGCGACGGCTTGCCTATGTGGGGATAACGAGAGCACAAAAAGGCTTGTGCTTTACCTTAGCAAAACAACGACGTCGAGCTGGGGAATTAAACGACTGCCTTCCTAGCCGTTTCTTAGAAGAACTTCCGCAAGAAAGCTTAGAATGGTTTGGGAAGACTGGTGAGCGCAATGAAGAGCAATCGAAGAAGCTCGCCCAATCCCATTTATCGGGTTTGAAAAGTTTATTGGGTGAAGGGAAAACTTAAGTTAAGAAACTACGACGTGGATACGAAGCCTGCAGAACTGCTCCAGGCTCCGTCGCTAATTTTAGTAACTAGGGATTGCAAGGGATGCAAAACTCTTCATTCTCTTTCTCTGTACCTGGCCGCGAGGTGAGATTCCTACTAGCGACACGAGGGTTCCACATGGTCGGAGCACCTTTAGGTCCTTTATTTTTGGTTCCTACCCGCTCGGGTAATTCCTCTATAAAGGATTGAGTACTAGTTTGCTCTTCAAGGGCAAAAAGACGATGTTTATTATACACGGCATTCTTTTTTTCTTGTCTTAAGGTTTTGCCTAATAATTGTGGTTCTTGTAGTACCTTGGTTTTTAATGCGTCAAGACTGGTGATTTTTTCTTGCGCCAATTCACGGTTTACTGAGGCTTGCGCAAGTTTTTTACTTTGCTTATCAATCAACGTAACCGTATGTTCTACCTGCCATGCCCATGAGGGGCGGGTGCTTAATGCGGGATTAACATTTTCTTCTTGGGGAATACCGCGTTGTTTACTCCAGGCTTGAGCAAAACTGAGGGTGCGTTTGGTGGCTGCTTCCTCGTTGTTGTTGCTTTGATTCCACTTACTGGCTAAAGAGTCCCAAGCGGCAGCTAAAGCATAGATAGGGGCGGAAATAGTTTGGATAAACCAAGTAGGGATATCCACGCCATGAGCATGTTCAGAGCCAGATTCCACCCGTTCTTGCAGTAGTTTTTTTAGTTCAAATTGGTGGACGTGGCCAGGAATATTCTGATGTCCACATTGTTCGGCAGAAGAGCCGCCTATAAAGTAATGCGCATCTTCAAAACCCTCGCTAATAATAGCCACTAAGGCTGCAACAATTTGGGGAACACCTGGCATGCGATCTGAAGTAAGCGCGATACTCACCAGATGGCCGAAGAAAAATAAGATACGTAAGGGCGTGATGGTTAGTTTTAATAACAAACGAAAGGGATTAAGCATCTGTAGCCAATTTTCTGTATCCAGGAGGTTTTGCCATCCCTTCGCAAGCGCATCATAAACATTTTGAAAAACACTTTTTTCACTGCGCAGTGCCTCGTCAACCATCTCTAATGATTCCGCTGAGTTTTGAATATTAAATACTATTGCAGAAGCACCTGTAATGATGGGATTAATGACGCCCATGATAAAACTAGGCATTTTTCGCATCCAATCAAATAAAGGACGAGCATTAGTAGCAATAGTCCACCAAGTTCCTGCCGTACATACAGTCAGGGCAACTGCTAAGGTTGCAAGAAAAGTGGCGGTAACGGCCATAAAGAAATTACGCGGAGTCAATCCTTGCATTAAATCGGCTTTTAATTTGTTATACCATTTAACAACGGTATTATTATTAATTAAATCGGTGATAGCATTGTAAGTCAGTAAGCCATAAGCCGCACCGGCAACGGTTGCTAGGGGAAGAATAATCAGGGGCCAGACGGTAAATGGAATCGTTGCAAAGAAGGGGATGGCGCTGAATGCTTCAACCATTAAATAAGTGCTGCCAAGCCCCATAAATAACGCGGCAAGTGCACTGAAGCCTTTTACTATATTGAAACGCGAGCCGCGCTGGCTAATCTTTTCTTGCCATTCTTTTTGGCTGTGCTCCGCTAACCATTTTTGCAATTCTAAGGCATAAGGTGTTGCCTTATCATCAGGAGTTTTTGTAAATAATTGCTGAGCGAACCAATGCTCCATATCCTTTAGGGTTCTGGCAATTTGTTTTCTTCTTTGTTTGCTTTCTTGATTTAATTCTTTATGTTCATACTGAGCAAGTAGTAACAGCTGGGCTTTATAATCCCGGAAAAACTGGGGACAATCTGCTTGCTCGGTATTGTCGGGGAAATGAGTGAGCAAATATTCTTTGGCGAGGTAATTTTCTAAATAATTATTTTTAAATAATTTAGTCAAAGCCCCCTTAATATTTTGTAAATAAATTTCGCCTTCGTAGGCTACTGATAAAAAGAAGGTGCCGAACGCCAAAGGTAACACCGGCAAGAGGGCATACATGCCACTAAAGCTTAAAAAACCTAAAATCAGGCTGGCTCCCGTGGTAAGTAAGCTTAGCACCAGGTAATAAGGTATCTTTTTTAAGTTCACAGGTATATTTTTTGTCTTCATTGTAGTATATTTGCCCACGCTGAGGTATGGAAGTTAAAACTTTATCTCAAATGAAAATGATTATCAATACCAATCAGCTCAAAAAAAGCACATTCATCGTTTTGGATTTAAATAAATACAAGGCAATCAGAGAAAATGGGTGAATAATTTCAAGGTACTTGCATGTTTTTCTTCATCATGTACTATCGTTGTTGATTAATTTATTACTTAGGAGAGGAAATGCGTTTGAATCAATGGATAGCTTTTATTTCTACTGGTCTTTTACTGGCTGGTAATTCAATTTCAGCTGGTGCTCCCCCTGTGTATGAGCAGTTGCAAGTTCCTCAATGCCTCGCTGCAAAAATAAAAACGTCTCATTCTGTCTTAGCCGAGAATAAGCAATTTAAAATTATTAATATGCCTGCTGCTGATCTGGAAAAATTAATTGCATTGGCGGATCAGGAACACTGCGGACACTTCATTAATGTAAGCCATAAGTTAAAGAAATCAGGATTGGCTAGTTCCAAAGCAGCACAAAGGTTATTACAGCGTGGAACGGTAAAACCAGCCAACTTTGCCGTTGAAAATACCAAGCAGGCTGATAAACCAGTTTATGAAATTAAACATTCAGAAGAAGTCAATGCGGCTTTAAAAGAGGTGGTAGCTGATAATATTTGGGACACCTTGACTCATCTCACCACGTACCATAACCGTTCTGCTACTAAAGCCACCGGTGTTGAAACCGCACATTGGCTGAAAAAACAATTCGAAAAAATGGCCAGCGAAGCGGGCCGTACAGATACTGATACTTTTTTTGTTAAAACAGGCTGGTACATCCAACCTTCTTTAGTTACCGTTATTGGTAAGGATATTGATGCACCTGCAATTGTCCTGGGTGCTCATATGGATACTCTCGATGGTAAGATGCCTGGTGCAGGTGATGATGGTAGTGGTTCATCAAGCTTAATGGAAGCGGCGCGTATTCTCTTATCATCAAAAGCAGCATTAAAACGCCCGATTTACATTATTTGGTATGCTGCTGAAGAACGAGGCTTAGTGGGATCGCAATATGTAGTCGAAGACTTCCAAGCTAAAGAAATTAAAGTTAAAGCCGCTTTACAATTAGATATGACGGGCTATCGCGTCGAGGCAAACGATCCAACCATGTGGGTATTTACTGATTATACCGACAAAGGCTTAAATAATTATGTAGCCAAATTGATTGATACCTACGTCCACGTCCCAGTAGATTATTCTAAATGTGGCTATGGCTGCAGTGATCATGCGTCTTGGACTGATATAGGTGTACCCGCTGCGTTTCCATGTGAGTCAAATTTTGAGGAGCATAACCCCTATATTCATAGCTCTGCGGATACTATGGAGAAATTAAGCCTGGAGCATATGACTAATTTTTCAAAATTAGCAATTGCTTTTGCGATTGAACTTGCTTCTGAATAAGTTCTCTTTTTAATGCACCTTTTTACCAAGGTGCATCACCCCCTTTCTTTTAGACCTATTCTAGTTAACCCTATTTTTCTTGGCTCATTCAGCGATTTATTGCCCTGCATACCGCGTTTTGCTAGATATTTAGCTCAGCGTACATTGTGCTTGCACTGTATAGCCACCAATATTGGTAATTCGAGCACTGGCATAAGCATTGGCGCTAATAGGAATATATTGAGTATTGTAGATGTTTTCGAACAGAGTTTGTCCTGGGGTTATGCTGTTTCCATTGAACATTCCAGCGCCACTTAGCATATAAATTGAAATGCTGTTAACCACGTTAGAGACAGCATTAATTAAGCAATAAGACGAAATAGGGCGGTTTAAGGTGTTTTTTAAAACGATGGTTTCATTCGGTGCTAGTTTATAAGTGGTAAATGCCTGGGCATTAGGGTGAAATAGAACAATTATAAGTAAGGCTAAAAGACAGTTCCTGGTTTTATTAAGCATTGGTGGTTCATCCGAATTGTTTTGCAGCTAATTTCGCACTCTAGCCCTAAAAAATTAAATTTGCAATCGCTCGCTCTACCTAGGAGCGAGCTTAAAAAAAATGGGTTTCACTCTGAGCTTGGTTTAAGATTGATCGAAAAGTCCTCTTTGAGGAATAGCTAAAATAAAAGTTGCCCCTTGATTTAAACCGTCTGACCTAGCAGTAATTGAGCCGCCTAATTCTTTAGCAATCAATGCGCAACTATGTATTCCATAGCCATGACCATTAGTTTTGGTAGTGAATCCAAAAGAAAAAATTTTATCTAAATGTTCTTTGCTAATGCCTATTCCATTATCTCGGATGCTTAGACGGATGAGATTTTTTTCATCCTCCTCTAAGGTGATGATCATTCGCTTTTCTTGCTCATCACCTGCAATTAGGGCCTCAATAGCATTCTTTACCACATTAATTAAAATCTGGAACAATTTAGATTTAACCACCGCGATGGGTGGGAGTTGCTGATAGCGGCGCTCAACCTTAATATTGTATTGTTCGATGCTGGTTTGTTGGAGATTTAAAGCATCTTCAATTAGCTCAGAAAGTGCTTAGCTAGGTCCGGGGATCTGGAACAAAATTCAGGAAAAATAAGAGCTATTCCCGGTTTGTTAGTTCATTCACCTTACTCTCAGAATGGCTTATCCACAAGTCCATAGGCCAGGAGAGCT